>JBHHVZ010000087.1:0-11788 GCA_046756245.1 Parvularculaceae bacterium
TCCCGAGGCCCTCGTCTTCATAAAACAGCGAAGCTTCGGCCATAAAAGCGATTAGTCCGATACGATAGGTAAGAATATTTCGCCATTCATGATGCTGTATGTCCTCCGTTGTCGTCGGTGAAGGATTGTTGGAAAATAACTCTTCCAATTCGAAAATGTTTACCGCCAACTCCGAACGGAAATCCAGATTCGACACGTCGAACAGCGCGCGCCGCCCATAAACAAGTCTGCCGCTCGCCGTAATGAACGTATCTTCCTCGCCGTTCAAGCGCCTTCGTATGCCGTTAAACGTCATAACGCCAGTGAATGTTTGTCGCGTGTCTATGATCTGGCGCCGATTGAATTGCAGCTGCGCAGTCTGCAATTCGTTTCCGTCGCCGCCGATCTCGCGAAAGTCTCTAACAGACATGTTGAAGGTTGTGGCGCTGGTGCGCGTCGTGCGATTGTGCGCAAACGAAAGTCCGTGAGAAATGAACGGCGTAACGCCGCTCACGTCATTGTCGTCGCGGTCGACGGCGCTCGCGTCAAAGCCGACTTCCTCAGTAAATGAAACTTCCAGCGGCGCGGCCTCGAACAGGTTGAAATCACGCTGGACCGTCTGATTGACCGCCGCTCTTGGCTTGCGCAACGTATTGGCTTCATTGGTGAAACCGGTCTCGCCTGCTGCGCGCGCCCCCCAGCGCCATTCGTAGTCGCCGAATTCGCGCGTATTGGAGGTGTAATTCAGGCTTGCGTTGAATGCCGCGAAACGTCGTTGCGGCCGCATTGATGCGGCGCTGGCCGCGTTTTGGTCGTCGAGCCCGCCACGAAATCCGAGTCGAAAGTGAAGCCTTTCGTGCAAGGGAATGTTGAAATTGATGACGCTGATGAGCTGGTCCCTGCGTCTTTCGTTTGCTTCGCCGTCAGGGGTCAGCGTGATCTCCTCGCGCCTTACCCGGATAAAACCGTCGAGATTGTATTCTTTGTCGTGTGGCGCCCAATGGAAGGAATCGACCGCCTGAATCGACTTCCGATTGGTGTGCGTCGTCTCGGACAAATCTTCATCCTGAATGAACGTAACGTGAAGATTGTTTGTGATTGATTCGCCCGGCGTCATTCTGGCGGAGAAAGTCGCCGAAACCGTATCTTCTCCAAAATCTTCTTCTGTAGGAGAAACAAATCTGCTTGTCGCATACTCGATAGATGCAGTCAGTCCATTCAAACCAAGTATGTTCTCGCCAAATTCTTTTGTCGCACTTGCATAGAGACGTTTTCCGTTCCTGTCGCCGCCGTCCTCTTTGGTCGTGCGGTCGAAAGAGCCGCCAACGGTTGTCCGAAACTTTCCTGTTAAAATGCTGGAGTTGGAGAAGGCGACGCGATCACGAACAAAGTCCGTGGCCGCCAGCCTGCCGCCGACGCGGCTGTCGACGCGGGATACGGAGACCGTGGTTGGAAACCGGCTCATCGGCAATATGTTAAGGCCGAAGTCGCCGGCGAAACGTAATGCTTCGCCTGCAGAAACCAGGCGTCCGGACTGACGCTCATAAGCGACTGCGCCTTCGCCTTCGATCTGGGCGAACCAAGGCTGCCAGATATAGCTTCTTGCTTTGATCTCTGCAGCGCTCTGCACAATGAGTTCACTTTCCGCGTCAGGCGTTTTGCGCGAGATCACGCCTGCACTGAGATTACCGGACAGAACCGGCGGGGCGACGTTTGGCGTCGGCGCGCCAGCGCAAGCGCCAAGCAAGGCGGACGCGAACAGCGGCGCTCGGCGCAGCCAACGCGATGCGCGTCCTGTTACCGTTTTTCCGCCCGCTCCGCTCCCGCCCCAATCGGTCATTCATCAAGAATCTCTCAAAAACCTGACGGGTGAAGACGCCTTTTTAATCCTGGCGCGCGCCCGCAGCCCGTCCAGAAATGCGCTCCAGCGGTTGTTGGCCGTCTCCCGTTCGAGAAGCGCCGCCGCGCGCCCGCGAACGTCATCGAACGATCGAAGTTCGGCTGGTTTGCGGTCGTTAATCTTGAATATTGCAACGCCTTCAAGAATTCTCATCGGTTCTGTAAACGCGCCGGTCTTGAGCTCGGAAAGCGCCGCGGCCACTTCGTCGATAAGCTGGCCGTCATGCATGAGTCCAAGCGCGCCGCCTTCGCTCGCCGAATCATGACCGGAATGCTGTTTGGCCAACGCGGCGAAATCGTCTCCCGCCAAAAGCTGCGCATGGAGTTCGCCGGCCTTTGCTTCCGCCGCCTTCCATTCTTCGACCGCGCCGTGCGGCGGTACGGCCAGGAGAATTATGGAGAGGTCGAGCGCCCGCGGCGTCGTGAACAAAGCGCTCTGTTCAACGTAATACGCCCTGATTTCTTCTTCGGTGGGCGACGGCCCCGCCATGACGGACGCGCGCAGCGCTTCAACCCTGGTGTCGGCCAGAATTTCTTCTTTCAGTTTTTCGCGATTTTCCTCGAATGCTTTTCGCGTCTCTTCATCGCGCGCATAGCGCTTTTCGAACGCCTCCATCCGATTTTGAGTTTCCTCAAGGTCGCCTTTAACGCCCCGCCGCAGCGTCTCCTGCACGAGGATCGCATCCGACACGAGCAAATCGAGGGCTTCCTGCGCAATTTCGTCGCGGCGGGCTTCATCGATAAAGTGAAAATAAGTCTGCGCCACATAAGCGGCGTAAAAATTTCGAAACGCTTCGGCCGTGATTTCTTCCCCGTTGACGATGGCCGCCACATCCTCGGGAAGCCCGTCCATCGCGGCGGGCTCCGGCGCCGGCGCGTCGTCCTGCGCTTTGGTCGAAGCTGGCGAGATCAGCAGCGCAGCCGCGGCCATTATGCTCAAGAGCGATGATATGCGATTAATTTTCATTGCTTACATCACCTGCCGTCGATTTTTGATAAGCTCTAAAGATATCATTTTTCATGCTTTTCCGCCGCAAAATCGACCTTACACGCTGACGTAGATTGTCGCGGCAAGCCCGATAAAGTAGCGACGAATTGCCGCTGTCGCCGCTGTGATCTTTCAATCCGCTTACGCATCCATCCGTAAGAAAAAACCGGGCGCATCTGCGCGCCCGGCTTCTCTAACTCTTGCGTCCACTCCGGTGTTACTTCACGTGGCAGGACAGACAGACCGCGCTGCCGGTATTGGAGATCCGCATGAAAGCCGGATCCGTGCCGGTGCCCCGGTGTGGGTCATGGCAGGACGCGCATTCCACGAAGGGCTGATCCGAGCCGCCATTGTCGCGCGTGTAGAGGATCATGTCTGTCTTATTGCGAGTTCCGTTGCCCGGGGCCTCCGTATCAACCCACCACCGCAGGCGGCCGAGAATGGTCGCGCTGTTCAGGCCGTTCGTGGTGTTCTTGAAATCAGGATCGACCTGGCCCGTCCCCGGATCAAAACCGCCATACTGGATGCCGATCGGGTGGTCGTTGGTCAGATCCTCAGACAAGTTCGCAACAACTGTACCCGGCATTGGGCCGAGCGTTCCAAGCGGGCTCGTGCCCAGACCGGAGCCCGGCGCATTGATGACTGCATCGCGCGCCTGAGTGCCGTCGTGACAGCTCAGGCAAGCGATCGAAACCGACCCGACAGCGAGAACGTCGCCGTCGATGGTCGTGCTGTCATAGGTCGTATAGCTCGCCGTGCCGGCCGGCTTGTTCCAGAGCGGAGCTTCAATGTCGGTCCGCGCGCCGTGCGGCGTATGACAGTATACGCAGATTTCGTTGTTGTCTCCAACGCCGGTCGCAAGATCGTGCGCGGAACCGCTAATGCCCTGGGCGAGCGTTGCGCCAGGAATCGTCAGCAGGAAGAAGCCTGCCGGCAGGAATGCTAGTCTGGAGAGCTTTGATTGGAGCATGTCGACCCCCGTTTTTCTCGCCCTACGGCTCGCCCTTCCGCCAAGCCGTACAACATCCGCTTCTGTTTCGTATTTATCAGAGCACAAAACGCTTCCCGCCGCTTTGACGAATATCAAGATAAATCAGCGCACCTCCTTTTCTTCAACGCCAGTTTCCGACCCGTTGAAATCATCGTCCTGACCCGAATTGATTTGATTCAATACTTCATTATTGCTGATCGCGTCGAAGCTGTAGCCGGGCGTTAGGTGATAATCGCTTCCGGCCGGCCAATCCTCGGGTAGAAACGCCGGACGAAATACATCAATTTTGCTGTAAAATTGGTCGACAACGTAGACGCGCCCGTCCAGATCGACGCTTACGCCGGCCGGAAGGATGAAATGACCGGCGCCGGGCGTTTCACTCCGGCTTCCCAGCGACATTAGGACGCGCCCGTCGGAAAGAAAGATCTGCACGACCCCAAATCCGGTGTCGGCGATATATATACGCCCGTCGGCGTCTGTCGCGATTCCCTTTGCGTGGGAAAAATGCCCGGCGTAGCGGCCGGGTTTTCCGAACGCGTTGACGACTTTCAACTCAGGCGAGAACGCCTGCACGCGAAAGTTGCCCGTATCGAGAACGCGAAGGGTTTCACCCGGCCCCATATCGGCCGTTAAAGGCAAATTGAACTCTCCTTCGTCGGCGCCTCTCGTTCCTATGTCTTCCAGATGTCGTCCCTTCGGATCGAATACGCGCACGCGATGGTTATCGCTCCAGACGCCGCCGGTATCGACGACAAAGATCCGCGAACCGTCGGCTGACACCGCGACGCCTGTCGGCCGCTCGAGAAAATCTTCTCCACCGACAGCTCCGAGAAATTCGCCTTCTGAGTCGAAAATCACCACCCTTTTGGCGGTGCCGTCGCAAACATAAAGGCGCCCGGCCTGATCAAGGGCGAGACCGAGCGGCTTGGCCAGCCTTCCATTCCCTTTGGTTCCGATTTCTGCATATCGCTTTTCGTTGAGGTCGAGCATGTGAACGCGCCGGCCTACGGTATCGCTGACATAAATCCGCCCATTCCGAACGACGATGTCGAACGGCTTGGAAAAGCCTTTGCCCCGAATTTGCTCTCCGGTGGCGAACCGGCGGAATCTGTCGGCGGACGTTTCAACGATAACGTCGCTGCTGCCTGTAATCGTCCGCTCGTAAACGAATCGCGGCAGCTCGGGCGGCGGCGGATAGACGAGCGGTCCCTGGTCCTCGACGACCGGAGCCGTCGCGCAGGCCGCCGCGCCGAGCCCCGCCGCCAGAGCCCCCAGCAGCCGCGCCAGCCAGCCGGCGCGCGCGTTTGGTCGATGAATCGGTGTTGGCCTCATCCCTGCGCCCTTTCCTGGTGAAATTATTCGACGCTCCATTCAGGAGAAATTATTGCGAATGCGCGTAACAAAGAAGGCCTTAAGGGCCTGACTGCGGCAAAATGAACCTTGCACATTAGGTCGCAGGGGATGGCTGTCGAGGTGTGATAAGATTTGGAAGCAACAGATTCGACATATATGGAGTTATCAGCGACTTGAGAGCGGGATCGCAAGAAAGGCGCCGGCCGCAATTATGATCAATGTGCCTTTTTCCGTTGTTTCAGTAGACGATAGTTGCAACGACTGTCCGGTAGGCGACAAGGGCGTCTGTCTGCGTTACGGAGAATCGCTTCGCAAGGCGATTTCACAATTTTCAGTCGACGCGCTTATCCTCAAAGGATCGACCCTTGCTTATTCCGGCGATATAGCGAAGGCGCTTTTCATCATCAAAATGGGACAGATAAAAGCCTTCAAATCTCTGCCGGATGGTCGTCAACAAATCGTCGGATTTGGGAGCCCCGGCGACGTCATCGGAAATCCGCAGCGCCAAACATCTTTTGACTGCACGTTCGAAGCTTTAACGGACAGCGTCCTTTGCAAAACACGCTATTCCGATCTCGCGATAATCTCCGACCGCTTTCCTGAATTCACGAAGTCATTTATGGATGCCGTCGCCAATGAAATCCGTCGACGCGGGGATCAGACAGTGCTGCTCGGGCGCAAGAACGCCGAGGAACGGCTCGCCGCATTCATTCTCGAACGTCATTCGGCAATGCAAGACATCGACGACACCGGCCTCTACGAGCGCGGCATGGTCTTGCTGCATATGACTCGGCGCGATATTGCGGACTATCTCGGTCTGACGATAGAAACCGTAAGCCGTGTGCTGACAAGTTTCAGAAACCGTCGATTGATTGCGCTTTTGAACAAGAATCATTTCGAAATCCTTGAATACGAAGCGCTGATGACGTTGGCCGGCGGCGACGCCGACCGCGAAAGCGTAACGAGAATTTTCCTATAGGCGGACGCAAGAGTTTTCATCCCTACTTTCGCAGAATCTGCTGTCATTACGCCGCCAAGGTCGAGATTTCTCCTGCATTTGGCGCGACAATACGTCCTTTCAAAGAAGCGATTTTTTCAAGTTTCCACCTTGTTATGCGATTGACCGCTTCATGAAACGGCGGTGAATCGCTACAAATCTGGCTAAAGCACCGAAGGCATGGTCGGAAATGCAAGCATTTCGTACATTTCTTGGCGACCGAAACAACCGCCCCTGGTGGGCGCTGCTGTGCCTTGTTCTGCTCCAGTGCCAAGCGAACGTTATTCAACCGCCCGCGCCGACCCTTTCTCCTGCGCTGAAGACTATACAAGCCGAGAAATCGAGCGCAGTCGCGAGAGAGGAAATTCCCTGGAAGCCGCTGGCCAAGGATCATGTACACGATCCGTCCAATGATCTGATTTCGTTTCTGCAGGAACCCGCGGAAGCTCTTTCAGCGCTTCCGCGCGCTGAGCAACCAGGCGGCAATCATGTCAACTGGGTCGCCGCGCTGGAAGATGGAACGATCACGCCTCGAGCAAAAATTCAGCCGAGCACGGAGATTCGCGTGCTCGACAAAGAAATCATTATGCCTAACACATCGGGCATGCCGAAGGTTGTCTTTCCGCACAGACAGCACACCGAGTGGCTCGACTGTTCGAACTGCCATGACAAGATTTTTAAAGCGAAAGCCGGCGCTAATGACTTTGGAATGCTGGAGATTCTGCAGGGTGATTATTGCGGCCAATGCCACGGCGCCGTTTCGTTCCCGCTAACTCAATGCCTCAGATGCCACAGTCTTGACCATGACGAAGAATAATTCAGCATCTTTGGCGCGACGGCGCCGACGCCTGATCCGACTGACGTCAGCGGCGACGGCTATCTTGGCCGCAGTCGGGGGCGCGGCCTACGCGGAATACGCCGACGTCGTGCTCAACCGCCGCTCAGAAGCGGCCGGTCAGCGCCCGGTCGTATTTCCGCACTGGTTCCACCGTATCCGGTTCCGCTGCAAAGTTTGTCATCACGAACTCGCCTTCGAGATGCGGGCGGGCGCCAATGACGTGACGATGAACGACCTTTACGAAGGCAAATTCTGCGGCATGTGCCACAACAATGAGATTGCATGGGGTCTCGAAAACTGCGGCCTTTGCCATTCTGGCAAGCCCGGCCTCAAATCAGGAATCATCGGCGACCACAAGACTCTGGGTCCGGGCCGCTGGTGATTCGAAGTCCCGGGACGCAGCGCTGGTCGGACTTTCAGTCCGCCTTTTTCTCAATAAACGCCCGCTCCACATAATGCGCGACGGCTTCGATTTCTTCGCGCGCAAGTACGCCTTCAAAGCTCGGCATGGAGGTTTTTGCGGGCGCTTCAAGAACGCTGTCCACGAAGCGGTCGCGGTCGTAGGATTCGGCGAATTTCTTGTCTGTAAAGTCCGGCGGACTTGCGGCCAGAAAATCGCCGATCCAGTTCCGGCCGGTTCCATCCGCCGCATGGCAAAAAGCGCACGCAGACTGGTAAAGGTCGCGCCCGCGCGTTTCCTCCTCTGTCAGTCTGGCAATCTTCGGAGCCACGTCATGCGGATCTTGTCCGTACTCCCCGTACTCTTCTTCCACACCCTCATGCTCTTCGGCGTAACGCCCTGCGTGTTCCCCATACGATAAGTTTGAATGATATCCGGGCAAGGGATTACCGCTCGAATCGACACCGTCGTGACAACGCGAGCAATCGCCTTTTCGCACTCGCGGCGCCTGCTCCTTTGTCTCATTGGATTCCGCGTTTGCCTGCGCCGATCGGAAAAATCCTTCGTTCGATTTCAATGCGTCGCCGTTATGACAGGTCGAACAGATCGATCGGAATAATTTCAGCCCGCTGCGCAATCTTTCTGAAAGCGTCTTTTCCTCGATGTCGAGGGGAATTTCGCCAAGCACGAACGGATAGGCCGCGCCGTATCGACGCTCATGGTCTGGCCAACCGTTCGATTCCGTATGATAGGCCGCGCCGCCGCTCAGCCCGGACGCCACATAGATTGCAACACCCTTGATTTCTTCGTCGGTCAGGCGCGATGTGAAAGACTGCATCGCCGTTCCCGGCCTACCGAACCGAACCGCTTTTTCCACCCGCGCCGGCGTCAGATCAGCCGCACGCCAGAAATTCAGCGGCGGGGGCGACAAGTTCTTGGCCGCAACCGTTCTAGCATCACCGCGATAACCGTGACAGAAGTAACAATTGAACTCGTAAACGGCACGACCCTTCGCCAACAACGATTGACGCACGGCGCTAGGGCTCAATCTTTTTTTTTTGCCCCGTCTTCACTCCACTCGAGGTCGTCGCCCTCTTCTGGGTTGATGAACGTCGTATGGATATAGGCGGCGAGATCCGCGATCTTTTCCGATGAAAGAACCGTTTCCCAGGCCGGCATTGGCGATCCGACAACGCCCTTGGCGATCGCGTTCTGGAGGCGTGCTGGATCGTTCATGCGCATCCGAACCGCCGCTGAAGTCAAATCGGCCGGTTTGATTACCATGAAATAGGCGCGCCGTCCCTGGCCGTCGCCCTTTTCTCCGTGGCATTGCTCGCAATTGATTTTGTAAAGCGCGGCGCCGATCGTCGGATCGCCCGCGAGCGCCTGACCGCGTTTCGGCGTCGTCGCGTCGTTACTGGATGCAACGCTTGCAGACGATGATTTGGAAGCCTGCGCCGCAGCCGATTTTTGCGGATCGCTCATAAAAGCAAAGCGAATATAATCAACGGTTGCGGCGATTTCGTCCGTCGACAACTGGGTGGCGAATGGCATCATTGCGGTTCCGGGCTTGCCGAACGTCGTCACCGCAATCATGGCTTCACGCGTCAGAATCTCTGGGTCAGCATCGGCGAAATTTCGCGGCGATGGATTAAGGCTGTTCTGGGCCCAAGACGCCCCGTCGCCGCGCTCGCCATGACAGACGGAGCAGCCTTCCGAATAGATCCGCCGGCCGACGCTGGCGTCGGCGAACGGCGCCGGCAGCATCAGATATTCGCGGATAAAGTCGACGACACCCACTTTGGCGGATTTGGTCAAATCCTGGTCGAGCCGGCCGTCATGCTTCTTATCAAGGGCGTTGATCATCCGCTTGCGCGACAAAGCGGCGACCGAGGGAGCGGACGTAAAATCGACTGTGCTCTCGCCGCCCTGACCGCGGTCTCCATGACACTCGGCGCAGCGCGACAGATAAATGTGCCGCATCGCCAATGCCTGCGCGCCGGCCTGAAGCTGCGCACCGGCATTCGAATCAGCATGCGGTCGGTCCAGCGCGTAAATCCAGACAAGAGCCGCCAGAACGCCGGCTCCCACCAATCCCGGAATTAAGTACTCCTTTCCGCTTAATCCGTTCACGCGCCCCATCCTCTCGAATTCGTCATTGTTAGATATAAAAGCGGCTCAAGGCCGCTTGTTTCTTCAATATCTTAGCGGGCCTTACTTGGCGAGGCCACCGTGGCAAACTGCCTGCGTCGATTTGCAGCTTGCCGCCAAGCGACGGCTCGGCTTTGGTGGAGACGGCGCCTCTTGCCGTCGCGGCGGCTTTGCGCTTCAACAGGACGGATATGGAGCGCGCAACAAATGTATGATCTCGCCAATCCTCAAAGATTCGACCGGATCGCCAGACCCGCAATTCCCATAGCAGGGATCGTCGCTGTTGGATTCGGTCTGGCCGGCCTCTATTACGGACTGATCGATTCGCCGGCGGACTACCAGCAGGGCGACACGGTGCGCATCATGTATATGCACGTGCCGGCCGCCTGGATGTCGTTGTTTTGTTATTCGATCATGGCGGGCGCCTCGGCTGTCGGCTTCGTCTGGAAACATCCGCTGGCGGACGTCGCCGCAAAATCGACCGCGCCGATCGGCGCGACCTTCACCCTGCTCGCCCTGGTGACCGGCTCGCTCTGGGGCAAACCGATGTGGGGCGCGTGGTGGAAATGGGACGCCCGACTGACTTCGGTGCTCGTGCTCTTCTTTCTCTATATCGGCTACATCTCCCTGTGGCGCGCGATTGAAGACAAGAACAAGGCGGCGCGCGTCGCCGCGATTCTGGCGGTCGTCGGCTTCGTCAACATTCCGATCATCAAGTTTTCGGTCGAGTGGTGGAACAGCCTTCACCAGCCGGCGAGCGTATTCCGGCCCGACGGCCCGACGATCGACGGATCGATGTTGCGCCCGCTGTTTTTCATGGTGTTCGCCTATATGGCGGCCTACGCCGCGCTGGTCGTCCAGGCGATGCGCAATGAGCTCGCCGAACGGCGCATCCTGCGCCTGTTGCGGCTGCGCGCGGAATCCTCATCGGAAGCGAATATGTCATGACCGCAAAGAAACAAAGACGCCTGATGCTGCTTGGCGGCAGTTTCGTCGTCGCAGCGATCGCCGTCGCGCTGACGTTGACCGCGCTTAGAAGCTCGATCACTTTTTTTTACACGCCGTCGGATCTCGCCGCTCTCGATGAAACGCCGACGCGCGCCATTCGACTTGGCGGACTCGTGGAAGACGGCAGCGTCGAATACCTCTCCGAGGGAACCGATGCGCGGGTGCGTTTCGCCGTTACTGACGCGAGCGAGCGTACTGAAGTCATCTTTACAGGCATTCTTCCCGACCTGTTTCGGGAAGGTCAGGGCGTTGTCGTTCAGGGAAGTTTTGACGATCAGGGTCGCCTCGAAGCGCAGGAAGTGTTGGCTAAGCACGACGAAAATTATATGCCGAAAGAAGTCGCCGACGCCCTGAAAGAACAGGGACACTGGAAGTATGGCGAAGAGGACGCGCCGTCTTCGTCCAACTGAGGCTGGCGATTTTCTCCGCATTGTTACGCTGATTGGTCGCTATAGCAGATTCTGTTGTAAGTATTTTGAATTACGCAGAGCCGCAACTTCCCGGACGATAGCCCGCCAATTTCCGGAAGCCGCCGGAGGCCTAGCATGAAAACGTACCAGTTCAACAAGCTTATTATTGCAGTTCTTTTGGCGCTTGGAACCGCGGGCGTCATCCGCCTCGCCGTCGACCGGTTTTATCCGCGCCGCCCGGTCGGTGAACTCACCTACGAAATCGACATAGCTGAACCTGCGTCCGGAGCAGCTGCCGCGCCGGCCGCCAAATCAGCGCCGGCGGATGAAGCTGCGCCGGTTGATGAAAGCAGCGCTGGAGCGACGCAGCAGGCTTTACTTGCAAACCTGATCGCGCAGAGCGACCCGGCCGCCGGCGAAAAGCTGGCAGGCGTCTGCAAAGCCTGTCACAGCTTCGCCAAGGGCGGGCCGAACATGATGGGCCCCAATCTCTGGAATGTCGTCGATCGCGAAAAAGCCTCCGCACCGGGATTCAGCTACTCGCCGGCCCTGGAGTCACTATCGGGCGCGTGGACCTATGAAGACCTTGACGCTTTTTTTACCGGCCCCAGCCAGTTCGCTCCCGGAACCAAGATGGCGTATGCTGGCCTGGCCGACGCGCAAGATCGCGCCGCCCTCATCGCCTATCTGCGCACGCAGGCGGACGCGCCCGCTTCTCTGCCGGCTCAATGAGGTCGTACGCTCGGGCGCCGTTTCAATGAAAGCTTGGCTAGA
>JBHHVZ010000088.1:0-11770 GCA_046756245.1 Parvularculaceae bacterium
CCTAACTTCTATGCCCGAACTTCCCGAAGTCGAGACTGTGCGCCGGGGGCTCGCGCCTGTAATGACCGGCGCCGTCTTTGAGCGAGTCGAGGCGCGCCGGGCGGATTTGCGGTTTCCGCTGCCGAGCGATTTTGTCCGGCGGCTCGAAGGCGCGCGCGTCGAAAGACTCGGTCGCCGCGGCAAATATCTTCTCGCGGACCTGTCGACGAATGAAACGCTGATCATGCATCTCGGCATGTCAGGACGATTCACAATCGCGGCAGCGGGCGGAAAGGGCGAAATCCGCTATGCAGGCGGCGCCGACCCGAAACACGACCATGTGACATTCGAGATGGCGGACGAGGCAAGAGCCGCGCGCCTGGTTTACAACGACCCCCGGCGGTTCGGGTTCATGGACCTCGTCGCCACGCAAGAACTTGAAAACTGCCGACATTTCATAGGGATGGGGCCGGAGCCGATGAGTGCGGCGTTTACGGTCGAGGGGTTGAATGCAGCGCTCGCCGCGCGTGCGGCGCCGGTCAAGAATGCGCTTCTCGATCAACGGATTGCCGCAGGTCTTGGGAATATCTACGCCTGCGAGGCGCTGTTTCGGGCGGGCGTTTCGCCGCGCCGTCGGTCGGCTTCGACAGCAGGGGCGCGCGGCGCGCGCCTTCACGCCGCCATCCGCTCGGTGCTTAAGGACGCGATTGACGCCGGCGGGTCATCCTTGCGCGATTTCGCCGCATCCGATGGCGCGCTTGGCTATTTCCAGCATCGTTTCGCCGTTTATGACCGTGAAGGAGAGCCCTGTTCCGCCTGTTCCGCCCCCGTGAAGCGCATCGTTCAGGCCGGTCGCTCGACCTTCTTTTGCGGGCGGTGCCAGCGATGATCCCCGGCCGTCGGGGCAGGCTCCAATCCGGTGAATTTGCAAGCGTTGACGCGGCTGAGAGCCGTCGCTATAAGCCTCGCCTCGCCCCTGCCGCATAGGGGCCGTCAAACCAGTTGAGACCTCAAGCGAGACCCCATGGCGAACACCTATTCCGCAAAGAAAATGGTGCGCAAGATTGCGCGCAGGACGACCGTCAACAAGACGCGCCGGTCGCGGGTGAGAACCTATTTGCGGAAAGTCGAGGAAGCGATCGCCGCCGGCGACAAAGCGGCCGCGAACGATGCGTTCCGTAACGCCCAGCCCGAACTTCACAGGGCGGTTTCCAAAGGCGTTTTTCCGAAGAACACGGCCGCGCGCAAATTGTCGCGTCTTTCTGCGCGCATTAAGACGCTCAGCGCTTAAGCGCCAGCGCTTAACCTCTTTTTCGATATCGCTGCGGCGCGTTAAGGCATCGCGTCGACCGAGGCGGGTTCCGCATGCATTATGTCGCGCTAAGATCTGACCCCAGCAGGCTAAGGTTTTGATTTTTCATGCCGGGGGAAAGTCAATTCAATTTTACAACAAAAAATTGAGGAAACATCCGCATCAGCGCTTGCGTTCATGAGGCCTTCAAACTATGATTAACGCCTCGATACAACGACTGCTGATTAATTTCAGTCGTTGATAGTCCCAGTACTGATCAAAACGATTTGTCGTAGAGAGGGCGGATTTTCCTGGTTCGCGCTCCGGGGAGAGCTTCGCGCAGCGGCGCCAAACAGAAAGGGCGGGGAAATGATCCGATGCATTGCGTTCTGTTCTAAAGGCGTCACTTCAGCTTCAATGTTTGCGCGCACGATGCTGGTTGAAAATACCAGTTTGTTGCTTTAAGGCGCGGTCCTTGCGTCCCGCCATAATGGCTGGGCGATCATCAAATTAATGTTTTGCGTTTGCGCGCGAGAATCGTGCTGTGCGCATGGGAATCGATTGCGAAAATTCGGGAATAAAGCAATGACGAACGCGACTGGCGGCGATCTGAGCCACAAGTTTGAAAAATTTCGAGCAGCGCTGCTAAGTCGTCACGGTAAAGCAACATTTCGATCCTGGTTTGATGATCTCGCAATTCTGGAGATCACAGACGATTCCGTCACCTTCGAAACAGGCTCGCGGATTAAAAGCGAGCTTCTCGGACAACGCTATTTGCCTTCACTGAAGCAGGCATGGTGCGCGGCGAACGGGCCGGTCAAAAAAGTGTATTTGAAGGCCCGTCCCGGCCTCGGCGCGAAAATGCGCGCGCACGCCGCCAAGGTTGACTCGCTTGCGCAACGCGACAGTTTTAATGGGGCTTCAAGCGGCGCCGCTGCGGCGCGCAAGCCCGATCTGTTTGCGGTCTCAAGAACGGGTCACGGCAAGGGCGAAAAGCGCGTCGCGCGGTTGAGCGCGCTCGCAACGCCGGTCGATGAACGCAATACCTTCGAAAGCCTGGCCGTCGATGAGACCAACGAACTGGCTTGCGCCGCCGCGCGGCAGATTTTCGCGCAAAACGGGTCGGGCGAGCTTGTCTATATTTATGGCCCGTCAGGCGTCGGCAAGACGCATCTCCTGCACGCCGTGGGCAATGAGTGGCGCAAACAACGCGCCGACGGCGGGATTTATCTCACATACAGCAATCTTGTTAACGGCTGTGTTGACGCAGTTCTGACCAACAGCGTTTCGGCGCTCCAGCGCGATATTTTGGCGAACGGACTTGTGGCGATGGACGACATCCATCTGCTGACCAACAAGAACCGGACGCAGGAAGAAGTCTTGAACGTCATCGATGCGTTTCTGGCGTCCGGGCGTCAGGTCATCATCGCGGGAGAGGGCTCGCCGTCAAAACTTGTCGCAGAGCACGGCGTGCATAAGCGACTTGCAGACCGGCTTGCCGGCGGCCTTAGTGTTTGCATCGCGCCTGGCGGCGCGGCGCTGCGGCTTGAAGTTCTGAAAAAGCGGCTCCAGGCGAGCGCGCCTGCGTGTTCGTTCGACGAAGAGGCGCTTGAATATGTCGCGTGTAATTTCACGCAGAGCATGCGCGAAACGATCGGCGCGCTTAACCAGCTCGTGCTCGTTTACGGGCGCAAGAAAATGCGGGTTGGCCTGGAGCAAGCGAAAACGACGCTTAAAGCCCGCTTGCAGGACAGGCGGCGGGTCGTTTCGCTTGCGGACGTCATGAGCGCGGCGTCGGAAGCGTTCGGGGTCAGCATCGAGGAATTGAAGTCGAAAGCGCGGCCCCAGCGCATCGTCCGCGCCCGCCACGGCTTCGTGTTCTGCGGCCGCGAGGTCCTGAAGGAGTCATTCCCGCGGATCGGCGCAGCGCTCGGCCGGGACCACACCACGGCGATGTCCTCCATGAACCGTGCGGAGGCGCTTTTGGAGCGCGACAAGGCCTTTCAGCAGGCGGTTGTGCTGATGCGCGAAAAGCTCGAGGAATAGCGCCCGCGACGGCCGGAAAACCGTTCCGAACTCAGGGCTTTAGAATAACCGCGCGGGGCGTTGAAAACGCCCGCGACGCTGGCTTTTTAGGGACGGTTTCGGTTATAATTAGAGCTCATTTCCCACCGGCGATTCCCGGCGGCCCGGCGGGCTTATCGGAGGCCGCTATATCGCCGGTTTTCCCGTCTGGAGACGTCATTTTTCGAAAGAGCGAACCGGCATGAAGGTCACGATTGAACGGTCTGCATTGTCCAAGGCTTTGGGGCATGTGCAAAGCGTCGTTGAGCGGCGCAACACAATACCCATCCTGTCCAATGTTCTAATGCAGGCGCAGGGCGGGGCGCTGACGCTGACGGCCACAGATCTCGACATAGAGATACAGGAGCAGGCGCCGGCCGATGTCGCCGGCGAGGGCGCCGCAACTGCTTCTGCGCTCACGCTTTACGAAATCGTGCGCCGTCTGCCTGAAGGGTCGCAGATCCGGCTTGAACTCGACGGGGACGACGGCCGCCTTCAGGTGTCGGCCGGAAGGTCTCAGTTTGCACTGCAGGTCCTGCCCGATGAAGACTTTCCGAGTCTGGCTTCGGAAGAGTTCGACGTTCGCTTTTCAATTGCGCGCGACGATTTGCGCCGGCTCATCGACAAGACCCGCTTTGCGATGTCGCAGGAGGAAACGCGGTATTATCTCAACGGCGTGTATTTTCATGCGCTTGCAGATGCGGAACAGCCGGTTCTTCGCGCCGCCTCGACCGACGGCCACCGGCTCGCCAGACTTGATGCGCCATTGCCGGACGGCGCCGCCGCCATGCCTGGCGTCATCGCGCCGCGCAAGGCCGTCGCCGAACTCGGCAGGCTTCTTGATGACGCTGACGAAACCGTCGAAGTCGCGGTTTCAACCACCAAGATTCGTTTCGGCTTCGGGGCGGGCTATCTGACGTCGAAGCTTATCGACGGCGCTTTTCCCGATTATGAACGCGTGATCCCGAAGGGCAACCCCAACACGCTCCGCGTCGAGAACAAGGATTTCGCCCAGGCCGTCGACAGGGTTTCTACGGTGTCCGCCGATCGCACGCGGTCGGTGAAGCTCGCGCTTGAGGCCGACAGATTGCGCCTGACGGTCAACAACCCCGAAGCCGGATCTGCGCTTGAAGAGCTTTCCGTCGATTACGACGGCGACCCGATCGAGATCGGGTTTAACGCGCGTTATCTGCTCGACGTCGCCCAGCAGATCGAGGGCGAGACGGCGACATTCCGACTTGCGGACCCGTCTTCGCCGACGGTGATCCTCGACGAGGAAGATGAGCGCGCGCTTTATGTATTGATGCCCTTAAGGGTGTAACGTGACCCAGACGGCGGTGCGAATTTGCGAGGCCGAAAATGCGGCGGCGGCGACGCGGCGCGCGCGCTTGCGGCGTTTGACGCTGTCCGATTTTCGCTCTTACCAAAACGCAGACATCAATCTGGACGGTCGCTGTGTTGCGTTTGTCGGGCCGAACGGCGCCGGCAAAACGAATATTCTCGAGGCGATTTCTCTTATGGGCTCCGGGCGCGGCCTGCGCGGGGCCAGACTTGAAGATCTGCCGCGGATCGGCGGTCCGGGCGGATGGGCGGTTTCGCTGCGCCTTGAGGACGGCGAAGACGAGCTTCGCCTCGGCGTGGGCGCGTCGCAGTCTGCGCCGGACCGCCGAACGTGCAGGATCGACGGGCGCGCCGCCACCGGCCCGTCGGCGTTTGCGCGCCATCTTCGGTTTTTATGGCTGACGCCGGCGCAGGATCGGCTGTTTGCAGACGGCGCCGCCGAGCGGCGGCGTTTCGTCGACCGTATGGCGCTTGCGCAGGACGCCGCCCATGCCGGGGCCCGGTCGGCGTTCGAGCATGCGATGCGTCAGCGCCAGCGTTTGTTGGAAGATGGCGGACGCGACAGCGCCTGGCTCACGGCGCTTGAAGCGCAGATGGCGGAATCCGGCGTAGCGCTTGCGGCGGCGCGCCGCGAGACCGCCGCACGCCTCGCCGCCGAGGAGGTGACGGGCGATGACGGTCTGTTTCCCGCCGCCGACATTGCGCTGGAGGGCGATCTGGAATCGGCGCTCGAGCGCGCGCCCGCGGCCGCGGTCGAGGAAGACTACGCCGCGCGCCTCAAGCGACAGCGCCGCGCCGACGCCGAAGCCGGCCGCGCGCTTGTCGGTCCCCACCGCAGCGACCTTCTGGTGGTTGATCGTGCGAAAGGCCGGCCGGCGCGCCTCTGTTCGACCGGCGAGCAGAAAGCATTGTTGATTGGACTTGTGCTCGCAAATGCGCGCGCGCTTGCGCGCCGGGCGAGGATCGGGGCCGCCGACGCCGCTCCGCTCGTTCTCCTGTTCGATGAGATCGCCGCTCACCTTGATCCGGATCGAAGAGGCCGTCTTTTTGACATCCTCGATGAGCTCGGGTTTCAGGTCTTCATGACCGGAACGGATAAGGCCCTGTTTTCCGCCTGGGGCGATCGCGCCCAAATGTTCGAGGTTGCGGCCGGGTCAGTCGTCGAAACAAATTTGGAATAGAAAGCGAACGAAAATGGCGAATACCGCCGCGCCGACGCCGGAAGAGTATGGCGCAGAGTCAATCAAGGTCCTCAAAGGTCTCGATGCGGTCCGAAAGCGTCCGGGCATGTATATTGGAGACACCGACGACGGATCGGGTCTTCATCACATGGTCTACGAGGTCGTCGACAACGCGATTGACGAGGCGCTTGCAGGCTATTGCGATACGGTCGAAGTTGTCCTGAATGAGGACGGCTCGGTGACGGTGCGCGACAACGGGCGCGGCGTGCCGACCGACATTCACGCCGGGGAAGGCGTCTCCGCCGCGCAGGTCATCATGACCCAGCTTCACGCCGGCGGAAAGTTCGACCAGAACTCCTACAAAGTCTCCGGCGGCTTGCACGGCGTCGGCGTCTCGGTTGTGAACGCCCTGTCTGAATGGCTCGACCTGCGCATTTTCCGGGACGGCAAGGAGCATTTCATGCGCTTCCGCCTGGGAGAGCCGGAAGCCGATCTCGCCGTCGTCGGCAAGTCGAAAAAGACCGGCACGGAAGTCACCTTCCTGCCGTCGGATACGGTTTTTACGGGCACCGAGTTCGACTTCGACACGCTCGAACACCGTCTTCGCGAGTTGGCGTTTCTGAATTCCGGCGTCGCCATCAGGCTGAAGGACGCGCGCCACGTCGAAGCTCGCGAGGAGGAAATGTTCTATGACGGCGGGCTTGGGGCGTTTGTCCGCTATCTCGACGCGTCGAAAAATCCGCTCATCTCCAAACCGATTTCGTTTCAGGTCGAGCGCAACGGTCTCACAGTCGACGTCGCCATGTGGTGGAACGACGGCTATCACGAAAAAGTTCTCTGCTTTACGAACAATATTCCGCAAAAAGACGGCGGCACCCATCTGGCCGGCTTCCGCGCTGCGCTCACGCGTATTATCAATAACTATGCGCAGAATTCAGGCATCGCCAAAAAGGAGAAGGTGACGCTCAGCGGCGACGACGCGCGCGAAGGATTGACCTGCGTGCTTTCGGTCAAGGTTCCCGATCCTAAATTCAGCGCGCAAACGAAAGACAAGCTTGTTTCTTCGGAAGTTCGCCCGATTGTCGAGGGCGCCGTCGCCGACAAGCTTGGCGACTGGTTTGAAGAAAATCCCGGCGAGGCCAAGCGCATCGTCCAGAAAATCGTCGAGGCGGCGGCGGCGCGGGAAGCCGCGCGCAAGGCGCGCGAGCTCACAAGGCGGAAATCCGCCCTCGACGTCGCCTCGCTGCCGGGCAAGCTCGCCGACTGTCAGGAGCGCGACCCCGCCAAGGCCGAGATTTTTATCGTCGAGGGCGATTCCGCCGGCGGTTCGGCCAAGCAAGCCCGCAACCGGGAAAACCAGGCGGTGCTGCCGCTGCGCGGCAAAATCCTCAATGTCGAACGGGCGCGCTTCGACAAGATGCTTGGCAGTCAGGAGATAGGCACGCTGATTACCGCGCTCGGCACCGGCGTCGGTCGCGACGATTTCAACCCCGACAAGCTGCGCTATCACAAGATCATCATCATGACCGACGCCGACGTCGACGGCGCGCACATCAGAACGCTTCTGCTGACGTTCTTCTTCCGGCAAATGCCGGAGCTCATTCGCCGCGGACATCTCTACATCGCGCAGCCGCCGCTTTACAAAGTGACGCGCGGCAAGTCCGAGCAATATCTTCTCGACGAGCGTGCGATGGAGGATTATCTTTATAGGGAAGGCATCGCCGACGCCGTTTTGACGCTCCATGACGGGGAGACGATAGCCGGGCCCGACCTTGCAGACATTCTTTCCAAAGTCCGAAAGCTCCGTGACGCTCTCGACGAGTTTCCGCTGCGGTTTTCCCGCGATATTATCGTGCAGACGGCGCTGGCCTCGGCGCTTCACGAAGCGCCCGACAAGGGCGCGAAAGCGCTTGCGGGCGCTGTAGCGGCGCGTCTCGATATGATTTCCGAGGAATATGAACGCGGCTGGCGCGGGGAGCCGGACGGCGAGGGCGGTTATATTTTCGAACGCGAATTGCGCGGAGTCGCCGAGCGTCATCATTTAAATCGCGAAATGTTGACAAGCGCTGACGCGCGCCGCGTGCAGGCCGGCGTTGAAGACCTTATTGAAATTTTCAAAGAGCCGGCGCAATGGACGCGGAAAGATCAAACCGAACCCATTTATGGGCCAGAATCCCTGCTGCTTGCGGCGCGTACGGCGGGCGAAAAAGGCGTCGCCATTCAGCGCTACAAGGGTCTCGGCGAAATGAATCCAGACCAGCTCTGGGAAACGACGCTCGATGAAAACGCGCGCATGTTGTTGCAGGTGAAGATCAAGGAAGCCGACGACGCCGACGATATTTTCTCCAGATTAATGGGCGACATTGTCGAGCCGCGCCGCGAATTCATTCAGGCCAACGCGCTTTCCGCCGCGCTCGACATTTGACGGCCAAGCGAACACCGTGAAGACGGATAGGGCGACGCTGACGACTGCATTCATGGAAAGAGTCGACCCGGAGGAGACCGGCCCCGTCTCGGGCGGTTGCTGGCGCAGATCGATAGCAGGAGAATCGCCGGACGGGCTTTGACGGGCCTGACCTCCCGGGGGCTGGGGGCGATGGTTGAAACCGGAATTTCCGACCGCCAGGCCCGTCCGACAGGAGAAAAATGGCGGGCGAATGGGGCGCTCTCGGGGACCAATTAAGGCATTTTTAAGAATGTCCGCGGCGGCTGCGTAAACCCGCCGTCGCGTGGGGCTTGTCAACGCCGCGTCAACATTGGAGACTTCGCTTCCAATGCAGAATTCAGCCCATTCCTACGCGGCGGCGCGCCGATCGACAGTGGCGTTCACGCGCGCGGAGCTTTTCCGAATTCTCACCGTTTACGGCTATTTCGTCGCCGCAGGCGAGTGGCGCGACTACGCCATCGATTCGCTCGGCGATGCGGCGGTGTTCAGCGTCTACCGCCAATCCTGCGAGGCGCCGCTATTCCGGATCGAAAAACGACCCGCGCAGACGCGCCGGCAGGGCGCCTACACGGTGGTTTCCGTGACCGGCGCTATCTTGAAACGCGGCCACGATCTCGCGCAGGTTCTGCGGGTGTTCGATCGCCGGCGGATCAGACTTGCGACCTAATATCTCGCCACCGCGCCGCCAGTCTCGAGCGCATTGAGCGCCGCTTTGTTGGTTTCGACGAATACGCCTCTCTGGGCGTGGCTGCCGCCTATTGAATGCAGGCGCGGCATGGCTTTGGCGAAATCGCGCGCCGCGTCGTCATAATTTCGTTCTGCGAACGCTTTGATTGCGCGCGCGGCGGGCATGCAGGCGCCAAGCCAGATGTCGCGGGTCGCGCCGGATTGCTTTTCCGCGTGTTCGCTCAGAGAGCGGATGAATTGATCCGTTTCCCTTTCTGATCCGCCGCGAAGAAGCGCCATCAGATAATGGAGGTCGTGAAACGGGAAGACATGTTCGCCGGCGCGCGGCCTGACCTTGTCGACGACGGGGCTCCACCGGCCGCCCACGTCGACGCCGTGCAGCTCCAGCCGCCACAGCATGGAAGCCGCGCCGATCTGTTCCTGCGGAAATTCCGGCCATGCGCCCCACAATCGCTCGTCATAGATATTGAGCGCTTTTTCCGGCTCGTCCAATCCCAAATGAAAAAGACCAATATGCCACCAATTATGGTCGCGGATGAAAACGCCCTTGTTTTCCCAGGTGTGGGCGCAGCGGCGCATCCAGCGCGCGCCTTCGATCGCGCGGCCTTCGGTCTCGAACACATGCGCGACCGCATGATGCGCCCAGGCGTCGTCGATGGCGATTTCGACCGCCTTCATCCCTTCCTCTTCGGCTTCGCCGAGTCGATGGTTCTGCTCCAGCGCAAACGCGATCATGCCGTGAACGTAGGGTTGGTTTTCATGAACCGTCATGGCGCGCGCGCCGAGCCTTAACATGCCGGCC
The DNA here is from genome assembly GCA_046756245.1 of Parvularculaceae bacterium. GTDB lineage: Bacteria > Pseudomonadota > Alphaproteobacteria > Caulobacterales > Parvularculaceae. The sequence continues at coordinate 9,792 of JBHHVZ010000088.1, forward strand.
TGATCGCCGAGATTGAAGGCGTGGTATTGAGCCCATTTGATCGCGCACAAATCGGCGGGCCATCGCACCGTCAGTTCGTCGAGGGCTGCTAGGGCATTATGAAAATCGCGCGCGGCCCACGCCTCCACCGCGTCGCAGAACAGTCTTTCGCGATCGCATTCGAGCCAGGTCCGGGCGCGCCGCATGCGCTCCAGATAGGGAACCGCGTTAGTCCAGCCTTCTGCGCCTTCGAACGCCAGTTGCAGCGCCGCCGCATGGGCGTTTGCGAGCGCGCAATCGGGCGCGTCGTCGGCGATCGCGAAAAGATCGCGCAGATTGGCCCCGTAGCTCAGGAATTCGTGAACGTATCGATCATAGCCGGTCGCGACGGCCGTATCGGCGCCGGCAATGGGCAGGTCGAATGAATCTCTGGCGGGCATGGGTTCCAGCTTAGAGGGGCGGCGCGATTGCGACAAATCCGGACCCGCGGCCCAAGGTCACGTTTGCGGGAGAAGCAAGAACCCCGCCTAAAGAGCGGGGTTCCCGGCCTCAGGGCGGGCCCGGCGCTAATCGCGCATGATGCCCAGAATATTCAGAATATGGATGAACAGCGTCACAAAGGACCCGTATAGGGCGAACGCTCCAAAGATCGCCGCACGCTCGTTTACGGCGCTGCCTTCGCTGTAGAGGTTTTTGATCATCTGCGTCTCAAACGCCGTCACGCCCGAAAACACCAGGACGACGAGCGACGATACGATCAGGCCCATCATGCCGCTTTGGAAAATCAGCGCATTGACGATGATCGCCACAAGAAGCCCGAGCGTCGCCATGAACAAGAAGCTCGCCATCCCCGATAGGTCACGCTTTGTGGTGTAGCCGAAGAGGCTCATGCCGGCGAAGACGGACGCCGTAATGAAAAACGCGCGGTAAATCTCCTGTGCGGCACCCTGCGCGTTGAAAACATAAAGCCAGGGCGCAATCAAGAGGCCCCACAGCGCCGCATAAGCCCAGAACATGAGGTGAGCGGCTGTTTTCGAGCCGGAAAAGATCACCCGCGGCGCGAACCAGCCGACGCCGAGAATGCCGATGAACACCACCCAGCGCAGCGGGGTGCCGGCGATGGCGTAGATCATCGCCTGATTACTGGCGACCACAAGCGACATCAGTCCCGTCGCTGCAATGGCGAGCGCCATGTAATTGTAAACGCCCAGCATATACTGCCGGAGGCCTTGATCGATGGCCGCCGCGCCTGTTCGCGCTGCGACGCCATATTGCCTGCGAGTGTCGTTCATAAACGCGCCTGCTTTCTTCCGTTTGGTGTTCTTCCGCCCGTAATTTCACGCCGTCCCCGGGACTTCATCCCGCGCGACGGCGGCGTCCCCACAATATCGGGTGACGCCGCGCCCGGATCAAGGTCGAACGGGCGATTACAGCCGATATTAACGTCTTGTTAACTGTCGGTTTTTCGCCTCACCCGGATTTGATCAGCCGGGCGGCGAAAAACCCGTCGAGGCCGCCCTCGGCCGCCAGCATCGAGGGCAGCGTGCGCAAGTCGCCCGCTTGCGTCGCCGCGCCTGGCAGGCCGGGGATATCCGCGCCCGTAATCGGGCGCCGCGAAAGATCGGGCCGGCGCGCCAGCGCCGCCTCGATCTGGCGCTCGCCTTCCTCCGGCTGCAATGAACAGACGCTATAGACCAGAACGCCGCCCGGCTTCAGAAATTCAGCCGCCCGGTCGATCATTTCGGCCTGGATTTTGGCCAGCGCCGTCACGTCATCCAGCGACTTCGACCATAGAATGTCAGGATGACGGCGGATCGTGCCGGTGGCCGAACAGGGCGCATCGAGAAGGATGGCGTCGGCTTTATCCGCAGGCGTCCATTTCAGCACGTCGTCAGCGATTGTCTCGGCGACGAGATTTAAACGCGCGAGATTTTCGGCGATCCGTTTCAGGCGCGGCCCCGACTTGTCGACGGCGATGACTTTCGCGCCGGCGGCGGCGA
>JBHHVZ010000089.1:0-11764 GCA_046756245.1 Parvularculaceae bacterium
TGGGGCCTCCGCCATAACTGGCCGAGGATGGGACAATGATGTCATTAACGTTATTTATTCGCTCCGTTGCAGCGTTTTTCGCCGCGCTGATAATCGCCGGCTGCGCGTCAATCGGCGGCGGTTCAATGAGCGCGGCGCCGCAGACGACAGCCGATGCGGCCGAGATGTCGCCGGACTATCTGATCGGTCCGCTCGACAAGCTTGAGATTTTCGTCTGGCGCGCGCCGGAGCTTTCGACCAATGTAACGGTGCGGCCCGACGGGCGCATTTCGACGCCGCTCGTCGAAGACATGGTGGCGTCGGGCAAGACGCCTTCGAAGCTCGCCAACGATCTCGAGGAAGCGCTGCGCGCCTACGTCAAGACGCCGGAAGTAACGGTGATCGTCAGCGATTTTTCGTCGACATTCGACCAGCAGGTGCGCGTGCTTGGCGAAGCCCAGCAGCCGGTGGCGTTGCCTTATCAGGCCGGCATGACCGTCCTTGACGTCATGGTCGCAGTCGGCGGGCTGACGGAATTCGCCGCCGGCAACCGGGCGGTGCTGATCCGCGGCAAGGGCGCGGAGCGTCAATCCTATCGTTTGAAACTGGACGATCTGCTCCGTAAGGGGAACATTTCGGCGAACGCGCCGGTGTTGCCGGGCGACGTCATTCTGATTCCCGAGAGCATATTCTGATCTCGATGGGGCCCGACCCGCATCGGGGCGTAGAAGGAAACAGTTCCGTGTTTGATATTTCCGATTTGCCTCGGCCGGTCATTCGATACGGCGTAGGACTGTGGCGACGGCGCTGGCTTGTCGTCGCCGCAGCCTGGGCTTTTGCGCTTCTCGGCTGGTTCGCGGTCTGGCTCATACCGGACAAATATGAATCGCGCGCGCAGGTTTTCGTACAGACAGAGACGATCCTCGAACCGGTGCTCAATGGCGTCATCGCGCGGCCCAATTACGAGCAGCGCGTCGAGGTGATGCGGCTTCAGCTTCTCACCCGTCCGAACGTGGAGGAAATCGTCCGCCGCGCCGGGCTCGACAAGACGATCGAGGCGCGCACTGAGCTCGCCCGGCGGGCGAAGATGGAAAAGCTCGTCGATTGGGTCGCCGGCGAAATCCATATCGAAAGTCCGCGCGAGATGTACTTCGTCATCTCCTACAAAAACGGCGATCCCGCAATGGCGCGCCGCGTCGTCGATGCGGTTTTGAACCTGCTCATCGAACAGGATCTGGGCGCAAGTCTCGCCGAAAAGGAAGAAGCGCGCCGCCGTCTCGATCAGCGCATCGCCGAGTTTGACGCCCGCCTTACCGCAAAGGAGCGCGAGGAAGCGGAATTCCGCCGCGCCCATGCGAGCGAACTTGCAGCCTCCCAGAGCAATCTGCGCCGGCGCGAGATGAAGGAAGGCGAACTCCGGCGCGCCGAAGACGAGCTTGCGCAGGCGCGCCGCCGGCTGGCGACTCTCGAAAACCTGCTGGCGCAGACGTCGCGCACTTCGTCGGGCGACGAACTTGACACGCTCAAAGTGCGGCTTGCGCAGCTCCGCAGTCAGTACAATGAGAATTATCCCGATATCCAGGATCTCGAAGCGCGCATCGCGCAGCTTGAAACGGCCGGGCGCGCGACGCTGCCGACCAATCCCGAATATACGCGCATTCAAGCCGACATGCGCGCCGTCAAGGACAAGATCGCCGGCCTTGAAGAGCGCCGCGAACGGCTGAACGGAGAACTGCAGACGCTCGATCTGGCGATCAGCGCGACGCCGGGCGCGGAGGCCGAACTGCAGCGCATCGTTCGCGACTACGAGCAGACCCGCAAAACCTATGACGAGCTCGCAGCGCGCCGCGACCGGCTGGCGCTCACCTCGGCGCTCGGCGCGGGCGGCCAGGGCGTTGAATATATGATTTTCGAACGGCCGGCCGAGGCGCTTTCGCCAAGCGATCCGCCGCGGCTGCTTCTTATCCTCGGCGTGTTCGCACTGGCTTTTGCGGGCGGCGGGGGCGTTGCATTTCTTCTGACCTATCTGGCGCGCACCTATGCGCAGTCGACCGATCTTGAAGACGCGTTCGATTTGCCCGTGCTCGGGGCTTTCAGCGAAGCGAAATCGATGGTCGTTTCCGGCGTGCGCCGGGCTGAAATGGTGAAGCTTGCAGGCGCCTGCGCCGGGCTCGCGGTCGCGACGCTGGGATTGGCCTATTTTGAGGCGCTGCGCATCACCGATCACGGCAATGCGGAAACGCAGATCGCCGAACTTGGAAAGGCGGGGGACGTGCGATGACCACAGCGGGTCTCATCGAAAAAGCCGCTGGCGGATTGCCCCGGGCCGCAACCGACGCGCCGCGGGCGCGCGCGATCGCGCCGGAACAGATTTTCGATGTCGATTTCGATGCGCTCGCCGCCTGCGGCCTGTTCGCGCCGGGCGAGCGGGCCTCGGCGTTGGCGCTTGAGCTTCGCGCCGTGAAGCGCCGGCTGCTGCGCCGCATCGGGTTCTTGCGCGCTGGCGGCGGTCCCGGCGTGGCGCGCCGGTCCGGGCGGCAGCGCAATCTCATCCTTGTCGCCTCGACCCGGCCCGGCGAGGGCAAGACATTCACCGCCATCAATCTGGCGCTCAGTTTCGCCCATGAAGACGGAATCGACGTCCTGCTGGTCGACGCCGATACGCCGCGGCCCAAGGTGATGTCCCATTTCGGCCTTAACGCCGGCGCGCGCGGACTTCTCGACCGGCTTGCGGATCCGGCGCTGTCGGTCGACGGGCTGATGGTCAAGGCGCGCGGCGCGGGGCTTTCAATCCTCCCCGAGGGCCGGCCAGACGCCGGCGCGGCGGCGGAGCTCTACGCTTCGGAAGAAGCCAAGCGGTTTTTCACCGAGATTTCCTCCCATCAGCCGGACCGGCTCGTGATTATCGATTCGCCGCCGGTGCTGGCGTCGGCCGACGCGGTTCTGCTGGCCCGTCATGTGGATGAGGTCGTTTTCGTGGTCGAAGCCGATGCGACGCCCGAGCCGGCTGTCGCTGCGGCGGTCGACGAACTGCTCGACGTCAATCCGAATGTGAGCCTTCTCCTCAATCGCTGTCTGATCGGGGGCGGGGGATCCCATTATGGCTCCTATAAGGATTACTATCCCGAGGAGCGGCGGCGGAACGCCTGTCCGCCCCGACCGCGAGGGCGGTCGGATCTTGATTTGCGCGCCGTCGCGCGCGGGGGACCTGGGGCCGCAGACAAAGGGGGCGGAGATGGGCGCGATCGATAGCCGGACCGTGCGGAGACGCGCGCTCAAGCGGACAATAGCGCTGGCTGCAGCGCTCGGTCTGATCGCAGGCGAAGCCGCCGCGCAGATATCCTCTCCGACGGCGCCGCTCAGGATGCGGTCGTCGTTTCTCGGCTATTCGGCGAGCGTCAACCCGCGCGTCGCCTATTCGGACAATCTCAATCTCGTCCGCGACGAGATCAAGGACGACGACGTCGTTCTGTCGAACCTGTTGACCGGCGGTCTGATTGTCAGCAACGATCGCGTGACGGCGATCTTCAGCGGCGATCTCGATCTGTCCTATTTCACCGATCGAACAAACCTTGTCGTCAATCAGGATGTCGGCGGCGTTGGAACCGCAACGGTTGCGGACAATCTGTTGTTCGTCGATTTCGCCGCAGGCTCGTCGCGGCAACTTGTCGGCGATAACGGGCGTTTCTCGGCCAATATCAACGCCGGCCGCGATCAGCGCGCGAATGTTCATTCCTATTCGGCGAGCCCTTATTTTTATCGCAAGTTTTCGAACTTCTCGACAGGCGAACTGCGCTACCGGTTTTCTCAGGTTTTTATCGACGATAGCGATGCGGCGGCCAATCCGATCCGCGGCGGAAACCTTCTTAATGACTCCACATCTCATGAAGCGCTGGCGAAATTCGACAGCGCCGGCATGTTCGACCGCGTCAAGATTACGCTCAGCGCTTACGGCAACCATACGGAAGAAGACGGCTCCGACATCATCCCGAGTTTCGAGTATGAGCAGGGGACGCTTCTGGGCGAGGGCGAATTCGCGCTGAATCGCACATTTTCGCTTACGGGCGCGGGCGGCTATGACGACGTCGAAACCGACGCGCTTCCCGGCATTTTCGATGACGAAGCGCTGTCGGGCGCTTTCTGGCGGGCGGGGTTCGCAGCCAGCCCGAGCCGGCGCACGCGCGTCAAGATTGAATATGGCGAGCGTTACGACGACGAATTCATCGAAGCGGAACTCCGCTATGAGATGAATAGAAATTTCGTCCTGTCCGGCGGCGCGAGCCGACGGTTCCGCACGCGCGCGCAGTCCGTGAGCAGCCAGTTTCGCGGGCTTCAGCGCGATATTCTCGATTTCGCCGACCGGCTGCGCGAAGGCGAAAGTCTGTCGCCGGAGGCTGTCGTTCGTTCGGCGACGCAATTCGGCGGACGCAGTATCAATGCGCAGACGACCGGCATCGGCGTTTCCGAAACCGCTCATGCGCAGTTGACGGGCGTTTTCAGCAGGCTCGAAGTCGCCGCTCGCGTTCGGTACGAAGACACCGATTTCGGTTTTCGCAAATTTGAGGTCTTAAGCGGAACGCTTAATGCGCGCCAGAGCGTATCGCGGCGGCTTATGGTCTATGGCGATATGTTCTATCGTCGCGTGGACAGTTTTTTCGATCCGGCCTCCTGCATTCAAAACCCGACGCTGTTCGGGTTCGATATCAACGATCCGCTGTTCGATGCGACAGCGTCATGCACGGGCCTTGTTGCCCGGAACGGACGCACTCACACCGTCGGCGGATCTGCAGGCGCCGGCTATCAAATCTACAAAAACGTTTCCGTATTCGGAGAATATTCCCATACGGAGCGTTTTTCCGAAATCCCGCTTCTTGAATATGGAGAAAATGTCGTCGTTGCGGGTCTGACTTTGAGCTTTTGACGCTTTGGGTTGATAACCATGTATGAAGAGTATTTCGGTCTGTCGGGCGCGCCCTTCAGACTCAACCCGGATCCAAAATTCTTCTTCGGAAGCCGTAGCCATAATAAGGCGATGGCCTATCTGCATTACGGCGTGCGCCAGGCGGAAGGATTCATCGTCATCACTGGCGAGGTCGGCGCAGGGAAATCGATTCTGATCGGACATCTGCTGAGCCAACTCAATCGCTCGAGCGTTGTCGCTGCGCATCTTCTGACGTCGAATCTCAATCCGGACGATGTGCTGGGGCACATCCTATCGGCGTTTCGGATCGAGCCGCAGCGATCCGGAAAATCGGGCGAGCTTGAAGCATTCGAGGATTTCCTGTTCGACCAGATGAATCGGGGCCGCCGCGTCCTGCTGATCGTCGATGAAGCCCAGAACCTGCCGCAGCGCACGCTCGAGGAGCTGCGGATGCTGTCGAATCTTGACTATGAGGGGACGCCGCTGTTTCAGGTGTTCCTTGTGGGCCAGCCGGAATTCCGCGAGATTCTCGCCGCGCCGGAAATGGAGCAACTGCGCCAGCGAGTCATCGCTTCTTACCATCTCGAACCGCTCGATGAACGTGATACGCGCCGCTATGTCGAACACCGCCTTGCGGTGGTCGGGTGGCGCGAAGATCCGCTGATCGCCGACGACGCATACGCGCTCATTCATAAGGAAAGCGGCGGCGTTCCGCGGCGGATCAACACGCTGTGCAACCGGATTCTTCTTTATTGCGCGCTTGAGAAAGTTCATGAAATCGATGCGCCGATAGTCGCTTCGGTCGTCAAGGAACTGAAAAGCGAAGGGTTCGGCGCCGCCGACGCAAAGCCGCGTTCGGAACCGGCGCGAAACGTTCGCAAGAAAGCGCCGGTCGAAGACGATGTTAGGGCCGTCGAGGAAGAAAAGCGCAAAGCCGCCGGCGGCGGCAATGTGGTGTTCGCCTTCAACCCTGACCGGACCGACCAATCTCCGGGCGATGATGGAGAGTCCGTCCAAACCGTCGGCGACGACGCGCCGCATCGCGAAGAAAGAGGGCCGGAAAAGCACACGATCTGGGGATCGGAAGATGCTCCAGAGTTTCGGGCTGCGGGATTGAGCGAGTTCGACCGCCTGCGCGCGCTCAGGGCGTCCGCGCCCCCGGAGGACGCTGAAGACTCGGATGCGCCGCCGCATCCGGCGACCCTTCGCGATGTCGCCTCCGCGATCGCCGCAGCGGATTCCGAACCTCAGCCGCGCGAGGAGGAAGAGCCGGAAGAGCTCGCCGCGCCGGCGCGTCAGGCGCAATCCGGCGACTGGCGGCGTTCGACTTTGCGTTCGATCGGCGAGACCCGCGGCGAGCTCAAGACCGCGCATGAAAGCATTCTCCACATGCGCGCAGCCCTCGCCGACATCGAGAACCGCCGCCGCGACAGCCGCGAAAAAATCGCCGCAAACCTTGCGCGCGCCGAAAGTCTGCTCTCGGGACTCCGCGGCATCTGGCGCTGAAGTATGTAAGTGCGGGTCAGTATGCGTTCGACCACCCAGAAAACCGGACCGAAGATTCGCGGCGCGCTATCCGTCGATGTCGAGGATTATTTTCAGGTTTGGGCGTTCTCAAAGACGATCCGGCGCGAAAGCTGGAATGACTTTGCGCCGCGGGTCGGCGCGGCGACGCGCCGTGTGCTCGATCTGCTCGACGAGACGGGCGCGAAGGCGACCTTTTTCACGCTGGGCTGGGTCGGCGCGCGCGATCCTGGCCTTGTTCGCGAGATCGTCGCGCGCGGTCATGAAATCGCCAGCCACGGTTTCGATCACCAGAAAATTTTCGATCAGAGCCGCGACGAATTCCGGCGCGACATAGTTCGCTCAAAGGCCGTTCTTGAAGACATTTCCGGCTGCGAAGCCGCCGGCTATCGCGCGCCCGGTTTTTCAATCGATACGCGCGCGCCCTGGGCGTATGAAGAACTCGCTGCGGCCGGCTATCGCTATTCCTCCAGCGTTCATCCGATCGCGCATGATCATTACGGCGACCCGAACGCTCGGCGCGCGCCGTTTCATCCGCTTCAGGATTGCGATTTCATCGAAGCGCCGGTGGCGACGGTCGAGCTGTTCGGCCGCCGCGTAAGCTGCGCCGGCGGCGGCTGGTTTCGCGCAAGCCCCTATGCGCTGTCGAAACGATTATTGCGACGCGCGGCGGAAGAGCTCGATGGGCCTGCGATCTTTTATTTCCACCCGTGGGAGATTGATCCGGACCAGCCCCGCATCAAAAGCGCGCCGCTGAAATCGCGCCTTCGCCATTATCTCAATCTCTCCGTTATGGAGAAAAAACTGCGCCGCCTGCTGACGGATTTTTCGTGGGGACGCATTGACGAAGCGCTCGGGCTCGAGCGCTGGAGGGAGGCCGCATGAACGCCGTCACTCCGATCCGCGCCGCTGTCGACGTCGCCCTTGCCGACGGAAGCGAAGCGCGCGCCTGGGATGCTTACGTAGACGCAGCGCCGGAGGCGGGATTCTTCCACCGCTGGGGTTGGGGCGAGGTCGCGCGCGCAGCCTACGGCCATGAGCCGGTGCGCCTCGTCGCGCGCGAGGAAGGCGGGATCACCGGCGTTCTGCCGCTTGTCGACGTGAAAAGTCCGCTGCTCGGCCGCGCGCTGATTTCGTCCGCCTTTACTGTCGGCGGCGGCGTCGCCGCCGACAATGCGCACGCCGCCGCCGCTCTCGCCGACGCATCGATTGAGCAGGGCCGCAGGCTTGGCGCGCGCTATGTGGAACTGCGCGGCGCCCATGCTGCGTTTCCGTTCTGGAAGACCAAAAAAGGCGTCTATGCCGGCTTTTGCAAAGCCATTCCCGAAGACGAAGCCGAAAATCTCGCCATGATTCCGCGCAAGCGCCGCGCCGAGATCAGAAAGGCCCTCGCCGCCGCAGAATCCGGCGCGCTCAGGGTTCGCTACGATGGCGAGGCGGATGCGTTCTACGCGCTTTACGCACGGTCGATGCGCGATCACGGCACGCCGGTCTTCCCGAAGCGTTACTTACGCGAAATCCTGCGCCATTTCCGGAACGAAACCGAAATCGCAGTCGTCGACCATGAGGGCGAACCCGTAGCGGCGCTAGTGAGTTTTTATTTTCGCGACCGCGTCATGCCTTATTACGCCGGCGCCGCGCCGGCGGCGCGCAAGACCCGCGCGCTCGATTATCTCTACTGGATGCAGATGCGCCGGGCCGTGACGCGCGGCGCGCGTCTGTTTGATTTCGGGCGCAGCAAATACGGTTCCGGCGCGTTCGACTATAAAACCTATTGGGGGTTCGAACCGGTCGCGCTCGAGTATCAGTACGCGTTGCTGGACGCGCGCGAAACGCCGAATGTCAATCCTGACAATCCGAAATTTTCAATGGCCGCGCGCGTCTGGCGGCGCCTGCCGCTGCCCCTCGCCAATGCGCTGGGGCCGCTGGCGGCGTGCAACTTTGCATGAGCAGAGCTCCATGACAGGAAAACCGGAAATCCTCTTTCTTTCCCATCGGATTCCCTTTCCGCCGGACAAGGGCGACAAGATCCGCTCGTGGCGATTGCTTGGGCATTTGTGCGAACGGTTCCGGGTGCATCTCGCCTGCTTTGTCGACGACAGCGCCGACTTCATCCATCAAAGCGCGCTTGAGGCGGTTTGCGAAAGCGTCGCGCTGGTTCCCCTCGATCCGCTTTTTGCGCGGGCGCGCAGCGTTGTCGGTTTTATCACCGGCGAGGCGCTGACCTTTCCCTATTACCGCGACCAACGCATGGCGGAACATTCAGCGCGTTTGCGCGCCAGGCCGCTCGCAGCGGAAATCGCCTTTTCATCCGCCATGGCGCCCTATCTTGAAGAAGCGGTGGAAGGGCGGCCGCGCATTGTCGATTTCTGCGACGCCGACTCGATGAAATGGCGCCAGTACGCCGCGCGCGCCAAAGGGCCGATGCGATTCGTGTACGCCCGCGAGGCGATGCTGCTGGCTGAAGCGGAAAACGCAATCGCCGGCTGGGCCGAGGCGCGGTTTGCAATTACGCCGGTCGAAGCCGCCGTTTTCAACGACCGTCCCGGCGTGGACGCAAAGGTCGACTGGTGGGCGAACGGGGTCGATGCGAATTATTTTGATCCGGCGTTCGGTTACGCGCCCCTCGACAGGACCGCCGACGTTATTTTCACCGGCGCGATGGACTATCAGCCGAATATGGACGCGGTCGCATGGTTCGTGCGGGAGATCTGGCCGACGGTGCGTCAGCGCAGACCGGATTCGCGGTTCGCCGTGATCGGTCCGCGTCCGGCCCGGGCGCTGCGCGCGCTCGACGGCCGCAACGGCGTCATCGTGACCGGACGCGTCGACGATGTCAGGCCCTGGCTTGCGCAGGCCGGCGCCGTCGTCGCGCCGATGCGGATTGCCCGCGGCGTTCAGAACAAGGTGCTCGAAGCGATGGCGATGGCCCGCCCGGTGATCGCAACACAGGCTGCGGCGGAGGGGATCGAGGCCGAACCGGGCGCCGATCTCATTGTCGCCGACGCCGCGCCCGCCTTCGCCGAAGCGCTCTCGACGGTCCTGGAAGCGCCGGAAAAAGCAGCCGCGCTCGGCCGTTCGGCCCGTGTGCGTGTCTGCGAAGGCTATGAATGGGCTGCGCGCCTTCGCCGGTTCGACGCTGCGCTGGAACGGCTAGGGGTTGCCTGAACGCCGGCGAGTTCGCTTTTCGCGCGTAACATCAGACGAGACCATTGCAGCGCAACATAGCGCGCGCGGCGCGCCGCGGACGGAATTGCGCGCCAATTATCGAGTCGCTTGGATTCAAGCCGTGCAGGCGCTAAGCTGGCGTTCGCAAGTCGTTGGGTCAAAGGGGGTTGGCATGATCCGCATTCTGCTTCCGCTCGCCGTCATTGCGGCGCTGCTTTTCGCTCCAATCTTTGAGGATAAGGTCAGGGGCTCTGAAATCGGCGACACTGTAACGCTGACAGGTTACCACTATGTGGGTGACACATTAAATTGCTGGCTGGATCGAAATTTTTCGATCAGCGGCGATTGCGCGCCCGAAGCCGGCAATAAAGGCCTCGCGATCTTCGCCGCGGTTTTCGTTTCGGCGGTCGCCGCCGTGCTTGGCGTGCTCGGCCTGTTGCCGGTGATCGGACGGCTGACGAGTTTCATCACCATGCTGGCGGGGGTCGTCGTGATTGCAGCCGTGGGCTATTTCGCCCTCATTACGATGGGCAGCGACGAGGGGCTCGCGGGCGTTCAGTGGGGCTCCTATCTCGCGGGGGGCGGAGGCCTCCTCACCCTCATATCGGGACTTGCGGGTTCGCGAGGGCGCTAGCTTTTCTCGATTTCCGGATTCGGTTTCGAATAAAGCGCCGCCGATAAGGCGGCGCTTTGTTTAATTGATTAAGAACTTATAACGAGCACGGAATGTTCCCTCTCCCCCTTGGGGGAGAGGGCTAGGGTGAGGGGGTAGGCGAGTCCGTGTAACTCACTGATTCACCTTCCCCCTCACCCGGAAACCGCTTTGCGGTTTCCGACCTCTCCCCGAAGGGGAGAGGTGGAGGCCAGAAGGCGTCGCATGAGTCATAATTCGCGCAGCTAGGCATCAGTCGTCACTCATCTTCGTCCAGCGCTTTTAAAGCGGTGGCGTGGGCTTGCAGCGCAGCGGTATGGGTTCGGGCTTCCTCGACATAATGCGCCGACCCCAGGAGTGCGTATTTATCCTCGCCTTCGCGCAGCTCGCGGAATTTACGCGCCGGCATGCCCGCCCACATCTCGCCGGCCGGCACGATCTTTTTCGGCCCGAGAAAAGCGCCGGCGGCGAGGAATCCGCCCGACTTGACGACCGAGCCGTCGAGCATGGTCGCATGCATGCCGACGAAACCGCTGTCCTCGACGGTTGCGCCGTGCAACAGGCATTTGTGGCCGATGAGCGCGTTTTCGCCGATGAGCGTCGGCACGCCGCCGATCTCCGGCTCGTCGGCGTGAATGACCGTACCGTCCTGCACGTTCGAGCCCGCACCGACGACGATCCTGTTCGAATCGCCGCGCAAGACGCAGCCATACCAGACGGAGGCGTTTTCATGTACTTCGACGTCGCCGCACACCACCGCGCCCGGCGCGATGAAAGCGGTCTCGTGAATTTTCGGTTTCTTGTCGCCGATGGCGAAGATGAGGGGTTTCATGGGACGGTTCCGTTTTGTTGCGGCTTGCGGCGCTTTATAATGCACACCTTAACGCCGATGCGGATTTGCATGAAGCGTTGCATGCAGCGCGCAAAGCTTCGCTGTCATTCCGGGGCCGGCGAAGCTGGAACCCGGAAGCCAGAAACTGGGTTGGCAGCGGACCCGGAATGAAAAAAGGCGTTATCGGTTGAGCGTCAGATAGAGATCGTCCCAGTTCGAGTTTACGGATTCGATTAGTTCAAGTTTCCACTTGCGCCGCCATTTCTTAAGTTCTTTTTCGCGAGCGATGGCGTATCGCACGTCATCGAATGTTTCGTAATAGGCAAGCAACTTGACGCCGTATTTGCGGGTGAATAACGAGCCGCGCCCTTCCTTGTGCGCAAATGTGCGGGCGTGGATATTGTTCGTCACGCCGATATAAAGCGTGCCGTTTCGTTTGCTTGCAAGCATGTAGACATAATAAGTCTTGCGCATGTCGCTTTCATAGCAATCTTACTTTTCCGTGTCAGCGCACCCTGTCATTCCGGGGCCGCGCATAGCGCGGAACCCGGAATCCAGTCTGCGACTCGGCTTCTGGATTCCGGGTTCGGCCTTCGGCCGCCCCGGAATGACAATGAGCTCGGAATAACAGAATGGCCTGTCCCCGGTTTAGTGGACACATAGTTAAGCTAACGCCATCTTCTCCTCG
>JBHHVZ010000090.1:0-11751 GCA_046756245.1 Parvularculaceae bacterium
AACCACCGACACGCGGATTTTCAGTCCGCTGCTCTACCAACTGAGCTACCTGGGCGCCGGAGGCGGGCCTTTGCGGGCCGCTCCCCGTTCGGCGCGAACGCCGGAGGCCGGCTTATAAGATATCGCCGCCCGCCTTGTCCATGGGGCCTGGCGGTCTGCGGGCCTGCATTTTCAGCGGGGCTTGGCCGGCGCGTGCGGCTTCGCCTAAAACAAGCTCTCGCTGACGACCTGAGTTTCCATTTTAAGGTCGACATTGAAAGACAAGGTTTTTTCCGGGGCCTATGAGTCACGGTCAGCAAGATCGTCGTATAAAAGGGCGAGGCAAGGAAAGCGGCGGCGATGGCGACAGGGCGAACAAAGAAAGCTCCGGCGAGAAAAAAGACCGCCCGAAAAAGGGCGCCGGAGGTTGGCGAATGCGGCATGCTCGGGCGCGAAACGCCGATTCCGGCTTCGCCCGAGAAAGCGCGGCTTGTGACCGTCGCCAACCCGCAGGCCGGGACGCTTTATCTGGCGCGCTTCACCTGTCCGGAATTCACCGCGCTCTGTCCCGTCACCAGCCAGCCGGATTTCGCGCATCTCGTGATCGATTACGCGCCGGACAAGCTGATCGTCGAATCGAAGTCGCTGAAGCTTTTCCTCGCTGCGTTCCGCAATCACGGCGCGTTTCACGAGGACTGCACGGTGATGATCGCCAAGCGCATTATCGCCGCGGCCAAGCCGAAATGGCTTCGAATCGGCGGCTACTGGTATCCGCGCGGCGGCATACCGATCGACGTGTTTTACCAGACCGGCGCGCCGCCAAAGGGCTTGTGGATTCCCGATCAGGGCGCGCCGGCCTATCGCGGCCGCGGATAGGAGACGGGATATGAAAAGAATTTACGCCGCAGCGGCGCTTGCCATTCTCGCCGCCGTCTTCGCAGCCGAACCCGCCTTCGCCGACGCGCTCGAAGGAAAGAAATCGTCGGCTGAAATCCTCGCGGAGTCGGCGCCGACTGACTGGCGGGCGCTCGACCCTGAGTTCACGCTTTATATCGAGCTTGAGCGCGGGCGGGTGATCGTCGCCCTGTCGCCGGCGCTGGCGCAGGGTCATGTCGCCCAGATCAAGGCGCTCGCGCGCGAAGGCTTTTACGACGGGCTTTCGTTCTACCGCGTCATTGACGGCTTTGTCGCGCAAGGCGGCGATCTTTCCGAGACGAAGCCGGTCAAAACCGCCCAAAAAACTCTGCCGGCCGAATTCGACGAAGCTGCGCCCGAAGACATGACATTTACGGCGCTGCCGGACGCGGACGGCTACGCGCCCGTCGCCGGGTTCATCGACAGCCTGCCGGCCGGCAGGGACGAGGAAAACGGACGCGTCTGGCATCTGCACTGCACGGGCGCGATGGCGATGGCGCGCGACGTGGAAAAAGACACCGGCGGGACGGAGTTTTACATCACGCTGCAGCCGCAGCGCTATCTCGACCGCAATCTTTCGGTTTTCGGACGCGTCGTCGCCGGCATGAAGCATCTGCAGGCGCTGCGCCGGGTGCAGCCGGCGGAAAAACCTGAAGACGATCATGGCGAAACGATTGTCTCGGTGCGGATCGGCGCTGATTTGCCCGACGAAGAGCAGACGAAACTGGAGATTCTGGACTTGAAGACAAAAACCTTCGCCGCTTATGTCGAGTCCCGGCGCAATCGGTCGGAAGCGTTTTTCTATCACCGTCCCGATTACATCGACATCTGCCAATTGCCTGTTCCCGTCCGCGCGGCGGCGAAAGAATGAGCGCGCGTCGCGTCGGCCCGTGGACGGTGATGGCCGAACGCACGGTTTTCGACAATCCGTGGATTTCCGTCATCGATCATGACGTGGTTCACCCCGGCGGATCGGACGGCGGTTACGGAGTCGTGCGCTTCAAGCACGCTGCGATCGGAATTCTGCCGATCGACGAAGAAGGCTGCGTCCGGCTTGTCGGCCAGCACCGGTTCCCGCTCGACGCTTATAGCTGGGAGCTGCCGGAAGGCGGCGGGCCGCTCGACGAAGCCCCGCTTGAGGCCGCCAGGCGCGAGCTGCAGGAGGAAACAGGGATAACGGCGCGCTGCTGGCTCGAAATCGCGGCATTCGACATTTCCAATTCCGTAACCGACGAGCGCGCCGTCTGTTACGCCGCCTGGGAGTTGGAAGAAGGCGACGCCGCGCCGGAACCCTCGGAATTGCTGGATTATCGGCGCGTGCCTTTCGCCGCGCTGCTTGATAAAGTGCTGGCGGGCGAGATCAGGGATTCGCTCACCGTCGTAATGACGCTTGCAATCCACGCGAAAGCCTTGCGCGGCGACCTGCCGGAGCCCATCTCTCGTCTTGTGCTTGAAAGTGCGCGTGGAGAACAGGAGTAACAGCGCATGGCCAAAACCTCGAATGTTGTTGACCTGTCGACCGACCAGACCTGGGCGCGAATGCGTCTTGAAGCTGCAACATCAGCCGCGCAGGAGCCGGTCCTTGCAAGTTTCCTCCATGCGACGATCCTCAATCATGAATCCTTCGAAGCGGCGCTTTCTTATCGTCTGGCGCAAAAACTGTCGGACGAGGAAATGAACGCGATGCAGTGGCTCGAGGTCATCAACGACGCCTATCGCGACGAGCCGCGCATCGTCGAAGCGTCGCTCGCCGACCTTCTCGCCGTGTTTGAGCGCGACCCCGCCTGCTACGAATACGTGCAGCCGTTCCTCTATTTCAAAGGCTATCAGGCGCTGCAGGCGCAGCGCGTCGCCAACTGGTTGTGGCGCAAGGACCGTCGGGCGTTGGCGCTTTATCTGCAAAGCCGCATGTCTGAACTCTTCGGCATCGACATTCACCCGGCCGCCCGCATCGGCAAGAGCGTTTTTATGGATCACGCGACTGGCGTCGTCATTGGCGAAACGGTTGCGATCGAAGATGACGTGTCGATCCTGCAGGCGGTCACGCTTGGCGGCACCGGCAAGGAAACAGGCGATCGTCATCCGAAGATTCGCCGCGGCGCACTGATTTCCGTCGGCGCCAAAGTGCTCGGCAATATCGAGGTCGGCGAGGGCGCCAAGGTCGGCGCCGGCAGCGTCGTGTTGAAACCTGTTCCCGCGCACTGCACGGTCGCGGGCGTGCCGGCGAAACCGGTCGGCGACTGCGCTAAAGCGCCGGCCGCCACTATGGATCAGACGCTCGATTAAAATCCGTTCGGACGTCAGGGCCGGGCTTCAGCTTCGATCTCGATTGGCTCAGCGTTTCTGAAGCGCAATGTCAGGCGCACGCGCGCGCCTTCATCAATGTCGCTGCTGAGCCCGATAATCATCACATGAGCGCCGCCCGGTTCAAGGCGCACGGGTTCGCCGGCGGGAAGCTGCAATTCCTCGAGCCGAGTCATCGACGCGACGCCGGCTTCGTTCATGTGCGACTCATGAATCTCGAGCGTATCGGCGATGCCGCTTTCAACGCCGATCAATGCGTCGTCAGTTCCGCCGGCGTTGCACAGGACGAAATAGGCGGCGGTCACCGGCCGGCCGGCCGCCGGACGCACCCGCGCGTCCGTCACGGCGATGGTTGCGTCTTGCGCCGCTTCGCAGGCGGCTTCTGATTGAGGCTTGGGCGCGCCGCATGCAGTCAGCGTGAAGGTCGCGGCGGCGGTGATAACAGGAAAAATTCGGTTCATGGCGAAATCCACAATAACGGTTTCAAAAATCCTGACTAGACCGCGACGCCATAATGCCTGCGCCGGCGGTTGCGCGCGCGCGCCGGATAGGTCTAAGACAGGCTGGAAAACAGAGGCCGCGCTTATGGATCCGTTCGAAATCGCCCGAATTCAGACTTATTTCCGGACCAAATTCGGTCTGCAGAACCTGACGGTTCGCGCGCGGCCGAACAAGGACGATTCCGCTGAAGTCTATTTCGGCGACGAGT
Organism: Parvularculaceae bacterium; assembly: GCA_046756245.1. Lineage (GTDB taxonomy): Bacteria > Pseudomonadota > Alphaproteobacteria > Caulobacterales > Parvularculaceae. The sequence goes on from JBHHVZ010000090.1 coordinate 3,908, forward strand.
TCTTGGGCGTCATCTTCAGGGATGATGAAGACGGGGACGTGTCCTACGACTTCAACATGGCGATCCTGGAGATCGACCTGCCTGAGCGCCCAGGCTCTTGAGGCCGCCTTGGAGCGCGCGCGACCCGGCCTGGTCGGACGCCTGGCGGTCGGCCGTCCGCTGCTCATAGGGGTTGTCTTCGCGTTGGGGCTGACGACTCTCGCTATGGCGGGGCTGACGCGCCCTTATGTCGGCCCGCATCCGGAAATTCTTGCAAGGTTCGCTATAGCCGCGCTGCTGATCATCGCCGCGCCGGCGTTGGCGGCGGCGGGCGCGCCGCGCGGCGGACGGGCGCGGATCCTGTTGCTCGCGGCTTTCGTGGCGGCCATTGTCGGTTTGCATTTTACTGGCCGGCATTATCTCGATCCGCAGGCGGCGTATCCGCTGCTTGATCTTTCGGCGCTCGTTGCGGCGTTGGCGCTGGCGACATGGCTCGTCGCCCTGCGTCCGGCCATCGGCGGAAATCTTCGTCTCGCCGCCGCCGCGCCTTATGTGGCCATCCTCGCCGTATTCGCCGCGCTTGGGCATGTGGCGCTTCAGAATGGTCTGACCGAAACCGGACTCGCGCCGGCCGTCGCCGCCGCGCTCGGCTTGAGTCTGGGGCTCTCGATGACGGTGGCTGTGGATGTGGCGGCCGGATTCGCCGACCTTTTCGTCAAAGGCGCGGACCGGGCGCGGGCTGCAGCCGGCGCCGCCCATCAGGCGATCGCACCGGCGACTTTCGCCGTTCTGTGCGCAGGATCGGCGTTCCTCGCGCAGTATTTTTTCCCTGCCGCCCATGAAGTCGGGCTGATGACGGTCTGGATCGCCTTCGCCGCGGCGACGCTCGGATGCGGCGCGGCGCTTTTCGTCGTATCGGGCTCGCTGGCGCTGATCGTTGTCAATGAAAAGACCGCCGTTAACGAGAACCGGCGCAGGAGCGACATCAGGCGCGTCTGGCGGCCGATGCGGCGCATGCTTCCTGCGACAAGCGCCTACGCGGCGACCGGGCTCGTGGTGATCGGCGCTGTGCTCGCCGTATTTGAAGCCGAACGCTCTCTGACGCCGGCTGTGGCGGTGTTCATCGGAGGCGCTGCGGCGGCCTCGTTGCTCACTTTCGTTTCGCTGAGAACGACGATCCTGATCGTTTCGCTCGTTACATTCAGCCACCTGCTGGCGACCCTGCTCTATACGCTGACCGGCGCGCCGGCGCCCGACGCCGGTCAGAGCCTGCCGGCGCTGGCGCTCGCTGCGGTCGCCTTCGCGCAGTTCGGACTGGCCTGGCGCGACAACGCCCATCCGCGCCTGAATGCGCGCGAGGTCGCCGAAGCCGCCGTCATTCAGGCCGCGGGCCGCATATTTCCAACCCTCGGGTTCGGGGCCGCCGCGTTTCTGGTCGCCGCGCTGTCCGGCCTGTGGTCTGACGGCGCCGTCGCGTCCGGGCATTTCGCGGTGACGACGGGGCTCGGGCTTGTGATCGCGCCGGCCCTGATAACGGCGATGAGCGCACGATACGGCTATTATTGAGTGATTTCAGCGGGAGTCCGAGGCGGCCGAGTCGAGATCGCCGACAAAAGCGCGCACGCGCGCGTCGATGGCTTTCCATTCCGCCAGATAGGGCCGCTTGAAGCGGTAAACGACCGAAACATCCTCGCCGATCTCGTATTGGCGCCAGCATTCCGGGCTTGGAATGTCATCACGTTCTTTAAAGCAGAACAACGCCATCACTGCGCCGTCTTCAGTTTCGCCGAGATAAAGCTCCGTGTCCGAATAACCGCTTGTGGGAACGTTGGAGCGCTGGTCGCGGAACGCATATTTCGTCAGTTGATAGGGCGTTCTGACGCCGCGGCGGTCGATCGTTTGCGGCATGTAGAGGATTTCAATTCGCTCCGTTTCGTTCAGCACAGTCGCGCGTTTGCTGATTGAAATATCGATGCGGCGGGTGTCGGCGGCGTTTTCTACGAAATCGGAACGGCGCGCGGGCGCGTAGCCGGTCATGGTCGGCCACAACGCGTAAAGCGAAACCTCGTCGCGCTCGCCGCCGCGCCGGTCGCGCGGGTAGACCGTGTAATTAGCCGGCGCCGCGAACGTCCTGGTCGCGATCGTGAACGCCACCGGTTCTTCGCTGATGGCCGGGCTCGGCGTGTTGCCGCTGAATTCGTCCACAGACGGGCCGACATAGTAATAAAGAAAAATCGCGCAAAGAACGAGAGTCGCCAGGAAAATGCCGAGCGGATATCGCCAGCTCGATTCTTCGCGAACTTCCTCGCCGCTAAATCTGTGACCGTCGCTCATCCCCGCTCGCTGTCGTTGCTATTCGCATCCCCGGCGTTTCTTATCACGATGCCGGGGCGCGATGAAAGGCGGCTCGGACGCTAGAGCGCATTCCGAAAAGTGGGAACCGGTTTTCGGATAAAATGCGCGACAAAACAAAAACCTAGAGCATGTGCTCCGACTCGCATTTCGGAGAACATGCTCTAGCCGTTGCGGGAATGAACAATAAGATCAATGAAGCCGCCAACCAACGGCCGGGATCAATAGGTCACCTGCAGCCAGGCGGCGCCCAGCTTTGCGTGAAGCTCCGGCGTGAAGTTCTGCCAGGCGGTGCGTCCGCGCGTGGCGTCGACCACGAAAATCGGCTCGCGCGGTTTGAGATAGGGAGCGAGCGCATTTCTCACGCCGACGGCGGTGAGTTCACACTGGAGCGTCCACACGTTGTCCGCCACCCTGAAAGCGGAGCCGAGACTTAAAATTGCGGCTTCGACCCGGGACGCAGAGGCGCTGACCACATCGAAAATGATGATGAAGTTCGCCCGCGCCGGATTGATGTCGGGTTTAAACTCCGGCGGGCGCCGCGCCTCCCGGCTGTCGCCGTTGGGTTTGAGTCGGCCGAAGTGGCTCGATCGCTCGGAATATTCGAAAAGTTCGGCGATTGCAGGTTCTTCGCGCGCCTCCCGCCAGGCCCGGCTGCCCGCAGGCGACACCAGCGACCACGCCGCAAGCCGACCTTCATGCACGAATTTGCGCAGTTGCGAAGACGAATATGGGCCGTAGACTTTTTTGTCGACCCGCACACACCAGTTATCGGCCGCCAGCATTTCCCCGTCCCAAAATTACATTCGACACTGAACCTGCGATTTTCCCCTTTACCGGGTGCAAGTCCGGCGCCATTTCCCTCAGTTTTCGTCAGCCTGTTGAGCCGCGGTGGTTTGGTTAATCACGTCGTCCATACGTTCGGCCGGACCGGTGAAAATGACGCCGACTCCGGTTTCATGGCTGCGCACGACTTTAGCCGTCATCCGCCCGAGGACGAGCGACGAGCCCAGGTCGGGCTGCGGATCGATCTCGATGGACGCGCCGGTCAGCGAGATATCGAGGATGGCGCAATTCTTCTGCTCGCCGCTTTCAAGCGTAACGAGCGCCGGCTCATCCCGGCGCACGCGCGGGGTGATGCGCCGGTCGGCTTGGCGTTTGCCGCGATTGACCACCTCGATCAGCGTATCGGCGGTGCGTGCGTATTTTTCGCGTCGGCCGCAATAGGCGACAGCAAAGGCGTGCTTGCCGGCGCGCACGACGTTGGCTTCGAATCTGCCGACGCTGTCAATGTAAATAACGACGCGTTCGCCTTCGGCGGGGGCGTGTTTGGTTCGGAGAAGAGCGCCGCCGGCTGAGATGTTTGCGACAAGACAAGCATGTTCCTTTCCGTCGGACGACAAAAAACGCGCCTTGAGCGGAACTTCGATGCGGATATGGCGGCGCCGGTCGGCGTCCTCGCGCGGCGTTTTCGTCGTCGGATCGATTGAAACCTTGGTCTTGAAAACGCGTTGCTTTTGTTGGTGGCTTGTCATGCGACGCCTGTTGTTCGTTCGCTCCATTTGCGCACGCTAGGCGTGTAAAGTGAATAAAGATTTGCTTCGGCGTTCGAGAATTCTTAAATCGGTTCAAGAAGGGGTAAATTGTGCCGGAATGGCGCCCCGGCGAACAAAGCGTTAATTATTTATGACCAATCGGCGCTCCGACTATCCTCTCACGCCCGGCTACGATCCGAAGAAAAGTCCGTCCGCGCCGATTTTCAACGCGCCCGGCGTTGTTGTTTATCTGATGCTTTCGTTTGCAGGCGTATTCTTTATTCTCGCCGTTGCGCCGGAGCGCGTCGCGCGGTTAGTCGAAGTCGCCGCCGCGGTCTCGCCGCGGCGTTTTCTGGCGGGGCCGGGCGCAAATGGAGGCGTTTTGGGGATGGCGGCGCCGCTCGTCGCGCACATATTCGTTCACGCAAACCTTCCGCATCTTCTCTTCAACAGCCTGTGGCTGCTGGCGTTTGGCGCGCCGGTTGCGCGCCGGTTTTCCGCTGGCGCGGCCGGCGGCGCGTTTCGGGCGTATTGGGACGCGTCTGTCTTTCTGACCTATTTCGTGCTGTGCGGCGCTTTCGGCGCGCTCTTTTATGTGATGCTCCATTCACACGAATATACATTGCTGATCGGCGCGTCGGGCGGCGTTTCCGGTCTGCTTGGCGGCGTCGTGCGTTTTGCATTTCGGCGGCCTTTCCGATGGGGCGACGACGAGCGACGCATCGCAATGCTGACGGATCGCATCGTCGTCGTCTGGACAGTCGCCTTCATTCTGTTGAATGCGGCCATCGGCCTTTTCGGCGGCGGATTTTTCACGCCGGGCGAAACGCAGATCGCCTGGGAGGCGCATGTGGGCGGCTATATATTCGGCTTGCTGACTTTCGGCCTGTTCGACCGGATGTCGCGCGCGGTTTGACGGCGAATCGTTTGCGTTGCGCTGCAGCATTGAAGGCTCCGGCGCTCTTGCCGGGATCGGCCGAATGGCTCAAAATCGGCCTCTGGAAGGAGGCGAGCCATGAAAATTGCAGAAATCCTGCGATCGAAAGGCGCGACTGTTCACGCCGTCTCTGCCGATGACAAGATCAGCGAAGCCGTCAAATTACTGAACGAACACAATATCGGCGCGGTCGTCGTCAAGAATGCGAATGATGAACCGCTCGGAATTCTGTCGGAGCGCGATGTGGTCAGGCGACTGGGGAAAGACGGCGCCAGCGTTCTTTCATTGCCTGTAAAGTCGTGCATGACCAGCGATCCGGTAACCTGCGGAATCGACGCCAAGGTTGATGAAATCTTGGCGTGCATGACAGAACGGCGCATCAGGCATATTCCGGTCGTTAACGGCGACAAGCTGATCGGACTCATTTCGATCGGCGACGTCGTTAAACGCAAAATCGAGGAAAGCGAGCAAGAAGCCGCCGCGCTTCGCGAATATATTACTTCGTAAACAGACTATAGCATCGAGCGATAAAAGGCGGTATCAGACCAGGTAATGCAGGGCGTCTTCAAGCTCGGGCAGTTGTTCGTCAACGGCCGCGCGCCCGAGCTCGATGAGCGCGCCGGCCTTGTCGAAATCAAGCAGCGGCACATGGCCGACTCGCGGCGCGATGAGAACATCCGGCGGATCGCCGGCCAGCCGCGAGCGGGTGATCCGGTCCATGACGATATTGAGCGACGCCAGCATCACGGATCCGAGCCCCGGCGACGCGCCGTCGGTCCGAAACAGCCGCTTGAGCATCAATTTCTCCGCCAGGCGCCCCTTTGAGGCTTCTTCGAACTCGGCCGCGTCGACGGCGTCGACGGCGTCGTATTTTTCGCGCCGCTGAACCGCGGCGCGTCCGAAAGCGTCGGCGTGAAGCCCGACGGCGATGACCAGCCGCGCGCCAAGAGCGCGGCAGGCCGAAACCGGCAACGGATTAACGAGCGCGCCGTCGATCAGCCAGCGTCCGTCCACGGCGCGCGGCGGAAACACGCCCGGCAGCGCATAAGCCGCCTCGATCGCCTGGGTTAGATCGCCTTCGAGCAGCCAGGTTTCATGGCCGGTTGCGAGTTCGGCGGTGACGGCGACGAACTTCTGGGGCAGATCCTCGATTCGGGTCTCGCGCAGATATTTGCGCATGGTCTTCTGCAGGCGCTTGCCGCCCATCACTCCCGAGCCGCTGATCATCAGGTCGAAATAGCCGAGCATCCGGCGCTTGGTCAGTCCGCGCGCCCAGGCTTCCAGCGCCGGCAGGTTGCCGGCAAGCCAGAACCCGCCGACAAGCGCGCCGACCGAGGTTCCGGCGACGATGTCGGGCTTGATTCCGAGTTCGTCGAGTCGCTGAACCGCGCCGATATGGGCCCAGCCGCGGGCGACTCCGCCGCCGAGCGCCAGTCCGATGGACGGGCGCGGCCAGGCTTCTTTCGGGCGTGCTTCTGTCACCATGACCTAAAAACTGGCGAATCAACGGCTTGTCCGGAGCGCTGCGCCGCCTTTTCCGCCGTCTCGAGCGACTTTTCCATTAGACGGCGCGCGTCCTAAAATTGACCTAACCGGAACGCGTGAAAGAGAGCATATACGCGCCCGCCTGCGGCGAAAATGGCGCTTGATATAGGGCGAACACGTCTATAGATAAGGGTTCTCAGCGCTTTTGAGGCAGTTTTCGGCGGAGCATAGTCTGCGCCGGAAATCGCGTCGCGCCGAACCGGCTCGGCGAGGGCCGCAACGGCGCGCAAAAAAGTTCCGGATAGGCGTTGACAGAGGGCGGAAGGGTGAGTAAATCCGCGCCTCACCGACGCGGCCGGGCGGCCGCCTGGAGCTCGGCGTAAGGCTCTTGGGGCGGCTTCGGAACGTCGGTTTTTTGTCGGCTGCGTTTTTGCCGGCGACGCTCTTTGACAATTGAATATCGAGGAAGAGAAACGTGGGCGGCGCCGTTCTGGCGGAACCTTCGCAAGAGGGTTCGAATCGGATCGCGTCACTGACGTTTTTCCAAGTCTATAAACCAATAACTTCGTTTATTCGGAGGGTTTGGTTTTGCGACGATGTCAGTAATGACAGAACGATGTCAGCAGACGAGCGTCGGAGTTTTCCCTCCGACATAGGATCCAAAACTCAACTTGAGAGTTTGATCCTGGCTCAGGACGAACGCTGGCGGCAGGCTTAACACATGCAAGTCGAACGAGAAGCCTCAAGCTTGCTTGAGGTGGAAAGTGGCAGACGGGTGAGTAACGCGTGGGAACGTACCCTTCGGTTCGGAACAACTCAGGGAAACTTGAGCTAATACCGAATACGCCCTCCGGGGGAAAGATTTATCGCCGAAGGATCGGCCCGCGTTGGATTAGCTTGTTGGTGAGGTAAAAGCTCACCAAGGCGACGATCCATAGCTGGTCTGAGAGGATGATCAGCCACACTGGGACTGAGACACGGCCCAGACTCCTACGGGAGGCAGCAGTGGGGAATATTGGACAATGGGCGCAAGCCTGATCCAGCCATGCCGCGTGGATGAAGAAGGCCCTAGGGTTGTAAAGTCCTTTCACCGCTGAAGATAATGACGGTAAGCGGAGAAGAAGCCCCGGCTAATTTCGTGCCAGCAGCCGCGGTAATACGAAAGGGGCTAGCGTTGTTCGGAATTACTGGGCGTAAAGCGCACGTAGGCGGCCTTGTAAGTTGGGGGTGAAATCCCAGGGCTCAACCCTGGAACTGCCTTCAAAACTACAAAGCTAGAGGCTGTGAGAGGAGAGTGGAATTCCGAGTGTAGAGGTGAAATTCGTAGATATTCGGAAGAACACCAGTGGCGAAGGCGACTCTCTGGTGCAGTTCTGACGCTGAGGTGCGAAAGCGTGGGGAGCAAACAGGATTAGATACCCTGGTAGTCCACGCCGTAAACTATGGGTGCTAGCCGTCGGTCGGCATGCCGGTCGGTGGCGCAGCAAACGCATTAAGCACCCCGCCTGGGGAGTACGGTCGCAAGATTAAAACTCAAAGGAATTGACGGGGGCCCG
>JBHHVZ010000091.1:0-11529 GCA_046756245.1 Parvularculaceae bacterium
TGCGCTCTAGTGGAGCGAATTTGACATTCGATCACCGCTTGCAGCCAGTCTCGTACCGAATGTCAAATTCAAAAGCTCCACTAGAATCAAATAATTGCTAGTGGTCCTTTTGATTCCGACATTTGCTCTCGGACTCGCTGCAACGGGATGCAAATGTCGGAATCGGACCACTAGCGACACGCAGTCCCCTCCCCCCTTGCGCCGGCGCGCGCGGCGGCTATGGTGCGCCGCCACGCTCTCAGCAAGATAAGGTTTCAGGCCGCCGCCATGACCCACGCTTCAGCCGTGATGACTGTCATGATCAACGCCGCGCGCAAGGCTGCGCGCGGATTGCGTCGCGATTTCGGCGAGCTTGAAGCGCTGCAAGTGTCCAAAAAGGGAGCGGCCGATTTCGTCAGCGCCGCCGATCTCAGGGCTGAGCAGGTCCTGTTCGAGGAGCTCTCTAAAGGGCGTCCGAAATACGGTTTCGTCATGGAAGAGCGCGGCGAGATCGAAGGCGCCGACAACTCCAACCGGTTCGTCGTCGATCCGCTTGACGGGACGACCAATTTTCTGCACGGCCTGCCCCAGTTCGCCATCTCCGTCGCGCTCGAGCGCGACCGCCAGCCCTACGCCGGCGTCATTTATAATCCGGCAACGGACGAAATGTTCTGGGCGGAGAAAGGCGAAGGCGCGTTCCTGAATGATCGACGCATCCGCGTCTCTTCGCGCGGCGCGTTGACGGCCTGTCTGTTCGCCTGCGGCCTGCCGTTTCGAGGCCGGCCGGGCCGGGCCGACGCGCTGTCGGAAGCCGGCCGTGTGCTCGCCGAAACTGCCGGCGTTCGCCGTTTCGGCTCGGCTGCGCTCGATCTCGCTTTTGTGGCGGCGGGCCGGTTCGACGCATTCTGGGAGCGCGCGCTTAATCCCTGGGATGTAGCGGCCGGAATTATCCTAGTGCGCGAAGCGGGCGGTTATGTCAGCGAGATCGACGGCGGTCCGAAGCCGCTCACCGCGGGCTCCATTCTCGCCGCCAATCCGGAAATTTACGAAAAAGCAAAAGCGCTGCTCAATGCGCCGTCGTAACCATACGTACGCTTAGACGCACGGATTTAGACGCACCGATAATGCCTGTAGCGCCAGCGCACCGAATGCGGGTCGATCGTTTCGTTCTGGTAGACGGCCTTTAATCCGTAGGCCCCGCAGTGATCTTCGGCCCGCTTGAGAAGCTCTTCCTCATCAAACTCATACGGGTCGAAGGGAATCGAAATCGACGGTTGCGTGTCGACGTCGTCAGTCGCGCAGGACGCGATCGCGCCGGCCATAACGGCCGCAACGGTCGCCGCGGCGCCCCGCCGCAAGGCCTTGCCTGTATTGATTGCGGCCATTGGTGTGATTCTCCCTCATCTGGGAGGAAATGTAGCAAGCCGAGAGCGGCGAAAAAAGGGCGCGCCTTTGGGCGCGCCCATGCAATCAGGGAGGGAAATTCAAAGATTTCGTTCAATCAGGCGGCGTTCGAGCCTTTCAGCACCTTTAAATTCGCCGAATCGCCGTTGCTGATGGCGATCTTGCGCGGCTTCATGGCTTCGGGAACTTCGCGCTTGAGCTCGATGTTCAGGAGTCCGTTGACGATCGAAGCGCCGGCCACTTCCACATGTTCGGCGAGCTGGAACCGCCGCTCGAACGAGCGCCCGGCGATGCCCTGATAGAGGAATGTCCGGCCGTCGTCGGTTTCGGGCCGCTTGCCGGTTACGGTGAGCGTATTTTCATGGAGTTCGAGATCGAGGTCTTCTTCGCCGAATCCGGCCACCGCCACGGTGATTCGGTATTGGTCTTCGTCGATTCGTTCGATGTTGTAAGGCGGATAGCCGCCTGCTTCGGCCTTGCCCATGGTGTCGAGAAGGTCGAAGACGCGGTCGAAACCGACGGTCGAACGATAGAGGGGGGTTAAGTCGAAACTACGCATGGATGTCATCCTCCTTGTTCCAAGCGAGGGTTGCGCGCGACGCACTCCGCCAAGACGGCGAGATGCCCGCGATCGGAGCCTGACGGCCTCCGACGCGATCTAGATGGGAAACACAGCGCCTGTTTCAAGAGCCTGCTGGACCCCTGACTCCAGCGTGGTAGGAAACACCTCTAAAGGCCGAATCACTATGGTGAATATTCGCTCCGACCGGGAGGCTTTCATGAGGGTTTTGACTGTGTTTGCGACTGTGTTCTTGGCGACAGGAATCGCCGCCTGCGGCGGCGCGCAAGACACCGCCGCGCAGGCGCCGGAAGCCGCGCCGGATCCGGCTGCGCTTCTCGACGCCGCTATTGCAGGAAGCCATCGCTCCGACGAAGAAAAGGCCCGCGATCAATTCCGCCATCCCAAGGAAACGCTTTTATTTTTCGGCGTTGAGCCCGACATGACGGTGGTTGAAATCTGGCCGGGCGGCGGCTGGTACACCAACGTGATTGCTCCTTATCTCGCCGCAGGCGGCGGAAATTATTACGCCGCCTACCTTAACCCCGAGGGCGCCAGCCAAAGAGTAGCCGCCGCCTACAAGGCGTATAAGGAAAGCTACGCAGACAGGCCGGAAATTTACGGAACGGTCACCATGACCATTCTCGGCGAAAGCCATGAAGTCGCGCCGGCGGGATCGGCCGACGCCGTGCTCACGTTCCGCAACGTTCATAACTGGATGGCGCGCGGCGTCGCCGAGGATTATTTCGCCGAATTTTACCGCGCGCTCAAACCCGGCGGCGTGCTCGGCGTCGTCGAACACCGCGCCGATCCTGGCGAGGAGCAGGACCCGAATGCGCGCAGCGGTTATGTGCGCGAGGACGTCGTTATCGAACTCGCCAAAAAGGCCGGTTTTGAATTGCAGGCGCGCGCCGAGATCAACGCCAATCCGCAAGACACGAAGGATCATCCTTTCGGCGTCTGGACACTGCCGCCGGTTCGCCGCTCGTCGGAAATGCGCGGCGTCGAGGACCCTGAATTCGACCGCGCAAAATATGACGCCATCGGCGAAAGCGATCGGATGACTCTCAAATTCCGCAAACCCCTCGCCGCTGACGGCGCGTTGCTGGAATAAGTCATGACGGCGGAAAACGGCGTTCGCGAAGCGGCCGGAAAAGCGTTTAAAACGCGCTTTGACGCCGTCATCGCGCTCGAAGCCGACGGCGCGGCGCCGTTCTGGATCGACGGCTGGTTCGATCCGCCCAAAATAATGGCAAAGACGCCGGACAAGCCTGTGGACTGCCGCTGGCGCGCCCGCGCTGAAACATTTCTGCGGGCGCTCGAAAGCGAGCATGCGTTCGAAAGCGCTTTCGTTTCGGGACGGCTCTCGATCGCCGGCGATATCAGCGTCATGAAACGATTGAAGCTGGAGTCTGCGCGATGAGCGAATTCATTCGGGTCCCCGGCAATCCCGTTCCGGAAGGCGGCGAGGTTTTCTGTCTCGAAACGGCCGACGGAGCCCGCCTGCGCTCCGCGGTTTTCTCCGCGCGGAATCCGCGCGGCGGGGTAGTTCTCTTGAACGGCCGGTCCGAATTCATCGAGAAATATTTCGAAGTTGTCGAGGACTTGCGCGCGCGCAGGCTATCGGTCGCGACTATGGACTGGCGCGGCCAGGGTCTCTCTTCGCGATTGCTGCCGATTTCGGAGAAAGGTCATATCACCGATTTCGGCGCCTTCGCCGCAGATCTTCGATTATTTACGGAGGAAATCGCCCGGAAGCGCTTCGAAGGACCGCTCATCCTGATGACGCACTCCATGGGCGGCGTGCCGGCGCTGCAGCTTCTGGCCGACGGCTATGACGCCTTTGCAGGCGCCATTCTGTGCGCGCCGATGACGCGGCTTACTGCAAACCCCGTAAAGCGGTTCTACGCCCGCCTCGCAGCGCGTGCGGCCTGCGCGCTCGGCGCGTCGCGCCAGTCGGTCCTGGGCGTGAAGGAATATTCGCTCGAATTCGAGGGCAATATTCTGACATCGGATCCCGTGCGCCACGAGCGGTTTCGCGCGCTGCAGGCGGCCGCTCCGAACGCGACTCTGGGCGCGCCGACCTATGGCTGGCTGAAGGCCGCCACCGACGCCATCGACGACATTCACAGGCCGGGCCGCCTCGACAGCATTAAGATCCCCATACGGATCGTATCGGCGGCGCGGGACATGCTGGTCGATTCAACCGATCACCGGGAGCTCGCGGCCCGCTATGAACGGATCGACTGCGTCACCGTCAAAGACGCCCTGCATGAAATTCTGATGGAGCGCGACGCATTCCGCGCCCAGTACTGGCGCGCTTTCGACGCGTTTGTCGAGCCGCTGCTGGCGAAGTCAGGCGACCGAGAGACGGCTGCGGCGTCCTGAAGTCAACCCTTGAGGACCGTCAGCGCCGCCGCGTGGAGCGCCGGCGTCGCCGCGGCGATGGTTTCGCCGCGCGCATCCGTTCCAACCGCTTCGCCCCGCCAGTTGGAGATGACCCCGCCCGCTCCCTCCACCACAGGGATGAGCGCTGCAAAGTCATGGCGCTGCAGCCCGGCTTCGATCACGAGATCGAGCTGCCCCTGCGCCAGCAAGCCGTAACCGTAGGCGTCGAATCCGAAACGGCAGACCTGCGCGCGATCCGTCACGCGGGCGAAGGCGCGGGCTTCATCGTCGCTGAAAATGGCCGAACCGCGCGGATCGGTCGTCGACACCCGCGCCAGCGCCAGCTCGGTCGCCTTGCTGGTGCGGCAAACGCTTTCCATCCCGTTCCTGAAATAATGAGTCTCGCCGTCGGCGCCGAGCCAGCGCTCGTCCGTGAATGGCTGATCGATGAGGCCGATCACGGAACGCTCGTCGCGTTCGAGCGCGATCAGCGTCGTCCAGCTCGCAACGCCGCACACGAACGCCCGCGTTCCGTCAACCGGATCGAGCACCCATCGCCATGGGCCGTCGCCGGCCGTCTCTCCGAATTCCTCCCCCAGAACGCCATGGTCCGGATAGGCCGCGCCGATATGCTCGCGCAAAACCCGCTCGGCTTCTCGATCGGCGTCGGTGACCGGATCGAAACCGGCGGCGTCCTTGTTGGAAACTGCGCCCGCCTTCCTGAAACGCGGCAGTGTTTCTGCGCGCGCGGCGTCGGCGATCGCATGGGCGAACGCGGCGAATTCGGAACATGTGCTGGATTGGTCGGCCATGGGCGCGCGATCATGACGATCCGCGCGCCCGGGGGCAAGCGTTCAGGCGGCATGGCCAACCCGGATTTCTCAAACCGTCGCTAGGGGTTGAGAAATCCGGGCTAGGCCGCGCCCGACATCGCTTTGGCCAGGTCCAGCAGTCGCCGGCGGGGTTCTTCATCAAGCGTATAATAGGCGCGTACGAGATCGATGGTTTCTTTCGCATTGAAGACGTCATCAGGCGCGCCCGCGCCTTCTCCCTGACCGCCGTTGATCAGAGCGAATGCGCTGCGTTCGCTGGCCGCAGTCCCGTTCAGGCCATCGAAGAAATACGCAACCGGCACGTCGAGCGCGCGCGACAACGCCCACAGCCGGGACGCGGAAACCCGATTGGCGCCGCTTTCATATTTCTGAATCTGCTGGAATCGAATGTTGACTGCTTCCGCCAGCTTTTGCTGGGTGAGACCGAGCAGACGCCGACGTTGGCGCAGCCGCCGGCCGACATGAAGGTCTATCGGATGAGCCATAGTCTGCCTCCTCGGCGGCGGTTGTTTTCAGGCGCCGCCTTTAAGCGAAATCAGGCAAGCTTCGTGCCGGATTCGGCGAAATCGACGATTCAGCTTCGCTTTTCAGGAGAAATTCGCATTCTTTTCGAGGCGTGCGCGCGGTTGCGCATCGGCGCAGCGCGGTTTTGTTTCAAAATGAAACTGCGGCGCTGGATAAGGGTTATACGACCTTTCGCTGACCGCGACTCATAACGTCGACGAAAAGCCTTTTCTTTCAATGTCGACCTTTAACCGGAGTCTCAGATCGTCAGCGAGAGCTTGGCGTTAATCAATCATCCGCGCCGAGCGCAACCAAAATTCCTCATCGAATTCCGGCGTTTCGAGATTAACGATGAATTGGCGCGACGCCGCCTCCCACGAGAATTTCTCGGCGTGGCGGCGGCAGGCCTCCGGATTGCGGTTTTCAAGCGCTGTAAGGCACGCCGTCTGGAGATCTTCATGCATCGCTCCACAGCCGGGGGAAGCGCCGTCTAGGATTTCAAGGGGGCCGCGCACGGGATAAGCGGCCACTGGAACCCCGCAGGCGAGCGCTTCCACATTGACCAGCCCGAACGTGTCGGTGCGCGAGGGAAATACGAACACATCCGACGCCTGATAGTATTTCGTCAGATCCTCGCCAAACTTCGGGCCGGCGAATACCGCGTCGGGATATTTCGCCTCGAGCTCTTCGCGTTGCGGCCCCTCTCCGACAAGAAGCTTCGTACCCGGAAGGTCTGTCGACAAAAAGTCTTCAATGCTTTTTTCGACGGCGAGCCGGCCTACATAAAGGAATATGGGGCGCTCGTGCGTATCGAGGAAAGAGCGGTCGCCGGGCTTGAACTGTTCAAGATCGACGCCGCGGGCCCACAGTTTCATTTTGGAGAATCCGCGTTCCTTGAGCTCGTCGATAAGGCCGGGCGTGGCGACCATCATCGTCGCGCCGTCCTTATGAAAATCCTTCAGGATTGCGTAGCCCCAGGTGATCGGCACCGCCCAGCGTTCATTAGCATATTCGGGAAACCTTGTGTGAAAGCTGGTTGTGAACGGGTAGCCGCGACGTTTGCAGAAACGTCTCGTGGCCCGGCCGATCGGGCCTTCCGTCGCGATATGGATGGCGTCGGGTTTGAAGTCGTTGATGATCTTCGCGACCTTCCTGTTCGGCAGGATCGACAAGCGGATTTCCGGATAGGACGGCAGCGGCACCGATTTGAATTCGTTCGGTGTCACATAACGCACCTGATTGCCGAACCGTGTGAGAATCTCTCCCAGCGTGTCGAGCGTGCGCACCACGCCGTTGAGCTGGGGCTTCCACGCGTCGGTCGCGATCAGCACCTTTAATCCGCTCTGACCGTTGGGCATTTGAAAGCGCTGGCGGGCCCGGGTGAGTCGGCCGACGCCTGAGCCGAGTCGCTTGAGCGGTCCCCTCCGACGCGGGGCCGCTGGGGGATTCGGGTCGCAGTCGGTCATCTTGTTCCATCGCTATGTTGTGGCGGACGGCCGCCCGTCTCGCCTAGTTTTTGTCGCGCATTTTACCCGAAAACCGGTCCCCGCTTTCCGGAATGTTCTTCAGCGCGCGCGAATTTATGCAATTTCCGGGGAATGGCAATCGCCGACAGCGCACTGATCCGGCGTCTATATTGCATCGCAAAATTAATGTTGCAATGCAATAATCCGCCTGCTATTGTGGTCCGGCGACTCGACAAGTCGCAGCCCTTCTTGGGCGTTTCCTCCCTATGACTAAAGCCGCGGCCTCGCGCCGCGGCTTTTTTTCGCCTACTCGGCCGCCTGGGCGGGCCGCAACGAGGCCGGCTCAATTCTCGAAAGATGGGCGATCAGCGCCTCTACGCCCTCACGCAAGGATTCGAAACCTTCGGTGCGCGCAATCCGCGTTTCGTCGAGATAAAGGGCGCGGTTGATCTCGATCTGCAGCACATGAATCCCGTCCGACGGCCGGCCGTAGGCGGCGGCCACATAGCCGCCGGCGTAAGGCGCATTGCGCGTCACGCGGTAACCCATCTTGGAAAGCGTCTGCTCCACCAGACTCGACAGGCTCGGCGCGCAGGCCGAGCCGAAGCGGTCGCCGAGAACGAAATCAATGCGCGGCTCGCCGTCGCGAAACGGCGCGCCGCCGGCCGACGGCATGGAATGGCAGTCGATCAGGACCGCGCAGCCGAACGTGCGCCGGGCCCGCGCGATCAAATCCTTCAGGGCGTCATGATAAGGCTCGTAACAGGTCGACAGGCGCCGCCGCGCTTCGAAATAATTAAGCTTGCTCGCATAAATGTCGTGGCCGTCGGCGACGATCCTGGGGATGACGCCGAGACCGGCCAACACCCGACTCGAACGCGTATCGGCGGATTTCGGCAAGGGGTCGGCGAACATTCGCGGATCAAGCTCGTGCGGGCTCCGATTGACGTCCACATAGGCGCGGGGAAAGCGCGCGCGCATGAACGCCGCCCCGTACCGCGGCGCCGAGGCCAGCAGGAGATCCACATAGGCGTCTTCCGACTGGCGCAGCGCATGCCGGTCGAGCTTGCTGTTGCGCAACAGGTCCTGCGGATAGCGCCGGCCGGAATGGGGCGAGGCGAAGATGAACGGGCTCGACAGCTCCCCGGGCGCGAGCACCTCGATCGGCCGCCAGCGCATGTCCTGCGCGCCTTCATATCGATCGTCCGTCATCATAATCCTTATCTTGCAATACCATTCGCCTCAGGCATGTTAACGCCAATGGAGAAGATTCGTTAAGAAAATCGAAGCAGACAAAGCGCTCCCGCCATTCCGGCTGATCCGGCCCGCTTCTTGCTCCGTCGAGGCGAACGGAGCAAAACTCACGCGCCGGTCCCGGGGAGGGGCGCTGGCGGCGTAAAGGATAATGAGGCGAGGGCCATGGCGGCGATTTTGTTGGCGGAAGACGATGATTCCATGCGGCGCTTCCTCAAAAAGGCGCTTGAGCGGGCCGGCCATACCGTCATAGACGCGGCGCAAGGGGACGAAGCGTTAACCGAGTTGCAATTGCGCGAATTCGATTTGCTGTTAACCGACATTGTCATGCCCGTCATGGATGGAATCGAGTTGGCCCGCCGGGCGGCGGAAATCGATCCGGAAATGAAGATCATGTTCATCACCGGATTTGCAGCGGTCGCGCTCAATTCCGCCAACCGAACGCCCCAGGACGCCAAGGTGCTTTCAAAGCCGTTCCACCTCAAAGATCTCGTCCACGAAGTCGAACGGGTCGTCGCCGCCTGAAGACGGCATCCCCTGTCCGAGGCTTGCCTCGCTCCCGGTTTGCGGTTAGAGAGCGGGCCTTCCGGGCGCATAGCTCAGTGGTAGAGCGCTACCTTGACATGGTAGAAGTCCGTGGTTCGATCCCACGTGCGCCCACCAATTCAGCCGGCAACTGGCGCGCAACTGGCGCGCTCTTCGGATATAAACTCGTTTTGGCGGCTTTGGCAATGTCGGCGAAAAGCGCCTCGATCGCCTCGACCGCAGGCCGCAGATAATTGGGATCGTATTTGGCGTAACGCTCGGCCGTATGGCCGCCGGCGCTGCGCCAGCCGCCGAGTCCCTCGACATCCCATTTCGGCACGCCGCGGCGCCGCAATTCCGACGCGACGGTGTGACGGATCGAGGCGGGCGTGAATTCCTCGGACAGGCCGGCCTTGCGCTTGTACTCGCGCCAGACCGGGAAGATTTCGCTCACCGGCGTCCTGCCGTTCGCCGTCACGAGAGGCCCGGTCGGACAGGCTTCTATCCAGCGCCGCGCCGTGGCGCACATAGGCACGACCGGCCGGCGCTTTTTGGTTTCGACATGGCCGGGCGGACTGAGATTGATCAGACCGCGTTCCATGTCGCACTGAAACTTGGTCAAAGGCGTAATCGCGCTCGGCCGTGCGCCGGTCGAAAGCGCCAGCACGAAATACATATGCAGATAAAACGGTTTCGGGCAGTTCCAGAACGCCGCAAGCGCGTCTATGGGCGCGACATATTCCTTCGGCGGACTGTCCGGCAACGGAATGCATGGCGGCGCGCGGTCTATTTCCTCGTTTTTGTAGGCCCAGTTGATGGCCGCAAACCCCGCCGAGAAAATCCGCCTGATATAGCCTTGCGAATAGCCGCGTTCCTCCTTCAGTTCGCGCACGAGGTCGTATTGTCTGACGAGCTTGAAGTCGGCAAGCAAAACGTCGCCAACGCATTCCGTCAAGACTTCGAGGTTTCTGCGCTGCACGCCGGCGCCCTTGCGCGGCAGATGACAGGCGTGCTGCGCCCAGTAGCGCTGAAACAATTGCCCCAGATAAACGTCTTCCGCACACTGAAGACCTGTCCTGCCGTGCGATATCACCCATTGCGCAAGTTTCAGTTTGGCTTTCTCAAAGTCCGCAACGCCAAGGCTTTTGCGTTTTGTGCGTCGATCGCCGGAAGCGGTTTTCTCGTACCAGGTGCGATACCATTTGTCCGATCCCGACCGGCGCGTGAGCCAGTAATCGCCGAATTGTCCGGGTCGTTCCTTACTGGCCATGGCGCCGCCTCAAGATATTCCGTAATCCAATCTTCCAGATACCGCACCTGGCGGCCGACGCGCCGAAAGCGAATTTCACCGCGCCGCCGTATACGCTGCAACGTCGCTATATGGATGCGGAGTCTGGACGCAGCTTCGCGTTCCGTCAACAAGCGCGGAAGCGGCGACGGCTTCATGCGACGATCTCGGGCGCCGCGTCGAGTTCGGGCCGCCGGTTCCAGCCTTCGACCTGGCGGATTTCGTTCGGCGTCAAGATGCGGTTTTTGACGGCGATTTCGTGCGCTTTCCAGCGCGCCTCGGGATCGCTTCTCAGAAACGCCGAGAGGTCGAATTCGAGCTCGTGCGTCGCCCGCTCGCCGGCCGTGAATACGGAGCGGCGGAACGCTTCCTCTATTTTCCGGATCCACGGCGTCAGGGTGAATTGCGCGAACCAGCGGCCGGCGGTCTCGCTGTTCGTGAAGGTCGAATGATCCCAAATGCCTATAATCGGCGGCGGCACGTTGAACAGTCTGGCGATTTCCTCGGTGGAAAAGCGCCGGACGGCGAGCATTTCGAGATTTTCCGGGGTCACGGTAAACGGCGTGAATTTTGCGCCGTTGTCGAGCACCAGCACCTTGCCGGCGTTGCGGGCGCCCGTCCAGGCGGCGCGGATATCTTCCTGCAGGTTTTCTCTGCCGGCGACGCCTAGGGCGTGTTCGAAGGACAAAAGCCCCGACGGCGCCGCCCGGTTGTCGTAGAGGAATTCGCCGAACGCGTCCTGGGTCAAGCCGGCGCGCACCGGCGGCGAGGCGCGCGCAAGCCGCGACCGGCCGACGAGGCCGTCGTCGGAACGGTCCTTTAGATGGGCGACTTCCGAATCGAGCAGCCGGCGCGTCCGGCCGGCCGCGCCGCCGAGCGCCGGCGGCGGCGCAATGTCGTAGGCGAGCCGGCCGGACGGGAGCAGGCGCACGGTCGAAAGCGCCCACGGGATCGGCTCCAGCGCGGCGACGCGCCCGTCGCGGCCGGCGGCGATTTCGACCAGGGCGTTGCCGTTCAAAAGCGCCTGGGCGATATACCATTCTATGAATTCCGGCCAGGATTGCGCGGCGTTCGGTCCCTCGCGGATCAGGCGGGCGACGGCGTGATCCGGGTCTTCTTCCCTGCCGTTCGGGCCTTTTTTAAAGACGAAGGCTGGCAGGCTCGCGATGGCGCCGGCGATGGCGCCGACGGCGGCGCAGACGGTCGCGTAGTTTTCTGCGAGGCGCGGCGTGATCGGCGGCCGCAGGTCGGCGTTTCCGGGGAGCAGGCCCACGCGCTGGCAGTGGGCGTTGCGCGGATCGAGCAGGCTTACGTAATCGCCGCCGCCGC
>JBHHVZ010000092.1:0-11299 GCA_046756245.1 Parvularculaceae bacterium
AGAATCGCTTTTGTGAATCGGTTCAACGCCTTATCCAACTCCGTCGAGTACTATGCCAATCGCCAAACTCGTCGGTGTATTCGACAGTCCAGTTCATTTGTCATATATTCCATCTATGGAATGCTGTCAAGACGGCTTTTTCGCCGCGTTTCTTCTTACCGCCCGCCGGATTCCTCAATCAATTTCATCGCCGGTTCGCTGACCCAGGCGCGATGGCGAAAGGCGCGCGCGAATTGCAGCGGCGTTACGTTGCGGTATTCGTGCACGGTTTCGTCTTCGATGAAGCGGATGCCTTTTCGAATGCTGGCGACGGCGTTGGGGTCCGCGCCCTTCTCGAGCAGCAACCGGGCAAGCGCGCCGTCGCGCTGACGCCCGCTGCGACAGGCCTGTGATACGACAATATTGAAGAGCGGCGTATGGCCGCCGAATCCGTTGGCGTCTATTGCGGCGCGGGCATTGACGTCGGCCCCTTTCTCGACCAGCCAACGGGCGATGTCGGCCTCGTCGAAATCCATGCACATATGAAGGAGCGTCGTTCCGGCGAGCGGCGCGCCGTGCAGGGCGAGGCTTTCATCTTCATGGCACCCGAGTTCGCGCGGATAGATGTCGCGATGGGAAAACCGGCGATGCGGCAGGTTCGGGTCGCGCGCCAGATGCTTTTTCAATAAGTCAATCCGCCCGCGATGCATCACCATGACCGGCGTATAGGGAAAATCGACGCCGATTTCTTCGCAATAGGCGAGGCAGGCGTGCTTCTTTTCAGGGTTGCGGTAATAGCCTTCGAGCAGCAGCCCGACCGGCGCCATTTTGTCGCCGTGTTCGTCCTGAAACGGTACGCCGCTTTCGACCAGAAACTTCAGTCCTTCGACATTAAGCGTTTCGCACGGGCCCATGATTTCATCCGGCGCCGGTTTTGCGCCGCGGTCGAGCAAACGGCGGGCTTCCTCCAGATTGCCCTGAAGCACCGCGCGTCCGAAAGCGCGGTCGAGGTCCTGGCCGTCGAGCGTCATAAGCGCATCGAAGACCTTCGGCGCGTTCAGTTGCGCAGCGACCGAAAGTGGCGGGCCCCAGTTTGAATGCGTTCCGAATACGTTTTCGTGAAGAAGCGCCGGATGCCCTGGCGATGAGAGCGAGAACGGCCTCGGCGTCGTCGCGGCGGATGGCGTCGGTCATTTCGGCGGCGCGCTTGAAACGCGGCCAGCTCGGAAAGTCGTAATCGCGCGCAAGAACACGCTGCGCGTCGGCGAGTTTCGCAACGTCGGGCAGGGGCGGCTTTTCATGATGTTTTGCAAAGAGCGCCCGGGCGTCTTCCGCGCCGGCGCGATACGCGCGCAAAAGTTCTTTCGCCTGTTTTTTGAGCTGGTTGAAATCGACGGACCGATGGAACAAAAGCGAGCGGCTCATAGCAACCTCCTCTCGTTGAGGCCCGTGTCCGCATGGCGGGCGAAAGAAGGTCGGCCGGAATGTCGTTAACGCAAGACAGGCAGGCGGGCGCAGCCCTTTCCGCGGACCGGAGGCGTCCTGAACGCAGAAAACAGGTTACCGCGACAGGACCAGGGCTTCAACAGCGCCCTATAGCGACAGAGCGGACGCCAGTCATTTCCATACGGACGAGTGTATCGATCCTGTTGGTTGCGGCGCCCGGAGGTCTGCGCGATATGCTGCTAAATTAGGCGAAGAGCGCAGCTGGCGCGGCTTGAGGGCCGGCAATAATGCGCCGGTCGGAACGTCGAACCGGCTTTCGGCTAAGCTTTGGAAAATATTCGGGGAATTTCGTCCGGCCCGCCCTTGCGATTTGGCGCCGGGCGCGCGAATAAAGGCGCTCGACAATTCCGGCTCAGGACCTGCGGCCCATGGCGAAACTGATACCCGTCGATCCCTTCGATTGCATCGTGCTCGGCGCAACCGGCGATCTTGCGCTCCGGAAGCTGTTGCCGGCGCTTTATCACCGCTGGCGCGACGGGCAGGTTCCCGACAGCTCGCGCATCATCGGCGCCTCGCGCACGGAAATGACGTCGGAAGCCTACCGGGCGCTGGCGCGTCAAAAGTTCGAGGAATTCCATCCCAACGAAACGATTGACGAGAAAGCCTGGGCGGCTTTCGCCGAACACATTTCTTATACGTCGGTGAATGTGGGCGAGGCTGACGGCGGCTGGGCGAAGCTGGCGCACCTGCTCGACAAGGATGACGCCAAGCGGCGCGTGTTCTATCTGGCGCTGCCGCCGGGGCTCTACGGTCCTGTCTGCGCCAATATTGTCGAAGCAGGCCTGAAAACGGCGATGACCAGCGTCGTGCTCGAAAAACCCATTGGGTCGGATCTCGACTCAGCGCGCGAAATCAACGATGCGGTCGGCGCCAATTTCGACGAACATCAGGTCTTCCGCATCGATCATTATCTGGGCAAGGAAACAGTCCAGAACCTGTTGATCCTGCGCTTTGCAAACTCCTTGTTCGAGCCGGTCTGGAACGCCAACGCCATTGACCATGTGCAGGTCACGGTCGCCGAATCGATCGGGGCGGGCGGTCGCGCCGGCTATTACGACAAGTCGGGGGCGCTGCGCGACATGGTGCAGAACCATCTCCTGCAGCTTCTTTGTCTGGTGGCGATGGAGCCGCCTTTCGACCTCGCCGCCGATACGGTGCGCGA
This sequence comes from Parvularculaceae bacterium, assembly GCA_046756245.1. GTDB lineage: Bacteria > Pseudomonadota > Alphaproteobacteria > Caulobacterales > Parvularculaceae. Next base: position 2,648 of record JBHHVZ010000092.1, read on the forward strand.
TGAAAAGATCAAGGTGCTGCGATCGCTGCGCAGGTTTACGCCGGCGATGGCGGGTGATTCCTCGGTGCGCGGTCAATACATGGCCGGCGTCATCGACGGAAAAGCCGTACAGAGCTATGAAGAAGAACTCGGCGGCGCGAGCGAAACTGAGACCTTCGTGGCGTTGCGCGTGTTCATCGACAACTGGCGCTGGGCGGGTGCGCCGTTTTATCTGCGCACCGGCAAGCGCATGAGCGCGCGCCGGTCCGAAATCGTCATTCAGTTCAAGAATGTCGCCCATTCCATTGTCGGGCCGGACGCCGACCGGCTGCACCCGACGCGTCTGGTCATCCGGCTGCAGCCCGACGAGGGCATGAAATTGCTGTTAATGACGAAGGAGCCGGGACCGGGCGGGCTGCGGCTGCGTTACGTGCCGCTCAATCTGAGTTACGCCGAAACCTTCACGCAGCGCTATCCGGACGCTTATGAGCGCCTGCTGATGGCGATCGTCCGAGGCGATCTCGGCCTTTTCATGCGCCGCGACGAGGTCGAGGCGGCGTGGGCCTGGGTCGACGGCGTCCTCGAGGCGTGGTCGAAGGATTCGACCGACACGTTCAGTTACACCGCCGGATCGGACGGACCGGCGCAGTCGATCATGATGCTCGACCGCGACGGGCGGCGCTGGTTCGACAAAGTCTGAAGAAAGGCGTGCGAAGAGCGTGGAAGGGACGGACGGCCTGATCGTTTTTCCGTCGCGGGCGGCGATAACCGCGCGGCTGGCGGAACTCGTCGCCCTCCGTCTTGAAGCCTCGATTGCGGAACGCGGCCGCGCACTCTTCGCCGCCTCGGGCGGGTCGACGCCGAAGCCGCTTTATGAGGCGTTGTCGGCGGCCGACATCGACTGGACGCGAGTCGACGCGACGCTCATTGATGAACGCTGGGTCGAACCGGGCGCGCCGGGCTCGAACGAAACGTTCGTGCGCGAGACGCTTTTGAAGAATAATGCTGCAAATGCGTCGTTCACTGGACTAAAGACCGACCACGCCGACCCGTTCGCGGCGGTTCAGTCCGTCGACGCCGCGCTCGACGCGTTCGATTTTCCGATTGATGTCGCGGTGATGGGCATGGGCGCGGACGGCCATACGGCGTCGTGGTTTCCGCATGCTGAGGGACTTGATACGGCGCTCGACCCGGCCGGTTCTGCGAAGGCTGTCGCGGTGCGCGCGCAAAAGTCGGAAGTCACGGGCGACTTTCTCGATCGCATGACGCTGACCTTGCCGGCGATTGCATCGGCGAAACTTGTCGTGCTGATGATGACTGGCGCGAACAAGCGTGAGGCTTTCGAAGCGGCGCTGGCCGGCGACGATGAAAATGATATGCCGGTGCGTGCGTTGTTGCGCGCAGCGCCCAATCTATGGGCCTGCTGGGCCCCGTAATATGAGGAAGGAGGCGTCTGATGGCCGCCCCGCTCAATGACGTAATCAAGACTGTCACCGAACGGATTGAGGCGCGCAGCCGCGAGCAGCGATCGTCCTATCTTGCGTTGATGCGCGAAGCCCGCGAGGAGGGGCCACGCCGCGGCGAACTTTCCTGCGGCAATCTCGCCCACGGGTTCGCGGCGTGCCCGATGGAGGAAAAGGAGGCGCTGTCGCGCGGGAAAGGCGCCGACATCGCCATCGTCACCGCCTATAACGACATGCTTTCGGCGCACCAGCCGCTTAAAGGTTTTCCGGACATTATCAAGGACGCGCTGCGCGAGGTTGGCGCCGTCGGTCAGGTCGCCGGCGGCGTGCCCGCTATGTGCGACGGCGTCACCCAGGGAAGGCCGGGCATGGAGCTGTCGCTCTTCAGCCGCGACGTCATCGCGATGGGAACCGCGGTGGCGCTTTCGCACGACATGTTCGACGGGGCGATGTGTCTGGGCGTTTGCGACAAGATCGTCCCGGGCCTGATGATCGGAAGTCTGCGTTACGGGCACCTGCCGGTCGTTTTCGCGCCGGCCGGGCCGATGCCTTCGGGTCTTCCCAACAGCGAAAAGGCGCGCATCCGCCAGCTCTACGCCGAAGGCAAGATCGGGCGCGACAAGCTGTTGGCGGCGGAGAGCGCCAGCTATCATTCGCCCGGCACCTGCACCTTTTACGGCACGGCGAATTCGAACCAGATGCTGATGGAGTTCATGGGGATGCATGTTCCCGGCGCCGCATTTCCCAATCCGGGCACGCCGCTGCGCGCGGCGCTGACCCGCGCCGCCGCCAAACGCGTCGCCGCCATGACGGCGCTCGGAGACGACTACACGCCGATCTGCGATGTGATTGATGCGCGCTCCATCGTCAACGCCATTGCCGGCCTTCACGCCACCGGCGGGTCGACCAATCATACGCTGCATCTCGTCGCCATCGCGCGCGCAGCGGGACTCATCGTGACATGGGACGATTTCGACGATCTCGCCGCCGTTACGCCGTTGCTGGCGCGGATCTATCCGAACGGACAGGCGGACGTGAATCATTTCCACGCCGCCGGCGGACTCGCTTTCGTTATCCGAGAGCTGATGAAGGCCGGACTTCTCCACGCCGACGTGAAGACCGTCGCCGGCGCGGGGCTTGCGGCTTATGCGAGAGAGCCCTTCCTCGAAGACGGCGCGCTTATCTGGCGCGATGCGCCTGAGGCGTCCGGCGACGAGGACGTGTTGCGGCCGATCTCGAACCCGTTCGCCACGACCGGCGGGCTCAAACTGCTTTCGGGCAATCTCGGCCGGGCGGTCATCAAGATTTCAGCCGTCAGCCCCGAGCGCCGCGCCATTGAAGCGCCGGCAGTCGTCTTCCACGATCAAAATGAACTCATGGAACGATTCAAAAAAGGCGAATTAAATAAGGATTTCATTGCGGTTTTGCGCTTTCAGGGACCACGGGCCAATGGCATGCCAGAGCTCCACAAGCTGACCCCGGCGCTCGGCGTCCTGCAGGACAAGGGCTTCAGGGTGGCGCTGGTCACCGACGGGCGGATGTCAGGCGCCTCTGGCAAGGTGCCCGCCGCTATCCATTTGACGCCGGAAGCGCAAGGCGGCGGTCCGCTTTCGCGGGTGCGCGACGGCGACGTCATTCGCCTCGATACGGAGGCGGGCGTATTGGAAGTCGCTGTCGAAGACTCCGAATTCGCCGCCCGCGCGCCGGCTGAAGCCGATTTTTCCTCCGTGCACCGTGGATACGGACGCGAGCTATTCTCAACCTTCCGGGCGGCGTGCAGCGGCGCTGAAGAGGGAGCGCTGTCGGTCGTCATCGATGACGCGACGCGCGAAAAAGCGGAGGCGCCTGCATGACGCAGTGCGGATCCATTCTGGTCGGCGACATCGGCGGGACCAATGCGCGCTTTGCGATAGCGACGCCTGAAAAAGCCGGCGTGCGGCTCGATCACAAGCAGGTTTTTCGCGCCGAGGATTTCGAAGAGCTTCCCGACGCCATCCGCGCCTATCTCGAAAGCTGGAGCGGCGGCCGACCGGCCCGCGCCTGTCTGGCGGTGGCGGGGCCGGTGGACAAAGCGCGCATCGAATTTACGAATTCGAACTGGAGCTTCGCGCCCGATGCGCTCAAGGCGGCGCTTTCTCTCGAGACTCTCAGGGTCATCAATGATTTTCAGGCGATGGCGCGCGGCGCGATTGAAGCGCCGGAAGACGAGTTGCTGACGTTGAATCCCGGGGCCGCCGTTGCAGATGCGCCGTCGGCGGTGCTCGGGCCCGGCACCGGCCTCGGACTCGGTCTGGCGGTTCCGACAAATGGCGGCGTGCGGATCATTTCGACCGAGGGCGGTCACGCCGCTTTTGCGCCGCAGGACGAAAAGGAAATCGAGGTTTTGCGTTTTATCCGGCGAGAGCACGCATATGTTTCCTATGAGCGGGTGCTGTCGGGGCGCGGGCTTGTCAATCTGCACCGGGCGCTTTGCGCGCTCGCCGGCGAGACGCGAATGACGCTGCAACCCAGCGAAATCACCGCCGCCGCGCTCGACGGCTCGCTTCCCATCGCGCGCAAGGCGACGGAAATGTTTTGCGCCATTCTCGGCGTCTACGCCGGCAATGTGGCGCTCATTACCGGCGCGCGCGGCGGCGTCTACATCGCAGGCGGCATCGCGCCTAAGATCGAGGACATATTGCTGGCGAGCAAGTTTCTGGAGCGCTTCACCAATCGCGATCTCATGCGCGCCTATATGGAAGCGATCCCGGTGAAACTTTTGACGTCGAGCGAGGCGGCGCTGCGTGGGGCGGCGCTGTGCATTGAGGCCGAAGCGTCGCGTTGAGCGCGGAACAACAGGAAACGAGGCGGCGATGACCGTAAACATGCTGGAAATCCTGCGCGGCGCGCGCGTCATGCCGGTGATCGAGATCGAAGATGCGGACTCCGCTGCGCCGCTCGCCGAGGCGCTCGCCGCCGGCGGGCTCGAAGTTTTCGAATTCACGCTGCGAACGCCCGCCGCGCTCGCCGCGCTCGCCGCCGCCAAGAAGGCGCGGCCCGATCTTGTCATCGGCATGGGTACGGTGCTTTCGGTTGAAGATGCGGAGCATTCGATTGCGGCGGGCGCTGATTTTCTGGTGACGCCCGGCGTGACGCCGGACCTTTTGTCGACGCTTTCAAATTTTGTGACGCCGGCGCGGCCGGGCGTCGCCACGGCGTCGGAAGCGATGGCCGTGTTGAAAGCGGGAATCAGCCTGATGAAATTTTTCCCGGCCGAGCCGGCCGGCGGCCCGACCTATCTGAAGGCGCTGGCCGGGCCGCTGCCCGAAGCGCTGTTCTGTCCGACCGGCGGCATCGGACGCGAGCGTGTCGACGATTATCTGGCGCTTTCGAACGTCGTGTGCGTCGGCGGCTCCTGGGTCGCGCCGAAGGATGCGATTGCAGCGAAAGACTGGGCGCGGATCACCGAAAACGCCCGGATCGCCTCGGGCGGGTAGCGCCTCAGCCGATCGCTTCGGCTACGCCTTTGAAAAACGTCACGCCGTCGGCGCCGCCGAGCAGCGGCGAAATCACCCGCTCGGGATGCGGCATCAGGCCGAGCACGTTGCCGGCTTCGTTCAGAATTCCGGCGATGTCGCGGGCCGAACCGTTGGGGTTGTCGACATAGCGGAACGCCACGCGGCCTTCGCTTTCGAGCCGGTCGAGCGTTTCCTCGTCGGCGAAATAATTGCCGTCATGATGGGCGACCGGAAAGCGCGCATAGGCGCCTTTCTCGAAGCCCCGCGTAAAGATCGACATGTTGTTCTCGACTCTGAGCGTCACCGTGCAGCAGACGAAATTGAGCCCGGCGTTGCGCATCAAGGCGCCGGGCAGAAGGCCCGTTTCTGTCAGGATCTGGAAGCCGTTGCAGACGCCGATCACCGGCGTTCCCGCTTTCGCCTTTTCGATGACGGCGGCCATCACCGGCGAGCGCGCCGCCATCGCGCCGGAACGTAAGTAATCGCCGTAGGAAAACCCGCCGGGCAGGACGATGAAATCCGTCTCGGGAAGGATCGTTTCCTGGTGCCAGACCATGACGGACCGCGCGCCCGCAACCTGTTCCAGCGCAACCGCGACGTCGCGGTCGCAGTTCGAGGCGGGGAACACGATGACGGCGGGTTTCATAATAGAGCCCCGTCATCCCGGATGCGCTGCAGCATGAAATGCTGCCGCGCTGATCCGGGATCGCTATCGGCAATGTCTGATTTCACCCGGTCCCGTGTCTGCGCCGCATCATCAAAGATGCTTCGGCGCGCACGGGAAGACGGGCTCGTCATAGTCACGCCTCGAGCTCGATCGAATAATTTTCCATCACCGGATTGGCGAGGAGTTTATTGCACATGTCTTCAAGCGCCGCACGCGCCGCCGCTTCGTCGGTCTCGGAAAGCTCAAGCTCGATCACCTTGCCCTGGCGCACGTCCGACGCGCCCTCGAAACCGAGCCCTTTGAGCGCGCCCTCGATCGCCTTGCCCTGCGGGTCGAGGACGCCGTTTTTCAAGGTGACGGTGATTGTCGCTTTCATGCCGACTCTCGTTTCACTACCCGCGTTTGCATAGCCCGCAGGCGCTTTCCGAGCAAGCCGACAGCGCGTCAAGCCGTTCAACCGCCGCGTCAGGGTTTTGGTTCGTAAATCTTGGGAAGGAGGCGGAAGAGGGTATCCTTCTCGTCGGGGCTCAGCCTGTCTGCAAGGCGGGCGTCGATCTCGCGCACGAGGAGCGCGTCGCATTTCTTCAGGAACCGCTTTCCCGCGCTGGTAATAAAGAGACGGCGCCGGCGTTGATCGCCGTCGGCGGGCGCAGGCCAAAGCTTTTCCCTGAGCCTGAGAGGCGAAGTTCTAATCAGCGATTTCAAATCCTTGCTCGCGCAAGCCCTTGACGACGTTTTCCCGCATACGGGCGATATCGGCGTCATAGCGGGCCTTGAGACCGGCAAATTCCAACATTTCGCGTAACGGCGCCGTGATCGGGTCGACCTCGAAATACCAGCGCCGCCAGCCCTTGTCGATGGCGCGCTCGAGCGCTGCGAACGCTTCTTCATTTCGTCCCTGAATAGTCAGCGCCCGTGCATATTCGTATTCATAATTGGGGAGAGCGACGCCTTCCGCCAAAATGTGTTCAAGCGCCTGCACATACTCATCCATCCAGGCGCTCGCGTTTTCCGCGCCCGTTTGATGAAGAGCATAAGCATAGGACGTTTCGATCCAAGGGCCGGCAAGGCCCGCCACAAACGGCAATCCTTCTGGTTTTGGCTCAAGATTAAATAGTTGCGTCTGTTGAGACACTTCGATGATTTTTTTATAGTCGTCGGTGAACAGATAGGCGAACGCCAGACTTCGATGAACATCGTGCACACGGTAGAGCCATTCCGGTTGACGCAGTTCTCTCCATTTTTCCGGGTCCGATTGAATCGCCCATTCCGCTTCCAGAAATTCGACGGCTTCGTCGTAGCGCCCCTCTCTGATCAGGAATATGTCGTCATAGAGACCGCGCAGCCGCAAACGCGCCATTTCGGGGATGCCGAGGGTCGCATAGGAGGCGCCGAAACTCCAAACAGTGCCAATCCAGAATTGGGGGGCGTTCCAATTCGTTTCAACATCTATCGGAATCTCCGCGCCGCGCCGTTCGAATTCGACGAGACGTTCAAACTTGCCATATTCAGCATGGGCAAACGCTGAAGACGTCAAAGCGCCGCCAACGGTGGTCCATTCTATTGACTGATTGACGAAAGGCTCGAGATTCTCGAAATCGCCAAAGTAGACATACTGGCTAAACATTCTAAACGAGACCTCGTTGTTTAACGGGTCCAAACGATAGGCGCGCTGGGTTTCCTCAAACGCCTCGCGGTATTGACCTTCCCTTTGCAGCAAAATTGAACGGACGACACGCGCTGTTGCATGGTTGGGATTGATCCGGAGCGCCGCATCTATATGCATCGAGAGTTCGTTATCTGATGCGTCATCGCCGGCCCATCTGGATGAGTGCCACCGATAACTCACATGTGTTTCGGCGAGATCGGGGCCCAGTTCGAGCGCCGTTTCGATATCGGCGTCGATGCGATCGGTCGCTTCCTCGATGGGAAACGGAAACTTGAAATCCGGCAGGGCGGCGATTGTCCCTGAAGTGTTCACCCAATTAATCCAAGCCGCCGCTTCCGCGCGGCTGGCGTAAGCGAGAGCGAAGTCGGGCGCAATATCGATCGCCTCGGTCAATAATCTGTAAGCCGGGAGAAATTGATAAAATTGCGGTTTGGAAACGCCCGGGGCGAAGACTTCGCGCAAATGCGCTCGAGCCTGCAAATAGAGATCATAGGCCTCGACCGGCGCGTCGATCTGTCTTAGTGGAGCGGCGCTTGTTTCAGGAAGGTTGAAATTCGCTTTCATGGCCCCGACGATTTCCGCAGCGACCGCGTCCTGGACCGCAAAGATATCCTTCAGCTCGCCGTCGAAGGATTCCGCCCAAAGATTGTGGCCGTCGCGGCTGTCGATCAGCTGCACAATGACGCGCAGATTCTCGCCGTCGCGCCGTACGCTGCCGTCGAGAACGTAGACCACATTGAGGGCTTCGGCGATTTCAGGGAGGGGTTTCTGGCGCTCCTTGAAATAGAACGCGCCGGTGCGTCCGGCGACCGTCAAGCCGTCCGCCTGCCCAAGAACGCTTATCAGTTCTTCCGACAGGCCGTGTGCGAAGTATTCGTCCTCGCGGTCGTCGCTTAAGCTGGCGAAGGGCAGCACGGCGATCGAAATGACGTCGTCCGTCATTGGAGCGTCCGCCGGCGCCCGGTCGGATTTCAGCGCCAAGTCGGCGCCTGCGAACCGCCAGGCGAAAAAGGCCAGAATCGCCGCCGCCAAGACCGCCCCGCCAGCGGCGAAACGAGCGGCGCGACGGGCGACCGCCGCCGTTTTTCCCGCCGCAGCATTGTCTGCATCAACGGCGCCCGCGTCTTGCGGCTCGAATCGCACCCGCGCGACGAGCCTGTAGCCGCGTTTGGGAACCGTCTCGATAATTTGCGACTCGCCGGGGGCGTCGTCGAAAACCTTGCGCAAAATGGAAATCGCGCGCGTGAGCCCCTCATCCCCGCCGAATTCGACGCCCCAGACTTTGTCGATCAATTCCTGGCGCGAGACCACCTCGCCGGGTCGTGCGGCGAGGGCGCACAGGACGTCCATGACCTTGGGCTCGAGATGGGATTGCCG
>JBHHVZ010000093.1:0-10948 GCA_046756245.1 Parvularculaceae bacterium
CATCATGGCCATCATGGCCATCATGGCGACGCGGCGCTCATCGCGCTGGGCGTCGTCGGCGGGCTCATCCTTATCGACTCGGCGCTCGATAAGTCCCGGTATTCCGGCGGCTATTACGCGCCGTCTTACGGTTATTCTGGCGGCTATTCGGGCTATGCGCCGCCGCCGCGCCCGTCGGGCGATACTTATTACCGGCAGTCGCCGCCGCCCGCCGCCGCCCCTCAAGGCGATGCGGAAGGCGCGATCGGTTCGGCGACGCGGTCAGCCGCGTCGGAGCGCGCCTTTATCGCGTGTACGTCGCGGGCGCGGGATTCGCTCAGAAGCCGCGGGCTGATGGTCGCTTCGCCCGCGAGCCCCAGTTCGGCCGAAGAAGTCGGCGAAGGCGCCTGGCGGTTCGAGGCCGACTTCACCACGCAGGATCGGCGCGGCGGCCAGCTTCTCCGGACCATGACCTGCGAGGCCGACGAAGGCGGCGTGCGCGTGCTCGAGCTGATCTGAAAGCGTCATTTGATGATTCTTCCCCCGCTTGCGGGGGAAGTGTCCGCCGAAGGCGGACGAAGGGGGTTTACGGCGCTTCAGCGACCCCCTCCGGTCCGCTTTGCGGACCACCTCTCCCGTAAACGGGGGAGGGGAAGTCGTCTCATCCTCTAAATTCCCGTGACGGGCGGCGTGAGCCCTGTTATCACGCCCTTATGAACCGCGCCGTCACGCCCTTTATCTTCTCGCCGCGAATTACGGGCCCGGCCCGCCGCGCTTGACAGAAAAGCGGCGGTCCGGGAATGACCTCGCCCGTATCATCCACGCTGAAAGACGAGAAGACCGATGCCAGATGCATCGAATAAGGGCGCATCGCCCGCCGGGCCCGAAACGCCGGGCCTTCGCCGCGCCGAAGCGGCTGCGGCCGCGCAGGCGGGCCGCGATTACAAAGACACGCTGTTTCTGCCCGCGACCGATTTTCCCATGCGGGCCGGTCTGCCGAAGCGCGAGCCGGACTTCCTGAAGCGCTGGGAGGCGCTCGGCCTTTACGAAAGACTGCGCGCCGACGCGCAAAGCCGGAAGCCTTACGTGCTCCATGACGGGCCGCCCTACGCCAACGGCCACGTCCATTGCGGCACGGCGATGAACAAGATTCTGAAGGACATCGTCGTGCGTTCGCGCCAGATGGCCGGCTTCAACGCCAATTACGTGCCCGGCTGGGACTGCCACGGCCTGCCTATCGAGTGGAAGGTGGAAGAAGAGTTCCGCGCCAAGGGCCGCGACAAGCGCGATATTCCGTCAGCGGAGTTTCGCGCCGCCTGCCGCGCCTATGCCGAAAAGTGGCTCGACATCCAGCGCGAGGAGTTCAAGCGTCTCGGCGGCGCAGGCGACTGGGGCGATCCCTATACGACGATGGCTTACGGCGCCGAAGCGGCGATCGTCGCGGAGTTTCTGAAATTCGTCGAACAGGGGCTCGTTTATCGCGGCTCGAAGCCGGTGATGTGGAGCCCGGTCGAACAGACCGCGCTCGCCGAAGCCGAGATCGAATATCACGACCACGTTTCGACGACCGTGTGGGTGAAGTTTCCTGTAAAAAAAGAATTCCTCCCCCGTTTACGGGGGAGGTCCGGCGAAGCCGGGGAGGGGGTGCGGCGGTCGCATGAAGCGTCAACGCCCGAAAAACCCCCTTCGGCCGCTTCGCGGCCACTTCCCCCGCAGGCGGGGGAAGAAGATCCCGCCGGCGCATCCATCGTCATCTGGACGACGACGCCCTGGACGATCCCGGGCAATAGGGCGATCTGCTATTCGGAAAAGATCGCCTACGGCCTTTATGAAGTGACGGCTCTCGCTGAGGCTGAATTCGAACCTTGGGCGCGAGTCGGCGAAAAACTGATCGTCGCAAAAAAACTTGCGGCGGATGTGTTCGCTGCAGCGAAAATCGCCGACGCGAAGCTGTTGCAGGATGTTAAAGCCAGCGATCTAGGCGGCTATCGCTGCGACCATCCGCTGAACGGATTTCGCGGCGGCTATAATTTCTCCGTTCCCCTGCTTGCCGGCGATCATGTCACCGACGAAGACGGCACGGGGTTCGTACACACCGCGCCGGGTCACGGAGCGGAGGACTATCTGGCGTGGATGGCGCCCGAAGCGAAGCCTTGGCGCGATGCGCTCGTAAAACTCGAAGGCAAGGAAATCCCCCACACGGTCGATGAATTCGGGCGGTTCACCGACGAGGCGCCGGGCTTTACGGGCGCCCAGATCATCGTCACCGAAGGCAAGAAAAAGGGAAAAGACGGCGACGCCAACAAGGCGGTGATCGACGCGCTCGTTGAGCGCGGCGCGCTGCTCGCGCGCGGGCGGCTGACGCATTCCTATCCGCATTCCTGGCGTTCGAAAGCGCCGGTCATCTTCCGCAACACGCCGCAATGGTTCATCAAGCTCGGCGCCGTCGGCGAGGGCGGTTTGCGCGACACGGCGCTCAAGGCCATCGATGCGACGGCCTTCACGCCGCCTTCCGGCAAGAATCGCATCCGCTCCATGGTCGAAACCCGGCCCGACTGGCTGGTTTCGCGCCAGCGCGCCTGGGGCGTGCCGCTGACGATTTTCGTCCACAAGGAAACCGGCGACATCCTCAACGATCCGGAGGTGAATTCGCGCATTGTCGAGGCGGTGACGGCGCGCGGCGCCGACGCCTGGTTCGACACGCCGGCGCAGGAAATCCTCGGCGAGGATTATTCGGCGGACGACTATGAAAAAATCGAGGACATTCTCGACGTTTGGTTCGATTCAGGCTCGACCCACGCTTTCACCCTCGAAGGCCGCGACGATCTCAAATGGCCGGCCGATCTTTATCTCGAAGGCTCCGACCAGCATCGCGGCTGGTTCCAGTCCTCGCTTCTGGAAAGCTGCGGCACGCGCGGCCGCGCGCCCTATGACGCGGTGCTGACGCATGGCTTCGTGCTCGACGAGAACGGCCGCAAAATGTCGAAGTCGCTCGGCAACACCATCGACCCGGCCGATCTTATCCGTCAGTACGGAGCGGAAATCCTGCGCATCTGGACGGCGAGCTCGGATTATGCGGAAGATTTGCGCATCGGCGACGAAATCCTCGGCTCGGCCGTCGACGCTTACAGGAAGCTCCGCAACACGCTGCGCTATCTGCTCGGCGCGCTGAACGGGTTCAGCGAAGACGAGCGCGTCGCCCACGCCGACATGCCGGAGCTTGAGCGCTACGTGCTGCATCTTCTCGCGCGTTTAGATGCGCGCGTGCGCGAGGCTTACGAAAAATTTGATTTCAAGACGGTATGGCGGCGCGTCCATGATTTCTGCGCCATCGATCTTTCGTCGCTTTATCTCGACGTGCGCAAGGACAGCCTTTATTGCGACCGGCCGATTGATCTGCGCCGGCGCGCTGCGCGCACGGTGATGGATCTCGTCTTCGAGCGCGTCACCGTCTGGCTTGCGCCGATCTGCGTCTTCACGATGGAGGAAGCCTGGCTTGCACGCTTTCCGTCAGAGGACGGATCGGTTCACCTGCGCCAGTTTCCGGAAACGCCTTCCGGGTGGCGCGACGATGCGCTCGGCGAAAAATGGACGAAAGTGCGCCGCGTGCGCCGCGCCGTCACCGGCGCGCTTGAAATCGAACGGCGCGAAAAGCGGATCGGGGCGAGCCTCGAAGCCGCGCCGGTTATTTACCTAAGCGACGACACCTTGCGGGCGGCCTGCGACGGGCTTGACCTCGCCGAGCTTTGCATTACGTCCTCAGCGCGACTTGAGGCCGGCGAAGGTCCGGCGGAGGCTCAACGGTTCGAAGAAGCGCCCGGCGTCGCGGTGGTTCCGGCCAAAACCGAAGACATAAAATGCGTGCGCTGCTGGCGCTATCTGCCGGACGTGGGAACGCTCAAAGCCCATCCCGAACTGTGCGGGCGCTGCGCCGATGCAGTCGGCGCCCATGACGCGCGCGCCGGCGGAGCATCTGCATGAACGGCCGGCTCGCGTCCTGGCTTGCGGCGTTTAAGGCCTGGGCGGCCGCCGCCAAAGCCAATCCGTGTTTTCGCTGGGCGCTGGCCGGCGCCGCCGCGGTCGCTGCGATCGATCAGGCGTCGAAATATGTCATCGTCCATGTGGTGAAGCTGCCGGAGCGGTTCGGCCCCTGCGCCAAGAATCCGGTCGAGTTTTGCCGTCAGATTCCGGTCTCGCCGATTTTCGACCTGACCTTCGTGCAAAATAGCGGCGCCAGTTTCGGCATGCTGGCCGGCGGGATGGTCTCGCGTGTTGTCCTGTCGCTGGTGTCGACGGCGGTGGTTGCCGGACTCGTCTGGTGGCTGGCGCGTCTTCGCCGGCCGGTCGCCGCCGCCGGCGTCGCCTTTGTCATCGGCGGCGCGCTGGGCAATCTCTATGACCGGCTGGCCTATGGCTATGTGATCGATTTTCTTGATTTTTCAGGACTCTATTTCCCCTTTGTGTTCAATCTCGCCGACGCGTCGATCGATATCGGAATCGGATTGCTGCTGCTCGACGCCTGGCGCACGCGTCCCCGGCGGGAGGGCCGGTAACGCTTTGCGTCGGGAGCGGGGCGGGGCTATATAGTCGGCGCGAAATTTGTGGAGCGAGTGGGTATGCAGGTGAAAACCATTCTTGGGGCGGGGCTTTTGGCGTTTCTGGCGGCCGCGACGTCGGGCTGCGCGGGCATCGGCAAGGCGCTCGGCGGCGGCAAGAATCCCCCGGATGAGTTTGCGATCACCACCAAGGCGCCGCTCGTGGTGCCGCCGGATTACGCTCTGCGCCCGCCCAAACCGGGCGAAACCCGCCCGCAGGAACTCTCGCCGTCCGAGCGCGCGCAGCAGGTGTTGCTCGGCGATGCGTCCGCCGCGCCGCCGACGCCCGGCGAACAGTTGTTGTTGCGCAAATCCGGCGCGCTCGCAGCCGATCCCAACATCCGCGCCATCCTCGGGGCGGAAAACGGCGGGCGCGTCGAGAAAGAACGCAGCTTCGCCAATCAGCTCATTTTCTGGAAGTTCCTGAGCAATGGCGACGTGGACGATTCAGCCGCGCCGCTGCAGGTCGACGATCCGGAAGAATGGTACGCCGCGCGCGAGCGCGCCATCAAAACGGTGATCGGCGAGGAAGGCCAGGTCGAAATCAAGCGGTCGAAAACGCTCAATCTGCCCGGCATTTTCTAGGGCGCTCCTGTCGAGCGCCGCGCCAACATTAAATTTTGCGGGACAGTTATCCCCGCCCTTCGGCGCGGCTTTATGGTGGCGGGATGAATGGCGTCCATCACCCCATGCGCAACGCGAGTCGTCATCCCGTGCGCAGCGCGGCATGTAATGACGCGCTGCAGACACGGGATGACGATAAAGCCGGCGTTCCCGCTCCGTTCGAAAATGGACAGAATGGACCCTTGCACCCGAAACGCCAGGAAATTAGCGGCCTTCAAGTTTTTCGTTTTTCAGAATGGACCCTTTTTACGGTGTCTGGGGAAAACCCCGCGGCCGGGAAAAGCGGCGTCCGGCCCGCGAATCCGCTAGAACCGTTGAGATTGTAAGGAAAGACCGCCTGATGGCGAGCCCGGCGCGCAAAGATAAACACGAACGGCCGTCGATCCGGCTGCTGCCGCCGGAGGCGGTCAACCGCATCGCCGCCGGCGAGGTAATCGAGCGCCCGGCCGCGGCGGTCAAAGAGCTCGTCGAAAACAGCCTCGACGCCGGCGCCCGCCGCATCGAGGTGGAAATCGCCAATGGCGGCAAGACCCGCATCGTGGTTTCCGACGACGGCTGCGGCATGAGAGCGGAGGATCTGCTCATTGCGGTGGAGCGGCACGCGACCTCGAAACTCGCGCCGTCGGCCGCCGGCGAATATGATTTGACGAACATCGCCACGATGGGATTTCGCGGCGAGGCGCTTCCTTCCATAGGCGCGGCGGCGCGACTCGATATCGTGTCGCGACCGTCCGGCGCCGGAGAAGCATACAGATTATCCGTACACGGCGGTGTTTTCGCCGGACCGGCGCCGGCGGCCGCGCCGCCGGGAACGCGCGTCGAGGTGCGCGACTTATTTTATGCGACGCCGGCGCGGCTCAAGTTTCTGAAATCCGATCAGGCGGAATCGGCCGCGGTTGGGGAGGTTTTGCGCAAGCTCGCCATGGCCCGCCCGGATGTTGCGTTCGCTTTCGTTTCCGCCGGGCGCAAGGCGTTCGCCTATCCGGCCGAAACGGATGATGAAACAGGCCGCCTCAGGAGACTCGGCGCGGCGATGGGCGCAGGCTTTTCGGAAAACGCCGTTCCCATTCAGGCTGAACGCGACGGCGTGCGCGTGAACGGTTTTGCGGGTCTGCCTACGTTCAATCGCGGCCTTCCCGATAAGCAGTTTCTGTTCGTAAACGGGCGGCCGGTGCGCGACCGGCTTATGGTCGGCGCGTTGCGCGCGGCCTACGCCGATTTTCTCGCCCGTGACCGCCATCCCGCCGTGGCGCTGTTTCTCGAAATCTCGCCGGCGCTTGTCGACGTCAACGTGCACCCCGCCAAGACCGAAGTCCGGTTCCGCGACGCCGGCGCCGTGCGCGGGCTTCTCGTCGGGGCGCTGCGCCATGCGCTGGCCGAGGCCGGCCACCGCGCATCGACGACGACGTCGGCCTACGCGCTCGGGCGCATGCGGGTCGAAGGCGGCGCGCCGGCGGGCCTGCTCACGCCCCTGCGGCCGGGCGCACGGCCAGGTCCCGCGCCCAATCCGTTTTCGCCGGCGCGCGCAGGTCTGGACGAGCGGACCGGCGGGTTCGAGGGCGTCGATGCGCCGTCTGCGCGCGCCGAGCCAGACGGGGCGGGCGGCGAGGAATCAGCCGGAGAGGATTTCCCGTTGGGCGCGGCGTGCGCGCAGTTGCACGAGACCTATATCGTCGCCCAGACCCAAGACGGCCTCGTCATCGTCGATCAGCACGCCGCCCACGAGCGTCTCGTCTACGAGCGCATGAAGACGGCGCTTGCCGAAGGCGGCGTCGCGCGGCAGGGATTGCTCATTCCCGAAATCGTCGAACTCGAAACCGATGAGGCCGACAGGATTGCAGCGCGTGCGGAGGAATTTGCGGCGCTCGGCCTTGTGCTCGAAAAGTTCGGCGACGACGCCGTTATTGTGCGCGAAACGCCGGCCCTTCTGGGCGAAGCCGACGTCAAGGGTCTCGTCCGCAAACTGGCTGAAGACCTCGGCGAAATGGACGAAGGGCTGGCGCTCAAGGAACGTCTGGAAGACGTCTGCTCGTCGATGGCCTGCCACGGCTCGGTGCGCGCCGGCCGCCGCCTGACTGCCGCCGAAATGAACGCCCTTTTGCGGCGGATGGAGGAAACGCCCCATTCCGGCCAGTGCAATCACGGGCGGCCGACTTATGTGTTGTTGAAACGCGCAGACATAGAACGTCTGTTCGGCCGGCGTTAGGCAGGAGCATCACAGGTTTTGACGCATAGCTTTAAATCCAAATCGCTCACGGAGCTCGACGATTATATGTCGTATCCGGAAGACGACATGCGCGAGCGTGCAACCGTGTTTTATGACGAAATAAAACGCCGCCACACCTTGCGCGACTTTGCGCCGGATCCGGTTCCCCGCGACATACTCGAGACGTGCATCGCGGCGGCAGGGCGCGCGCCTTCAGGCGGCAATCATCAGCCCTGGCATTTCGCGCTGGTGGGCGATCCGGCGAAAAAGCACGAGATCCGGCTCGCCGCTGAAAAGGAAGAGCGCGCCTTTTACGAAGGGCGCGCCGGCGCGGAATGGCTCGAGGCGCTAGGTCCCCTCGGCACCAACGAAGACAAGTCTTTTCTCGACGTAGCGCCGTGGCTCATCGCCGTTTTCGCTCAGCGGCGCGGCGGCGTCGAGGCCGGCATGAACAAGAAAAACTATTATGTGAATGAAAGCGTCGGCATCGCCTGCGGCTTTCTCATCGCTGCGCTCCACCACGCCGGGCTCGCAACGCTTACGCACACGCCGAAGCCGATGACGTTTCTAAACAAAGCTCTCAACCGTCCGTCTACGGAAAAACCATATTTGCTGATCGTTACGGGGAAAGCATCGCCAAACGCGGAAATACCCGAGCACGCCCTGAAGAAGAAAGCGCTCAAGGATATTCTGACGGTGTTTTAGGGCGCGGTTGCAAGGCGAGGAATCACCTCGCGTCATCCCGGATGCGCTGCGCGCTGCATTGCGCACGGGACGACGAACACGGCTTGGCCTTTCGTGAATCGGCTTGGCGATTACTCCCCGGCGCCGTAACGTTCGACCTTGAGTCCCTTGGCTTCAAGCAGCGCCGGAACGGAGTGTTCGCCGACAAGATGCGCCGCGCCGACGGCGACGAGGGCTTTGCCGCCGCTATTTTCGATTACGCCGGCGAGCTTTTCCGCCCAGGCTGCGTTGCGGTCGACAATCAGAATATCGAAAATTTCAGGCGCGACGTCGCGCATGGATTTGTTCATCAGCACATCAATCGCTTGCGCATCGCCGCGCGCCCAGGCTGCGAACAGCGTATCGAAGTCTTCCTTCTGGTCCTCCCATTCCCGAAGCGTGAATACGAGAAGATTCTTCTCCGTTTCCGGTTCGAGATCGGTGAAGAAGGAGAGCTGCTGGTCTATCGTCTCAAAGAATCTGAGCATACGTCCGCTTTTGCGCGCCTCCGCCATCAGCACGGAATCAACGCCCGATCCCGGGTCGAACCCCTGCTTGACGATGAACTGTACGCTGATTGTCAGGAACGCCTGCCACGGACGCATCGGGTCGATCGCCGCCATCGGCAGGCCGAGCTCATGGGCGACAGCGGCGAGCTTGGCGGCGTCGGGCTCGTCCAGCAAACCCGAAAGCGTCGTCCCGGGCGGGTTGAAGCCCTTCATCATCAGAATCTGAACGGTGCGCTGCTGGGCTTCGGCGGTGTCGGCTTCGACTTCGAAATAGTATGTCTCCGCCTGTTCAAACGCCGTGTCGAGCGCCGCGCTGCGCCATTCGAGACCGGGCGGCAGGATGTGAAACGTGCCGACGAGCCAGATCTCGCTGTCCTCGTCCGTAACCCGCCACATCGGCGGCGCCGCTTTTTTAATGGCGCCGATCGCCGGGGCCGATTCCGCCGCCGCGGTTGGCGCGATCAGAGGGGGACACAGGCTCGCAATAAGCCATCCCAGACAATAAATGACGAAAGCGGTTGTTCCGCCGCGGCGCGCAGCATTCGGTCTGCACAGTGTCACGCGTGCGCCTCCCTGTTTGCGGCGCGCCGCGCTCGCGCGGGAAACGCCTGGCCCTTGCGGGGATTGTGCTCCCCGCGCGCCGGCCATTGTGGCGAGTCTCGCTTGCCGGCGAAAGGCCCCTAGAGCGCATTCCGAAAACCGGTTCCCGCTTTTCGGATATAATGCGCGACAAAACAAAAACCTAGAGCATGTTCTCCGACTCGCATTTCGGAGAACATGCTCTAGAAACAAAAACTTGCTAGTGGTCCTGATGATTCCGACATTTGCTCGAGCGCGTGCGGAAAGGGAAGGCAAATGTCGGAATCGGACCACTAGTGTGGCGGATGTGGAATTCGTTAGATAATTTGCAGCAAACTCTCAAACGAGTTCCAAATCCAAAACCACACTAGAATCATAAACTTGCTGGCGGCCTGATCGAATCCGAAGCTCATCCGGAGCAGGCTGAACAATGTGACGAACTTCAGGTTCGGGCTGCCAGGTAGTTATGAGGTGAAAAGGCGCGAGACACGGCCCGGACCCCTCCGGGCGATCCGGCGTCCGCGCCCGCCGTTGCGGCGGATTGGCGGCAAGGCGTCGGCCATGTTGCCGCGCCCGCGTGTTTCGCGTACACCGCCCTCTTCCGAGCTTTTCAGCGCCCGTAGCTCAGCTGGATAGAGCGCCGCCCTCCGAAGGATGCAACAATAGACTTTGCGGGCTCGAAAAACGGAGTGAAATTAGTTAGTTAGACAAAGCGATCTGAGAGTCGGGAGGCCGGAATCAGCACCATCTCAGCACCGCCTTTCAGAGAGGGATTTAACGCTTTACAAAGACGTCGCATTACGTCGGCGCCGGCGTTCCGCATCCGGCTTGCAAAAGGGCTTGCGTAGAAGACGGAGTGTTGGGCAAAAGACAAATCGAAACGGGCTGACCGTTTCAATGAGATCCCGTAGCTCAGTTGGATAGAGTGCCAGATTCCGAATCTGGAGGTCGCAGGTTCGAATCCTGCCGGGATCGCCAATAATTCGTGGTCCATACCGGACACATGGTTTACATTTTATACCGGAGACATGGTTTACACTTTCTCCGGAGCGAATGGGTTTGAAGCCGGTTCGAGCCTGCAGGCGTCTTCATCGAAATATCCAAGATCATAGGTCATGAAGCTGGCGAGCCAGGGCCTGTCATCGACCTGCTTAATGCCGACCTTTTGGCCAGCGAAGACGGTTGAGAGATTGACCTTTTTGCGCCGGATGCAGATGCGCGCACTGAACGACGCAGACGGAGAAACGGCGGAGTCATCCGACGAAAAAATCTTCCTCAAAGCCGAAGAATTGCAGGCAAGCGGCGATCTTCGGGCGGCGGCGCGGCTCTACGCCAAGAGCGGCGCGCGGCTTCACCGATATTTCGCGCACCGTACGGACGGCGGCGTTGATGTTAAAGGCCCGGATTTCCTGATTATCGACGCGCCGCGCAGCGGATCGTCGTGGCTGAAAAACTGTCTCAAACGTCACCCGCAATTACGTGTGGCGAATGTGTGAATCGGCCGAAGAACGCCTCGACGGAAACAACCGCCTCTTATTGGTGCCGCACGTAGATAAACTGTTCGACATTGGACTCATCTCATTTGAACGAGATGGAAAAGTCTTAGTTTCCGCTACTTTGGGAGCTCACTCTAAAACTGCACTGAATATCCAGGCGGCGATTCAGAATGGCGTTGGAGTGAAGTGGTCCTGCCTTTTTGGACAGCCCGGCGGCGATTTTAAGGTGTATCCGGT
>JBHHVZ010000094.1:0-10822 GCA_046756245.1 Parvularculaceae bacterium
CTAGTGTGATGATCGCGAAGTGCAAAACGATGCGAACTTTGGAATCGGACCGCTAGTGACCGACGCGCACGCGCTGCTGGCGCGCATAGCCGACCGCCGTCCCAAAATCATCGATCTCGGGCTCGAGCGCATGCGCGCGGCGCTTGAGCGCCTCGATAATCCGCAATTGCGTGCGCCGCCTGTGTTTCACGTCGCCGGCACCAACGGCAAGGGGTCTACCGTCGCTTTCATTCGCGCCATTCTGGAGGCGGCTGAAAGCTCCGTACACGTATTTACATCGCCGCATCTCGTGCGGTTCAACGAACGCATCGTTCTCGCCGGAGAAGAAATTTCCGACGCGAAACTTATAGACGTGGTCACCCGTGTCGATGAAGCGGTCGGCGACGACGCGCTGACATTTTTTGAAACAATAACCTGCGCGGCGTTTCTCGCCTTCGCTGAAACGCGCGCGGACTTTCTCGTGCTTGAAGTCGGCCTCGGCGGTCGTCTCGACTCGACCAACGTGCTCGAAAAGCCGCTCGCTTCGGTGATCGCGCCCATAGCGCTCGATCATCAGAAATTTCTCGGTGAAAGCCTCGCCGAGGTTGCGGGCGAAAAGGCGGGGATTTTTCGCGCCAGCGCGCCCGCCGTCATCGGCCAGCAGGCGCCCGAAGCGATGGCCGCGCTTGAAGAGCGCGCCGCGACTGTCGGGGCGCACGTGTTTTCTTACGGCTCTGACTGGGACGTTCGACTGGAACATGGGCGTCTTGTTTATCAGGGTACGGATGGACTGTCCGATCTCGCAAAGCCGCGCTTGCCCGGCGCGCACCAGACGATGAATGCGGGCCTTGCGATCGCCGCCGTGCGCGCGGCCGGGCTCGCTGTCGACGACGCCGCGCTGTCGGCAGGGCTCGAGAACGCGCGCTGGCCGGCGCGAATCCAGCGTCTCAAGGCCGGGCCGCTGATTGATCTCGCCCGAACGATTCTGGGCCAGGAACCCGAAGTCTGGCTCGACGGCGGCCACAATCCGCACGCCGGCCGCGCTGTCGCCGCGGCGATGGCGGATATGGAGGAGCGCGCCTCAAAGCCGCTTGTTCTCATAACAGGCATGCAGGCCAACAAGGATGCGGACGGCTATTTCGCCGCCTTCGCCGATATGGCGCTGGCCGTCTTCGGCGTCGCCGCCGATCACCAAGGGGCCGCCGCGCCGTCCGTTATCGTGGAGGCCGCCGAAAGGGCGGGAATTTTCGCGCAGGTCTGTCCGTCGCTTAAAGAGGCGATGCGGCGCGCCTGCCTTGAAGCGGAAGACGCGCCGCGAATTCTTATCTGCGGATCGTTGTATCTGGCTGGCGAAGTTCTCGCCGAACACGTGTGAAGCGGCCCGCGGGTCAGGCAGTCGCCGCCGCGCCGGCCCCGATCACTTGCTCGACCCAGGCCGCAAGCTGGCTTTTCGGCGCCGCGCCCACCTTGGTGCCGGCGATTTCGCCGTCCTTGAAGATGATCATGGTCGGAATGCCGCGCACGCCGTATTGGCCCGGCGTTTCCGGATTCTCGTCGATGTTGATCTTGGCGACGGTCAGGCGCCCCGCATATTCGTCGGAAATTTCTTCAAGCGCCGGGCCGATCTGCCGGCAGGGGCCGCACCATTCCGCCCAGAAATCGACGAGCACCGGTTCGCTCGCGCCGAGAACATCGGATTGGAAAGAGGCGTCGGTGACTTTCTTGCTGGCCATAGCCGTTTACTCCTGTTTGGACGCGGGCGCTCCCTGCTTCGCCTGGGTGATTGTGGAACGGGCAAGATAAGGGCGTTGCGGCGAAGTTCAACCTGCGGCCAAATAGCGCGCGAAAGCGTGATCGAGATTCGCCTCAGAAAGCCGCATCAACCGGGCGTCGTGGGTCCACAGAAGCGCCGCGATGATCTCATGAGCAGGATAGATTTCCTGAAGGAGCGCCCGGTAGGCGGCCATCTGAGCCATATAGGCGGGATGGACGTCGCTTTCGGAGACGGGCGGCGGGCGGTTCGTCTTGTAGTCGACGATGAAAATGCGCTTCCCTTCAAAAGCGAGCCGGTCGATCTGGCCGGAAACGAAAAGATCGGGCCGTGCGCCTTTCGGCGCGCCGGCGACCGCGACTTCCGCGCGCGAGGCTTTCGAAAATACCGGCGCGAACATATCATTGTTGAGAACGCGCAACGTTTCCTCGCGCCAGACGCCGCGTTCGTTCACATCGACGTCGGGCGCAAGGCGCGCCAGCAAACGGTCGGCCGCCGCGCTGCGTTCGGCGGGGAGCAGCTCGGGCAGCAGTTCAAGCAGGCGATGGATGACGCGGCCGCGGAAGTAACGGCCTCCCGCGCCGATCGGCGAATAGGCTGCGCCTTCGCTTTCGGCTTCTTCCTCGTCGGCGAGGCGTGACGGCGACAGGCGTTCCGGCGCGGATTCAACCGGCGCTTCCTGAAAGAGCCAGTCCGGCGTTTCGGCCGACGCCGGCGAAGGTTTCGATTCTTTCTTATCCTCGGGCGCCGCCGTCTGGGCGCAGTCGATGCGCAGGATATCGCGATCCCAGAGCGCGCCTGCGGGCGCGACGCCGTCGAGGCGTTCGAAAGCGGACTGCGCCAGCGCATGCCAGGATTGTTCGAGTACGGGTTTATTCCGAGGGTCCTGCTTGCCGGGGCCGGATTCTATACCGCAGATATAAAGCCGGTCGCGCGCGCGGGTGACGGCGACGTAGAGAAGCCGGCGATATTCCTCGAAATGGCGCCGTTTTTCCTCTGCGCGCGAAGCGGCTGCGGCCGCGCAATCTTCGGCGCGCGAGGACGACAGGGCGAAGAGACCCGGCGGCCGGTCCGGCGCGTCGGGCGTAGAACGGAGTTCCAGCGCCGGACCGATATTGGTCAGGTTAGGCCCGCGATGGGCGTCGAGCAGGAAAACGATGTTGGCTTCAAGTCCTTTCGCGCCGTGCACGGTCATGACCCGCACGGCGTTTTCGACCTGCTCCATCTCGCGCTTGATCTCGCCGGCGTTGGCGGCAAACCAGACAAGAAAACCCTGCAGGTTACGCGGATTTTCAGACTCATAATCAAGCGCCTGGCGGAGAAATTCGTCGACGGGCTCGCGCGCGGCTTGGCTGAGACGCGCGTATAGCCGCTTGCGTCCAGACGGCGCGCCGGTTTCAAGGCAATGAGTGAAAAACGCATAGGCGCCTTCCCTAAGCGCCACGGCGCGGGCTTTTCTGATTTCTTCTACGACTTCGGCGCAACGCGCATCGTCTCTTGCGCGTGAAACGAGCGCGCGCCACAGCGTTCCTTTCCGGCCATGGGCGAGCCCGAACAGCGTTTTGTCGTCGAAACCGAAAAGCGGCCCTTTCAAAGTTTCTGCAAGCGACAGATCGTCAGTCAGCAGAAGAACCGTACGGGCGTAGGCGAGAAGATCTTCAACCGCGGCGTCTTCCAAGAGCGCCAGCCTGTCGGCGCCGGCGACCGGCACGCCGCTTCGCGCCAGCGCCTTGATGGCTTCGTAAAAGAGCGACCCGCGCGATTGCACCAGGATCATCACGTCGCCGGCGTGAATCGGCCGATCTCGCGATTCGAGCGCTTCGCCGCCGTCAATCCATTCCTTGACCGTATTGGCGACTTGCTTAGCTAACGCCCGCGCCGGCGAGTCGGGCCGCGGGGCGTCGACCGGCGCGTCCCAGGGTTTGAGCGCCTGTTTTTCCGGCTTTGGCGCGAGCGGCCACAACTCAACGCAGCCGGCCGCGCCCTCCCGGTTGACGCCGTGGACGAGGGCGGCGCTCTCGCCGAGTCCTTCGCAAGCGGCTTCTTCAGCGAAAAGCGCGTCAACAAAGGACAGCACCGGCGCGGCGGAACGGAACGAAAGCGTCAGCGGCACGCTGTCATAGGCCGCGGCGGCGCCGATCATCTTGCCGATCTCCTGTTCCTTTTCACGGAAGATCCCGGCGTCAGCGCCTTGAAAGGAATAGATCGACTGTTTCTGATCGCCGACGGCGAAAAAAGTGCGCCCGCGTTCAGCCGCGCCCGCCCCGGCGAAGAATTCTTTAAGCGGCGCCTCGATGACGCGCCATTGATCGGGGCTCGTATCCTGTGCTTCATCGACAAGAATATGATCGAGTCCCTGATCGAGCTTGTACATCACCCACTCCGCGCCGTGATCGTCGAATAGCGCGCGGGCGCGCGCTATAAGGTCGTCATAGTCAAGACCGGCGCGGGCGGATTTTTTCGCTTCGTATACGGTTATTATTTCCGAAAGAATAAGTGTGAATGCGCGCGTGTCGGCGAGGGTGGCCGCGGCTTTGACAGCTTCAAAAGCGTCTATGAATTGCAGTTGCGCGTCTTTGAGATAGGGCCGCGCCCAGGGGTCGGCGTCGTCGGTTTTCTTATCGCCAATCGTTTTGCGCGGTTCCGATTTGTCGGTGAGAAAGAGTTTTCTCAGCGCTTCCCACTTCTCTTCCGCGGTCGACGCGTCGAAATAGGCTTTAAGCGGCTTTACGGCGCGGTCCTGCGCTTGCGGTCCGCTTTGCAAAAGCGCCTCTAGCGCGCAGCGTAGATCGCACTCGTCGAAGCGGGCGAGCCCGGCCGCGCGCGCTGCGTCTTCCGTAAGCGCGGAGTTGACGCCGAGCTCTTTCGCGACGGACGCGAGATACGCTTCCAGGCCGCCGCCGCGGGCGATTGCGGGCCGTATTTTCTCGCGAAAGCCTCTCATCGCCTCGGCCAACATTTTGCGAAAACGGTCCGGTTCGTGGCGGACGCGCAGTCGTGCGAACGCCTCGGCCAATGGCGCATCGCCGATTGCGACGCGCGCGGCGACGGCCTCGATCGCCGCATCGGTCAGCCTCCCGGCCTCCCCGTCGTCGATGACCGAAAACCCCGGGGCGACGCGCGCTTCGATCGGGAACCGTTTCAAAACGGCTTCGCAGAAGGAATGGATGGTCTGGATCTTGAGCCCGCCCGGGGTTTCGAGCGCGCGCGCAAACAGCCGCCGCGCTGCGGCGAGGTCGGCGGCGTCCCGCGCCGGCCCGTGTTCGCCTTCAAGCTTGCGGAGGTCGATTGCGAGCGTCGCGTCGTCGGCGAGCGCCCATTTCCCGAGAAGCTCGAACAGACGTTTGGCCATTTCCGCTGCGGCGGCCTTGGTGAAAGTGATGCAAAGGATCTTCGACGGCTGCGCCCCGGCGAGCAGCAACCGTGCGGCGCGCTGAATGAGAACCCGCGTCTTGCCGGCGCCGGCGTTCGCCCCGACCCAGGCCGAACGCGCCGGGTCGGCGGCCTTGCGCTGATTGGCCAGGGTTTCGTCATAGAGCGTCATTCTCCGCCCTCCGCCTCGCCGCCGGACTCGCTCCATTCGCGCCGCCGCGCGAGAAGATCGTAATCGCCGTATTCGTCCATATATTCAGATCGGGGTTGCGATGGATAGAACGTAGACGGATCGTCGTAATGGGCGATCAGCACGCGCAACCCTTCCTCCGCCTCGGCCATCATCTTTTCCGCGTCGGCGCCTTCCACGCCCGCCTCAACGGATTTCGCATTCTTGCGCCCGAGCGTCTTTACGTAGTGGAAGCTTTCAACCGATGTTGCGCCGAGATCGTTAAAACCGCCATTAGCGGCGATAAGCGCGGTCAGCGGCAGTTGCAGGTTGAAGCTTTTCGTCTGTTTGAGCGTCGGTAGAACGCCGCTTTTGTAATCGAAAATCGCAACTGCGCCCGAAGCGAGTTTGTCGATGCGGTCGGCTCGCGCAGAGAGTTCGAAGGGCCCGCCCGGCGTTTCGAACGTCCATGCGCCTACGCCTTCGATGACGGCGGGAACCCCGCGCTCGCGCCGCTCCCGGTCCCAGTCGGCGTACCATGACAAAGCGTCGGCGAATCGTGCGCCCCAGAACGCCGATAACGCCGGCGTCATCCCGTAAGCGGGGCCATGGCGTTCGAGCAAGGCGCGCAGTTGCGCTTCGGCGTCGTCACGCGGAGCATCAAAAGTTTTGCAATAGTCTTCAAAGACCTTGTGCAACAGCAGGCCGACATAGCGTTGATCGAATTCCTCGCCGAGTTCGTCGAGCTTTCGAAGGCCCAGCACATAGCGCGCGTAAATACCGTAGGGATCGCGCAGCCATTTTTCGATGCGCGTGACGAAGAGTTCGCGCGGGCGCGCGGCAACCGGTGGACGAGGGCGCGGCGGTTCGGCCGGTTCGACTTTATCGGGTTTGTCGAGCTGTTCTGCGAGGCGGCGAAAATGTTCGGTCCGGTCAATTTCGCTTAACGCGCCGACGCCGTTCAGTATATTCTTTAGACGGACAATCCAGCGCGAAGGCTTTGACGGCGCGCCGCCGGCGCGCGCCGCGCGGGTAAGCGCAACCTCCGGCGCGGCGGCGAGCTGGGCGAAATCATGCGCGGACAGACCGACCCGGCGCTCGAGCGACGGCAACCCCGCGGCCGCGCGCATCGGGCGCGACAGGAATGGGTCGGCGCCGGCGTCGACCGGCCACACGCCCTCGTTAAGCCCGCCGACAATGACCAGGTCGGCGCTCATAAGGCGCGCTTCAAGCGGTCCGAGAATGGCGAGCCGCGGATGCGCGCCGGCGCGTCTCCTGACCGCCGCGCCGGCGATGAGATGGGTGAAAATTTCGGCGTAGCCGCCGCCGTCCATCGCGACGCCGTCCGCGAGCGGCGCGAGTTCGGCGAAAAGCGCCGCGCCGGCTTCGCCGTCTTCTCCTCTCCACAGCCGCGCCGCGCCGGTTTCTCCGTTTACGCCCGCCAGTTTTTCGGCGGCGGCGATATGGGCGGCGAAGCGGTCGGCGAACGGCGCGCCGGCGCTGTCCGGCCAGCCGGCGACGGCTTCCTTGAGGGCGTCAAGCGCGGACCGGGCGATCTCGGCGCGCTTGTTGTCATGGGCGAGCTTTTCGGAAAGTCCCTCAACGCCCGCCGCCGGGCGCAATCCCCTGAGTGCGACGTCGAACGCATTAACCGCACGCCGGCGCGTGTCGGCGCCGAGACCGAGCCCGCACAAGGGATGGCGCAAAAGCGCCATTACCGCGGCCGGATCGGAAACGTCCTCAAGCCAGCGCGCGACAAGACGCAGATAGGTCCCGCACGGACTATTTGCGAAAGGAAGGCCGGCGGAATCGTCGACCGTCACGCCCCAGCGGCGCATTTTTGCCGCTGCGCGTCGCGAAAGTCCGCGATCAGGCGTGACCAGCATCGCTGTGCGTCCAGGCGTATCCAGCGCCTCGCGCATCATCAGCGCAACGGCGGCGGCTTCGCTTTCTTCGTCTGCGGCTTCGATAAGGCTGAGACCCTTGATCGCGTCGCCGAAAGCCGCGCCCTTCGCGCGTTCGTCCGCGATCTTTTCGAGCCAGTCGTCGGTCGCTTCAGCCGGGCGCAGCGCCAGCGAGAGAAGGGGGCCGCGCGCCGACGCCGCGCCGCTTCCCGGCCAGACGCGCACGTCGGCGGGCTCAGCAGTAAGCGCGGCCATGAGCGCCTTCAACCCGGCCTGCGGATGCGGGTCGTCGACCGCCTCCCAGGCTCTGGCGTCTTCAGCGAGCGTCCGGTCGAGGCCGGGCAGGACGACGCATCCCCTGGGCAGGCTTGCGGCCGCGCGCATCAGGCGCGCGACCGCCGGGGCGCTGCCGGTGGTGCCGGCGACGACGATCGGGCGGTCGGGTTGATCCTTCGCCCAGCGCGCAGCCTGCGCAGCGATAAGCTTCGCGCGCCGTTCGGCCGGGTCCATGCGGCCGATTTCCGCCAGATGCGCCGGCCACGTCCGGGTGACGATTTCAAGAAAATCAAGCGAGTCCTTCCAGTGCGCGGCGAGCGACTTGGCAGTCGGCGCGATGCGTTCAAGCGCATCGAAACTGATTTCCTCCGCATGGAAAGAATCGAGCAACTTTGAAAGTTCGCGCGCGGCGGCGATGGCGGCGGGCCAGTTCTCCTGTCCGTCGAAGGCGACGCGGTCGCGCCGGGCTGTAAGGCGCGCAAGCGTCAACGTGCGTTCAAGCGGGGAAACCGCCGGCGGCAAGGCGATCTCGTCTTCCGGCTCGCCGGCGAACAAGGCGATTTCGTCTTCGTCGATATCGCCAAGCGGTTTTATCTGCGGCAAAAGACTCGCACGGCCCGCCGGCGCGGCGTTAACGAAAGCTTCGGCGAGCGCGCGGGCGGCGCGCCGCGTCGGCACGTAAATCAACGCATCGGCGAGCGCCAGCGGATCGTCAGTCAAAAGCGCTTTGTGGAGCGCGCGGGCGAGGTCGTCGAGAAACGGGCGGCCGGGGTCGATGGCGAAATAGCGCGGCGCCGGCGTATCGAATATGCCGGGCGCGCCGCTCACGCGTCGTCTTCTCGAGGGGCGGCGAGACGGGCTTCGGCGTCCTTCAGGCCCTGCGGATCGCCCACATGCATCCACGTTCCTTCATGAACGACGCCATAAAGCCGGCCGGCGGCGAGCGCCCTGTCCCACAAAAGCCGGGTCGAAAACGGCCCGTCCGGCGCGCCAGCAAGCAGCGAAGGCGAAAGAATCTGAAGCCCCGTGAACACATAGGGCGCGCGCCCTTCCCGCCTGAATTCAAGGCGCCCGTCAGCATCGAGCGTGAAATCCCCGGCGCCGGCGTAACCGCTCGCCGTCTTAAGCGGCGTCAACAGCAACAATGCGTCCATGCGCGACCCGTCCCACGTCTCCGCCAGCGCCGCACAGGTTTCGCGTCCCGGCGCGTCGATCAGGATGGCGTCGGTGTTCGTGCAGTAAAACGGCGCGTCGCCCAGGAGCCGGCGCGCTTTTTTCAACCCGCCGCCGGTTTCGAGCAGAAGCGCACGCTCGTCGGAGATTAAAATTTCCGGCGCCGTGCGTGAAGAAAGATGCGCCTCCATCATGTCGGCGAGATGATGCACGTTGACGACAGCGCGCGACACGCCGGCGTCGGCGAAGCGGTCAAGCGCGTAATCAATCAGCGGTTTGCCCGCGACTTCGATGAGCGGCTTCGGGCGCGCGTCGCTCAAGGGGCGCATGCGAAGCCCGAGACCGGCGGCGAGCACCATCGCCGTGTCGGGGCGCGCGCTCACGGCGCAAGTTCCGGCATATGGCGCGCAAAGAAGGCGCGCACCGATCGAAGCGCCGGCGCACGCAGATCGTTCTTAAAATGCGCTTCTACGCGGGGCAGAAAGTCGAGATAGCGCGACTTGCCGTCGCGCCTGAAAAGGCGTGCGAATATGCCGAGAATCTTGGCGTTGCGCTGCGCGCCGAGGACGGCGTAGTCGCGCCGGAAGCTTTCCTCGTCGAAACCGTCTCCCGCGCCGGCGCAATAACGCCTGATCATCGCTTCGGCGAGCTCAGGCGCAACGTCCCGGCGTGCGTCTTTCAGAAGCGAAACAAGATCATAGGCCGGCGACCCGAAAAGTCCGTCCTGGAAATCAATCAGACCGACGCGCGCCGCGCCCATTCGATCAGGCAGCCAAACCAGGTTTTCCGCATGATAATCGCGCAGCACCATGCTCGACGGCGCCGAAATAGCTTCAAGCGCCGGCGCCCATGAAGCGAAATAGTCCGCCTGCAGACTTGACGACGCGTCGCCGCCGGTCTTGAGCGGCCAGCACCACTCAATCAGAAGCGCAATTTCCGCCTGCAGCGCCGCGCGGTCGTAGTCGAGCATCCGATACGCCTCTGTAGCCGGCGCCGGCGGGTTAGCTGTTCGCAACTGCAAAAGCGCGTCGACGGCTGTTTCGTAAAGCGTTTGCTCATCGGCGCCGGCGGGTATTGCGCGCACGTATAGATCGTCGCCCAGATCTTCGATGATAGCGAACCCATGCACCGGGTCGGCGGCGTAAACTTCCGGCGCCGACAGTCCGGCGCGGCGGAGCGTTTCGGCGATGGCCGTAAACGCGTTGAGATTGGGTCCGGCGAGGCGCGCCAGCGCGTTGTAGCCGAGACGGCGGCGCTCATCGGCGCTTGCGTGCGGCGGGCAGGCGGCTTCCTCCGCCGCCGGCGGCGCGTCCATCAAGAGGGCGCGCCGTCCATCGAGCGCGAGCCGCTCATAGGAACGGGTCGAGGCGTCGCCGGCGAGCGGGCGCGCCTGCGCGTCCGCCCATCCTGCAGCGGAAAGAAACGCCCGGCGGGCTTCGGCGCGGTTTTCCTGCGTGTTCATCATCGTCCGTGTTTTACGCGATTCCGGCTTTCTCAAGGCGCGCTTTCCAGTCGCCGCCGGGCGAAATCATCGCCCTTCGGCTGTCGCCCTGGGGCTCAAGCCGCAGAACCAGCGCGGAAACGGGCAGGAACGCCGCGATGCGCTCCGGCCATTCGATGACGCTCGCGCCCTCGGCCAATGCTTCCTCAAGGCCGAGCTCCCAGACCTCCTCGCTTTTTTCGAGCCGGTAGAGGTCGAAATGCCAAAGCGTCAACCCGTCGCCTTCATAAACCTCCACAAGGGCGAAAGTAGGGCTCGGGGCGTCCGCGTCGCCGGCGAAGGCTCGAATAAGCCCGCGCGCCAGCGTCGTCTTGCCGGCGCCGAGCGGCCCCGACAGACAGACGACATCGCCGACTTTCAAGAGGGGCGCAAGCCGCGCGCCGAGAGCGGCGGTGTCGGTCTCGACAGGCAGGTCGATGACGATTCCATCCATTGGCGGGCGAGCATAGGCATCCGGCGACGTGCGGCAAGCGGCGTTGACCGGGGCGGCTAGCAGCCCGAATCCGAAGTTCGTCGCATTAATCAGCTTGCTCCGTACGAACTTCGGATTCGATAAGGCTGCTAGCAAGTTTATGATTCTAGTGTGGTTTTGGATTTGAAACTCGTTTATGAGCTTGCTGCAAATTATGGAACGAATTTCAAATCCACCACACTAGCGACGATACGCAAACGCCCGC
>JBHHVZ010000095.1:0-10520 GCA_046756245.1 Parvularculaceae bacterium
CGCGCGTGCGGGCGGGGCGGCGCTCCGGGGGACGGCCGGACGGGCAATGACTAGAATGAGGGTATGACGCCGCTGGCGATCAGGGAGGCGATGAGTTCCTGGCCGACGAATCCGATTGCGGCGCCGACCGCCGCCGCGGCCAGATAGGAAAGTTCCTCGCGCATATTCAAAACGCCGCGGCCGTAAAGCCGCAGCCACCAGTAAATCAGCGCGGGCAGTTCCATTAACGCGAACGCTGCGATCAGTCCTAAAACGCCGAAATTTGCATAGCCGAGCGGCGCGCCGACGGCGATCCAGGCGAGGCGCAAGACATTGGCTTCCAACGTCGTGCGCACCCGGCCGTAGACCACAAGAATTTTTTCGGCCGCGAGCGTGCTCAGCCGGAATAATGGCAGAAAACACAAGAGCGAGAAATAAAGACCGGCGCCGAGATAACGGTCGTCGAAGAGAATTCTGAATATCAGCGTGCCGCCGCCGATCCCCCCGCCGACGATAAACGCCAGAAAAAGCGTCACGCGCCGCCGTGCGGAATAATAAACATCCTTCAGCGTCTCGGGTTTTTCCCTGTGCGTTTCGGCGTAAAGCGGCATCAAGATCCGACTGGCGTAGCTCACAATCATCTGGTGCGCCGAAGCCGCCATGTTGGCGGCGAGCATGTAAAGACCGAGGATCTCGAGCGGGATCATGCGGGCCAGGAAAAGCTTGTCGGCTTGCCTCATAAAAATCGCTATAACGCCTGATGCGATAATGAAACGCGAAAACCGCCATAATTCCGCGCTGACTTCGCGGTTGAATCGAAACTTCCGGCGGCTGCCTTCAAACAGGACGTAGGAAATGAGAATCTTCAATGCGCCGCCGGCGTACATGCTGACGATAATCGCCCAGAAATTCTTCATCAAAAACGCCGCGACGATGGCGACGCATGTCTGGAAGACGAAAATCCCGAGTTCGAGAAGGCTGACGAAGGAAATCCGCCGCGCGCGTTCGGCCGTGATGAACGCCAGCGATTGCACGCCTTCGATCAGAAACAGGAACGACGTCATTGCAATTGGCGTTTGAAGCTCCGGCTTGTCGAACGCCTGCGCCAGAAGTCCGGCGCCGAAAAACATCAGCGCGGCGAGCAAAATGCTGCGCCCCAGACGGATCGTCCAGATCACGTCGAGAAATTTCGGATCGTCGGCCCGTCGCGCTTGCACGACGAACGGCCGAAAGCCCATGTCCGTCAACATCGTCAGGAGAAACGAAATCGACGTAATGACGCCGACGACGCCGAACGCCTCCGGCGCCAGGATCCGGGTGATAACGAGATTGCCCGCGAGCCTGAAGACGTTTTTGGCCGCCAGGCTCGAAAACATGACGACCGTGCTGTTCGACACGACGCCGATGAAGCGCGATCGTAGCGATTGTGATTCGGACGAGGATGTCGTCATGGCGATTGCATCAGGACCGGGCGCGTGGGGAAACTACGACGAAGCAGATAATAAAACCCTGATATGACGCATTTTGCGACGATGCGCCGGAGCGTTCGCCGTCAACGCCCCTTGCCTTGGAATGCGTCATGTCAGGAATGCTCCGCCATCCGCCCGGTCCGGCGCTTAGCATAGTGGGCCATGCCGGCGCTGACGCCAAGCAGCATGACGCCGTAGTCGGGAATGTAGGAAACGAAACTCACCGTCGAAATCAGGGCGAGATAAGCGACAAGCAGCGCCAGACATGTTGCGACCACCTTGCCCAGCGCCCGCTCTTCATCATCTGCGGATCGCAGGCGGATGCGAAGCGATGAATCGAAGAGCGACTTCAACACTGTGAAATACATGCCGAGATAAATGATCAATCCGACGAGACCGTATTCAAGCGCGATCTGCAAATAGCCGTTGACGATATCGACAATCCCCTGTCCCTGGATCAAATGATCGAACCGTCCGCTCTCCAGATAAGCCGTCGTTCCGAACAGGGGCCGTGCGCGAATTTGCTCGATCGAGGTTTCCAGCAATTCGATGCGATAGTCGAACGTTCCATACGCATCGATCGATTCAGCGCCGCCGCCCCGCAGATAGTTGAATCCGGCGATCGCGCCGATCACGCCCGCCACGACGTAGAGGCGTCGCACGAGCCCGCCCATGCGCGTAAACACAAGATACGTCGCGCCCAGGATAAACAGCGCAAGGATCGCGCCGCGCGAACCCGTATAGTAGATGACGAGGGGAAATATCGCCGCATAAAGCACAAGACGGATCAGGTCCACGCGTTTGTCGCGTCTGAAGTAAAGCGCGGAAATGAGCCCGGTCGCCGCGACAAATCCCAGCAGAGCGGTCGCCAGCGTCGCACTGACTCTCAGCGCGCCGCCCCTGATGTCAATGCCCGGAAAACCCGCCGGCAATGCGAAATCGTAAAAGTTCCAGTGTATAAAAGCAGAAATGAGGCCGGATGTGCTGAGAATGAGCCCCGATATGAGAAGCGCCCAGACGACTTTTTCGAACGCCTCTTTGGCGACGATTGTCCGACTGATGGCGATATAGGGAATGACGAGCGACACCAGCTCATAGAATGTCATGCGCAACATGCTCGTGAACGGCAGGTCGCGAATGCTCATGATGCTGACAAGCGCGAAAAAGAGAAAAACGAGCGCGTCCGTAAGCGGCGATACGCTGCTTTTCGGCCGCAATAACGCCGTGACGGCTATAGGTCCCAGAAGTACGAGGGAGGAGATGATCGGATAGTTCAGCGTGATCAGATAGTTGAGTCCCGGAAACGGCACGTCTGCGTTGTAATTGTTCGGGATGACGGCGAGCGTCGCGATATAGAGAATCACGCGATTTTCCGCGCGCATGGGCGCGAACACGGCGACGATCACGGCGATCATCGCCAGCGCGAGCATGTTATAGCCGACAACGAAAATGATCGGCGTCGATAGGGTCCAGACTGCGAAGACGCGCAAGACAAGATTGCGCGCGTCGAACTTCGGCTTCAACAGGTAAGCCAGGACGATAGCGAGCGTCGCGTAAACGGCGGCGGCGATTTCGGGACGGATCATGGCGCAGCCTGCGGCGTTTCGGATCCTGCGCCCGTTGCTTTATTCATCGTCTTTCCGGCTGCGGCCGCGCGCGCTTCGCCGTAGAAGTCGAGCGTTTGCGCGGCGATTTTGCGCGGCGAGAGAAGCTCCCGGCACGCCGCCCAGCCATTCGCGGCGAGCGACGCCGCCATTTCCGGATCGGCTGCGAGACGCTCGATGTGATCGGCGAATGCGTCGACATCGCCGATATCCGCGCAAAGCAGGGCGTGATCGTGCGCAAAGACTTCAGGCGGGCCGAATGTTTTCGCCGCGATGACCGGGCAACCCGCCGCCACAGATTCGGAAACGGCGTAGGCGAAACATTCATGACGCGACGTGGAGAGATGCGCCAGCGCCGTCCTGCGAAGGGTTCTGATGCGTTCCCGCGGAACGCGGCCCAGAAATTCGATGCGCGCGCGCAAGTCCGCCGGAACGAAGCGGTCCGCATAGTCCTGAAACTTCAGAATTTCGCCGGACTCGGCGCGCACGCCATGATCGCTTCCGGCCATGACGAGCCGGAGATTCGGGCGCTTCGCAGCGGCCCTGGCGAAGGCCTGAATTGCGATGTCCGCGCCTTTGCAATGATCGAACCGTCCGATGAACAAAAGCAGGTTCGGGTCGCAGGTTTCGGGCCGCCAGCGATAGGCGCCGTCTTCAACCGCGATCGGATTGGGAATGGCGCGGCTGACTGCGCCGCAGCCGCCATAATAATTCCGCACTTCTTCGAGAAGGCCTTTTGACGGGCAGGACAGGCCGCGCGCGTTGACGATCGCCGCGCCTTCGTTGGCGATGCGGCGTGCGCGCTGACGGGGCCCGCCCCGGGCGCTTTCGTTTTTGTCAGCGATAAAATGCGGTCCGTGAATGCGAACGATGACGGGAATATCGATCATCTTTTGAATCGCACGCGCCCAGCCGAAGGATTCCTCGATTTCCAGAATATCGATCGGGTTTTTTTCGCTGAGCCGCATTACGGCGTTGGCGATGGCGCGGGTCTGACGAGCGTAGTGCGCCTGTTCGCCCCGGCCGAGCTTCCACAGCGCCTTGAACCAGGCGGTCCGGAGCGGATTCGAATCATCATGAAACGCCGCGGCGAACGAATCGCTTTCGGGAAGGTCTGCGGCGGGCGGTGCGATCACGAAAGCTTTTCCCCCGCACGCCTCGATTCCCGGCGCCAGCGATTCGACATAGGTCGCGATGCCGTTCTGGGCCGTTTC
Organism: Parvularculaceae bacterium; assembly: GCA_046756245.1. GTDB lineage: Bacteria > Pseudomonadota > Alphaproteobacteria > Caulobacterales > Parvularculaceae. The sequence goes on from JBHHVZ010000095.1 coordinate 4,267, forward strand.
GGCCGGCCAGCCGGGCGCGTAAAAAGCGACGTTCAAAGTCATGCGTGCTCCCCATTGCGCGACCCGCGAAAATAAAGGCGCGCACCGGGCGTTCGCGCAATTGCGGCGCAAGCTAGCCGACAAGCTAGAGCGCATTCCGAAAAGTGGGAACCGGTTTTCGGATAAAATGCGCGACAAAACAAAAACCTAGAGCATGTTCTCCGACTCGCATTTCGGAGAACATGCTCTAGCCAAAGAGCAAAGGCCGGGCCAGTGGGCGTCAAGGGCGCACTTCGTGCACACGGGCCTGACCAAAAGTTAAGCCGCGGCGCGATTGCCTGTATCGATCCGATTAAGCATTCATCAAAGCCGAGCGCTTATTACCGGCATATTAACCATTAAGACCCGAAAAACGTGTCTGCCGCCGAATGAGCCGACGAAATGCGGTTAAGAGCAGGTTTGCGATGACGAGGCGGACCCGAGTTTGGGCGATGCTGACAGCGGCGGCGTTAACTTTCGGCCCCGCCCGGGCGGCCGATCCTGCGCCGCAGGCGGAAGGCTCGCTCTATCCGCCCCTGGCCGAGGACGTCATGCAAAGCCCGCTCGCCGGCGCGCTCGGCCCGGCCGGCTATATTCTCAACGATGTCGGCCGCGGCGAATCCTTTCTCGCCGACATTCGCCGCGCGGTGGGGCTGCACCCCGCCTTTCACGCCCAGCTCGCTCAGCGCAGTCAGACGCGCTCGGGCGCGCGGCGCGAACGCGCCGCGCTTTACCCGCGCCTGTCGACCAGCCTCAACGGCGATTATGTCATTTCCCGCCAGTTCGATCCCGGTACGGACAATGTGGTCGAGTCGCTGCGTCCCGACGGCCAGATTAACGCCGGCCTTACCGTGTCGCAGCTTCTGTTTGACGGCGGCGCCGCGTTCCAGCGCATCAAAAGCGCCAGGGCTCTCGATCAGGAAAAGGAAAGCGCCGTCAGGATCAGCGTCAATGATTTGTCGCTGGCGGCGATCTCGGCCTATTACGACGTGCTCGTTCACCAGGCGATTCTGAAACTTGGCGCAGAATTCACGCGCCGTCATGCGGAAATCCTTGAAGACGTAAAAGAACGCGAACGGCTGGGCGCCGGTTCGCGCGCCGACGTTATGCGCGCGACCGCCAGGCTGGCGGCGGCGAATGTCCGCGTGGCGGAGATCCGTGAAAGCCAGCGACTGGCCGCAATCCGCTATGAGGAATTTTTCAAGGAGCCGCCGGGATTGCTGTCGCGTCCGTCTTTTGAGGCGCTCGCCGTCAACGACCGCGCGACGGCGATGACGATGGCGGCTAAGCGGCATCCGGAAATCGCCGCTGCGATTGCGCGGGCCAGAGCATCGCGCGCCGATTACAAAGCCGCCCAGGCCGGGCGCCTGCCGGAGCTCAGGGCCAGCGTCAACGCGGTCAAGTTCGACGTCTTCGAAGGCGGCGAGGATTTCGACGTGCGCGCCGGCGTCGACCTCAATTACGAGCTTTACGCCGGCGGCGCGCGGGCGGCGGAAATCCGTCAGGCGCGCGAACGCGCCCGCCAGCAGAAATTCGAGGAAGAACAAATCCGTCAGGAGATTGAACGCGATGCGGCCATCGCCTTCGAACGCCGCGACGCTTCGGTCGAAAGACTGGGCGCGCTTGAAACTGCGGTGATCGCCAATCACGAATCGCGCGACCTTGTGGCCGAGCGCTTTCGGGTTGCGCGCGGCGATCTGATAGACGTTCTGCAGGCTGAAAACGATTATTTCGAAGCCGGCGTCGGCTATCTCGTCGGTCTCGCCGACCGCGACATGGCGACCTATGAGCTGATGGAGCATACCGGCGAGCTTCTGCACTATTTCTCGCCGCAGCGGGAATTCGAGTCGGCGCTGGACGGGGAGTAAGATGGCCAGGCGCGCGCCCTTTCTGAAAGATCTCGTTCCGACCGAACACTGGCTGTTCGGGCCGCTGCGCGACAACGCCAAAATTTACGCCCAGACGATTCTGGCCGCCGTCATCGTCAATTTCCTGGGACTCATCTCGTCGTTCTTCATCATGACGGTGTACGACCGCGTGCTGCCGAACCAGGCGATCGAATCGCTCATTGCGCTGACCATCGGCGTCGCCATCGCCTATGTGTTCGATTTTGCCTTGAAGTCGCTGCGCGGTTATTTCATCGATATCGCCGGACAGCGCCTCGATGCGACGGTGGGGACGTCGGTCTTCGACAATCTCATGACGATGCGGCTCGATGCGCGAAAAGGGGCGACCGGCGCGGTCGCCGGCCTCGTAAAGGAATTCGAGAACCTGCGGGATTTCTTCAGTTCCGCCACTTTGGTGGCGGTTGTCGATCTGCCGTTCATTTTCCTTTTTATCGGCGTCGTTGCGCTCGTTGGCGGGCCGTTGGCGCTGGTGCCGTTGATCGGCGTGCTCTCGACGCTCGCGGCTGGCGTCATCATTCAGCCCTTGATCATGCGCCGCACGCGCGACGCAATGCGCGAAGGGCATACGAAGCATGCGGTTCTCATTGAAACGCTTTCCGGCCTCGAGACAGTCAAAAGCGTCGCCGCCGGGCCCTTGATGCGCGCGCGCTGGCGTTCGGGCGTGCTGCGTCAGGCGAAGACCGCGACGATCGGGCGGTTTCTGAATCAGTTCGCGGTCAATTTCGCGGGCTTTGCGCAGCAGTTCAGTCAGGTCGGCGTCGTCGTCATCGGCGTCTTCTTGGTGAGCGACAACCGCATCACCACAGGCGCGCTCATCGCCGCCGTCATTTTGAGCGGCCGCGCGATGGCGCCGCTGGCGCAGGTCGCCTCGCTCCTGAGCCGGGTTAACGGCGCGTTCGCATCCTATCGTTCTCTTGACCAGTTGATGACCGCGCAGTCGGAGGTCGAGACGGGGCGGAATTATCTCAGGCGCGACCATCTCGACGGCAAGGTCGAGTTCCGCGAAGTGAGCTTTTCCTATCCGGGGCAAACGGCGCGCGCGCTCGATGAAGTGTCTTTTACGATCGAGCCGGGCGAGCGCGTAGCGATTCTCGGGCCAAACGGTTCGGGCAAATCGACCATCGTGCGGCTCATCACCGGCGTTTACGAGCCGACGGAAGGCGCGGTGCTGGTCGACGACACGGATATAAGACAGATCCACCCGACCGACCTGCGCGCGCATATCGGCGCCGTGCTGCAGGATGTCTGCCTTTTTTCCGGATCGATCCGAGAGAACATCGCGCTCGGCCTCGACGACATACCCGACAAGGATATTTTGTGGGCGGCGAAAATAGCGGGCGTGCATGATTTCGTGGGCGCCTCTTCGGGCGGCTATGACCAGCTTCTCGCCGAGCGCGGCGAAGGGCTTTCCGGCGGCCAGCGGCAGGCGATTGCGCTGGCGCGCGCGCTCGCCTCGCGCCCGGCGATGCTGCTGCTCGATGAGCCGTCGAGCGCCCTCGACACGAGGGCGGAAGCGACCCTCATCAACCGGCTCGAAAAAGCCACACGCGGGCGCACGCTGCTCCTTGTCACGCACCGCATGTCGATGGCGCGCCTTGTGGACCGCATTCTGTTGCTCGATCAGGGCCGCATCATGGTCGACGGCAGGCGCGACGACGTGCTGCGCGCCATGGGCGCGGCGCGCGCGTCGAAAATCGCCGGGCCGAAATCATCGTTGCCGACGAGGGCCGCCTGAATGAACGGAAGGGATCTCGAAATCTCCGTCGACGAGGCGATGCCGATCGAACCCGGCCGGGCGGCGCAAGTTCTGCTCTACGCCATCGCAGGCCTTTTCGCGCTGACCCTCATTTGGGCGGGGACGGCGAGTCTCGACCGGGTGACGCGGGGGATCGGACGGGTGGCGCCGTCGAACCAGCTCCAGGAAGTCCAGTATCTCGAAGGCGGCATTGTCGAAGAGATTCTCGTGCGCGCCGGCGACGAGGTGGAGGCAGGCCAGGTGCTTGTGCGGCTCGACCCTACGCAGCTCAGCGTCGAATTCCGTCAGGGCAAGGACAGCTACAACATGCTCGCCGCGCGCATCGCCCGCCTGCAGGCCGAAGCCGGTCGAACGGCGCTATCGTTCCCGCCTGAGCTTTCCGCCGGCGCGCCGCAGATCGCCGCCAACGAACGCGCGCTTCACGCGGCCCGCAAGGCCGAACTCGCCGTCGCGATCAACGTCGAAACAGCCAAGCTCGAGCAACGCCGTCAGTCGCATGAAGACGCGCGCGTGGCGCTTGCCGTGGCGCGTCAGTCGCTGGCGCTCGCAAAAGAAGAATCGGAGATGCTGGCGCCGCTGGTGGAGAAAGGCATCGAACCGCAGATCGAGCTGTTGCGCGCGCGCCAGCGTGAAACAGCGGCGCGCGGTGAGGTGCAGCGGGCGGAAATTGCGGTTGCGCGCGCCGAACTCGAAGTCCGAGAGGCTGAAGGCGAACTCGACCGGGTGTCGAAGGCGTTTTCGGCGTCTGCGGTCGACGATTTGAACAAGGCCAAGGCCGAACTCGCCGACCTCATCGGCGAACTGCCGGCGCTCAAGGACAAAGTCGCCCGAACCGAAGTGCGCGCGCCGGTCGCCGGCGTCGTCAACCGGGTGCTGGTGTCGACTGTCGGCGGCGTCGTTCAGCCCGGCCAGACCATCGTCGAAATCGTGCCGAGCGAAGATACGCTTGTGGTCGAGGCCCAGATCAAGCCCGCCGACATCGGCTTTCTGCATGTGGGTCAGGCCGCCAAGGTCAAACTTACCGCCTATGATTCCGCCGTATACGGCTCAATGGACGGGCGCATCGAGACGATCAGCCCTGACGTCATCCAGGATGAAGACACCGGCGAGCGGCACTATCTGATCACAGTGCGCACCGACAAGCCGACGCTCGCCTCGAACAAGGGTGAGCTTCAGATTCTCGCCGGCATGGCCGCCGAAGTGGATATTCTGAACGGCAAGCGCACGGTGCTTTCCTATCTGATGACGCCGCTTTCGCGGGTCCAGAAAAACGCCCTGAGAGAGCAGTAGCGGCAGCTTTCTTTCACGGTTCGCGAGGTTGGTCTGGCCGGCCTGATCTGGGGAAAAGACCGCTCATTTTGGGCTTCACCGGGCGCCGCCCCCAATATATAGTGGTCTTCGGGACGGAGGAGCGCGCGCCCTGTCGGGCTTGCGCGAATCCCGCTCCTTTAATCGAACCGACAGCCGCCGCGCGCCGCCCGCGCGCCACGCCCAAGCGCTTCGCCGCGGCTTCGTTACTTGAAAGGCCGCTTCATGCCCGACGCTTCCGACCTCGCCGCCGCCGCGCCCGGTCTCCTGACGCCGTCCTACAGCTACAAGCCGTTCCGTTATCCATGGGCCTACGACTTCTGGAAGCGCCAGCAACAAGTGCACTGGATGCCCGAGGAAGTGCCGATGGGCGAGGATTGCAAGGACTGGGCGAACAAGCTCACCGACGCCGAGCGCAATCTCTTGACCCAGATCTTCCGTTTTTTCACGCAGTCCGACGTGGAAGTGAACGACAATTACATGGAGCGCTACGGGCGCGTCTTCCGGCCGACCGAAGTGAAGATGATGCTGTCGGCGTTTTCCAACATGGAGACGATCCACATCGCGGCTTACGCGCTCCTGCTCGAAACCATCGGCATGCCGGATTCGGAGTTCACCGCCTTTCTCGAATATGAGGAGATGGCGGCCAAGCACGACTATATGCAGACCTTCGGCGTCGACACGCATGAAGATATCGCGCGCACCCTCGCCATGTTCGGCGCCTTCACCGAGGGGCTGCAGCTCTTCGCCTCGTTTGCGATGCTGATGAACTTCCCGCGCCTCAACAAGATGAAAGGCATGGGCCAGATCGTCACCTGGTCGATCCGCGATGAAAGCCTGCACTGCGAAGGCATGATCCAGCTCTATCACGCCTTCGCGCGTGAGACCGGCTGCGTCACCAAAGCGGTGGCCGACGATATCGTCGACTGTTGCAAAACCGTCGTCGGGCTCGAGGACAGATTCATCGATCTCGCCTTCGAAATGGGCCCGGTGGAGGGCATGACCGCCGAAGACATCAAGCATTACATCCGCTACATCGCCGACTGGCGGTTGAGCCAGCTCGACCTGCCGAAACTTTACGGCGTCGAAAAGCATCCGCTGCCGTGGCTTACGGAGATTCTCAACGGCGTCGAGCACGCCAATTTCTTCGAAGCCCGCGCCACCGAATATTCGAAGGCCGCAACGCGCGGCGCATGGCATGGCGACGACGGCGTCTGGGCGGCGTTCGACGCGATGCAGGCGAAGCGGAAGGAAGCAGCTGCGTC
>JBHHVZ010000096.1:0-10450 GCA_046756245.1 Parvularculaceae bacterium
GGAAGGCGAAGCCGCCGAAGTCGAGTCGAAAGAGGGCGACGACGCCTAACGGCCTTTCCGCTCTCGCTCAATGGAGCGCTCATGTTATTGCTCGTGGGCCTTGGCAATCCGGGCGAAAAATATGCGCGCCAACGCCATAATGTGGGTTTCATGGCCGTCGACGCGATTGCGGACCGCCATGGTTTCAGTCCTCCACGTTCGAAATTTCTGGGCGAGATCCGCGACGGCTTTCTCGACGGTCCGAACGGGCGCGTAAAAGCGCTCATTCTGAAGCCCCTCACCTATATGAACGAGTCCGGCCGTTCGGTCAGCGAAACGGCGCGGTTTTACAAGATCCCGCCCGAAGACGTCATCGTGTTTCACGACGAGCTCGATCTCGCGCCGGGGAAGCTGCGCGTAAAGACCGGCGGCGGAAATGCGGGCCACAACGGTCTCCGGTCGATCGACGCGCATCTCGGAAACGGGTTCAGACGCGTGCGAATCGGCATCGGTCATCCCGGCGACAAGGCGCGCGTGACTGCGCATGTGCTGGGCGATTTTTCGAAGGCCGACCAGGATTGGCTTACGCCTTTTTTCGATGCAATCGCCGCCGCCGCGCCCTCTCTCGGCGATGACGACGCACGTTTCGTCAACGACGTCGCCCTGCGTCTGCAGCCTCCGTCGCCGACGAAAGGCGACGCCAAAGACAGCGTTGCGCCGACGAAAGACGATAAGCCGCGCGCCGCCGACGCGCCGCTCCCGCGCGGGCCCCTGGCCGATGTGCTGCAAAAGCTTTTCGGCCGCAAGGACTGAATTCGATATCCGAGAGGATGCATTCAAATTGTGCCGCGGGGATCGCGCGGGGGCGGCGCGACATTATGTAAACGCGCCCTAGCCTTTCTCGCGCGAAACTCTGTATCCTGACAGGCGACCGTCCAGCGCCCTGAGTGCATTGCATGGAATCGCTTGAACATCTCGCCCTGATCTGGTGCGGCGTTTTCGTCGCAGTGTATCTGGCGCGCAAGACGCGCTCGACGCCGGTGCTGTTTTATCTCGCCGTCGGCGCCGTTTATGTGAACACCGGCCTGCTGCCCGTCGAAAGCACGGAATTCATCCGGGGCTTCGCGGAAGTCGGCATTCTCCTGATCATGTTCGCAATCGGGTTCGAGGAGAATACGTCCGCCTTCGTTTCAAGCGTTAAAAGAACCTGGGGGATCGCCTTTTTCGGCGCGCTGGCGCCGTTTTGCGCGTCGTTTACGGTCGTCAAGATTTTTTGGGGCAACACCGATGCAGCGTTGATGGCGGGGCTCACGATGACTGCAACCGCCGTGTCGCTCACCATGGTGTCGCTGAAAAGCGAAGGCCTCCATAAATCGCGCGCCGCGACCGGCATCATGACCTCGGCCGTACTCGACGATATCGCCTCGCTCGCGCTCATCGCCATTCTCGCGCCGATCGCAGCCGGCGACAGCGCGCCGTCGATGCTCGATATTTCTTGGATTGTCGCCAAAGCCGGCCTCTTTTTCACCCTCATTGTCATTCTCGGCCTCTGGGTGCTGCCGCATGAGATGTCCGGCCTGACGCGATGGTTCAGGATTTCCAGAAACTGGGGAATCCGGGATTTCTTCGTCTTCGACGAAGGCAAGCATGCAGTTCTGGCCGCATTGACGGTGGCTATTCTGGTCGGCCTGCTCGCCCATGCGTTCGGTTTCCACCCGGCGGTCGGCGCGTACATGGCGGGGCTTATCCTCAAGGAAGAATATTTCAATCTCATTCCGGACCAGACCGCCGCCAGCTTCGAGAAGGTCAAAAACGTCATCGATAATGTCGCCTTTTCCTGGATCGGGCCGGTGTTTTTCGTCGAGCTCGGCGCGAAAATCGTGTTCGACTGGGATCTGTTAGTGGCGGTGATTCCACAAACGGCGACGCTGCTCGCGGCGATGCTGATTGCGCAGATACTCTCGGCTTCACTGGCGGCCCGCTACACGGGCGCATTCGCTTGGCATGAAAGCGTGATGATCGGTTTCGGAATGCTGGGTCGGGCGGAACTGGCCTTCGTCGTTCTCGACATCGCATTCGTGCAGGAGAAAATCATCTCGGAAGAGATTTTTTACACGCTGATGCTGACGGCGTTCTGGCTCAACTGGACCGTGCCTGTGGCGATCGCCTGGTGGAAGCCCTATTACGCCGGCAAGAAGACGCTGGGCTTTCTCGCCCCGCCGAAAAAGGCGCGCTAGCGCGTCTGCGCGCGCTCCGCACCCGCGCGGTTTACCCCCGCTCCGTTCTGCGCTAGGGCCTGCCGTCCGCCGTTTCGGGCGGGCGCATCAGGATGGTTGCGATGGGATTCAAATGCGGCATTGTCGGGCTGCCGAATGTGGGCAAGTCCACGCTATTTAACGCGCTCACGAGAACGGCGACAGCGCAGGCGGAGAATTATCCCTTCTGCACCGTCGAGCCGAATGTGGGCGACGTCGCCATGCCGGAACCCCGCCTCCAGAAGCTTGCCGAAATAGCCAAGTCGAAGGAAATCATCCCGACGCGGATGCAGTTTGTCGACATCGCCGGCCTCGTCAAAGGCGCTTCGAAAGGCGAGGGGCTCGGCAACCAGTTCCTCGCCAATATCCGCGAAGTCGACGCCGTCGCCTATGTGCTGCGATGCTTCGAGGACGATGATGTCGCCCATGTGACCGGCAAGATTGATCCGATCGCGGACTTCGAAATTGTCGAAACCGAGTTGATGCTCGCCGATCTCGAAAGCCTCGAGAAACGCCGCGCGGGTCTGGAGAAGAAAGCAAAGGGTCAGGACAAGGAAGCGAAATCGACGTTAATTCTTGTCGACCGCGCGCTCGAGGCGTTACGCGAAGGGCGGCCCGCCCGCTCCGTCGATATTTCCGCCGGTGAGGAAAAGGCGTGGAAAGGTCTTCAGCTCCTAACCGCCAAGCCAATATTGTTTGTAGCCAATTTGGACGAAGACGCTGCTGCTGCAGGCAACGCCTGGTCGAAAGCGGTCGAAGAGCGCGCCAGACAGCAAGGCGCAGGCGCCGTCGTCATCTCCGCAAAAATCGAAGCCGAACTCGCGCAACTCCCCGAAGACGAGCAGAAAGAATATCTCGAGGCGATCGGACTGAGCGAACCGGGTCTCAACCGCCTCATCCGCGAAGGTCACGCGCTCCTCGGGCTGCAAACCTTTTTCACCGCCGGGCCGAAGGAAGCGCGCGCCTGGACCGTTAGGATCGGCGCCGCTGCGCCGCAAGCCGCCGGCGTTATTCACTCCGATTTCGAACGCGGCTTTATCCGCGCCGAAACAATTTCCTACGACGACTATATCGCCTATGGCGGCGAACAGGGCGCGAAAGAGGCCGGCAGGATGCGCCTCGAAGGCAAGGATTATGTCGTGCAGGAAGGCGACGTCATGCTGTTTCGCTTCAACGCCTGACTTCGGTGCCGTATACGGCCCACTGCAACTTAAAGCGTTTACGAAAGATTAAACGTTTCTACTTTAAGTTGTTTAAATATGCTCGCCGCTTCTAAAGATTGCCGTCGCGACGAACGCGTCGACGCCAAGTTACGCGTGCGTTTTTCGGTAAATGGCGGGCCAGAATATTCCAGCGAAAGTCTGAATTTCACCCATCGCAGCCTCGCCATTCGCAGTCGCGCGCCGGTCAAAGTTGGCGACGCAATCGAGGCGGCCATCGATTGCCTCGCCCCGCTTCAAGGCGAAGTGGTGCGCGTCTGGGACGAGGGATTCGCTATTTCGTTATCCGCGTCGTCGCTCGGACTCGTGACAATTGCGCGGGCGGCTGAGCCTGTCGAAACAAACGGCGCAGTTCCACACGACCAAACAGATGACCGCGGCAGAGTCACAAGCTTTGTTTTTCCCCTCGCCTGCGCGGACGCTCCAGCCTGGGCGCGGCTCGCTTCGGCGCCGTCGCGAAGCGGGCGCGGGGAGCGCCACCGTCTGTCGATCATGACGCCGGGGTCGATAGATGTTGACGCAATCGGCAGCGTATGGATCAGCATCGAAGAAACTCGCTGGGTCGCGCGCCTCGCCGGCGCCGGACAACGCAATGGCAATGTCGTATTGGCCATTCTTCTCAATGGCTGGCAGATGCATATGGCCGCTCGTCACGGCATGACGGTGACGGTGGTGTTCAACACGCTGGGAGAATGGAAAGTACGATGCCACGCCGAAGCGTTCGAGCGCCACCTCGCCGAATTCGCGCCGGAAATTGGAGTGCTGTCGGCCTGATATTATTGATTGAGAATGCGCCCGGCGACGGCGGAAAGTCTTTCGCACATCGCTGGGTCCCGCGCCTCCGGCGCGGTGATGACGGCTGCGTCGAGCGCGGTTTCAACGTCCAGCGGCGACGGCGCTCGCGCCGGACCGAGACGCGCGGCAACGTCAGCGACAAGCCGACGCGCCGCATCGGTGTTGGCGCGCATGATTTCGAGAACGTCGGCGACTTCGACGGCTTTTTCTTCTTCGCGCCAGCAGTCGTAATCAGTGACCATGGCGACGCTGGCGAAAGGCAGCTCCGCCTCGCGCGCGAGCTTGGCTTCCGGCATATTGGTCATGCCGATGACGTCGCAACCCCAGCTCTTGTAAAGCTTCGATTCCGCCAGCGACGAAAATTGCGGGCCGTCGATGCATACATAGGTCCCGCCGCGGACATGGGGAATGTCAAGCGCGACGCACGACGCCTCGAGCGCGCCCGCCAGCGCCGGACAGACCGGCCGCGCCATCGACACATGAGCGACGAAGCCGGGCCCGAAAAAGGATTTCTCACGGTTCGTCGTCTGATCGATGAACTGATCGACGATTACGAAAGTTCCCGGAGAAAGTTCTTCGCGAAACGATCCGCATGCGGAAAGGGAAATAATGTCGGTGACGCCTGTCCGCTTGAGCGCATCGATATTGGCGCGATAATTGACGGCGTCCGGCGGCGTGCGATGGCCTTGCCCGTGGCGGGACAAAAAAACGGCGTCGACGCCATTTAACCGGCCCGTTACGAGCGCATCCGACGGCCGTCCCCAAGGCGTTTTGATCTTTTCGCGGCGAACATTTTCAAGCCCGTCAATCGAATACACGCCCGATCCGCCGATGATACCAAGAGCGCGACGCGCCATGGGCGGCCTCCTGCAATAACGATCCATCCGCTTAACAAGAAAAGCCGCGGACGCAAACATCCGCGGCTTCGCCTGGTCCGGAATAACGCGCCTAGTGCTCGACCCTGACCCAGATTTCCCGGTAGGACCAATAAAGAACGCCAGTCAGTATCAAGAGATAGGCGATTGTCATAATCCCCAGCTTCTTGCGCGCCTCCATCTTCGGCTCCGACGTCCAAGTCAGGAACTCGACAATGTCGCGGGCATATTGTTCGACCGTTTCAGGCGTATCTTCGTCGACGTAATCGACCATGCCGTCAAAAAGCGGCGGCGCCATGGCGAGCGGTCCGCCCGGCGGAATATCGACATTGGGCAGCGGATGGCCTTCGGCGTCGAGATATTCCGGTTTCAGGAACTGGGACATGTCGCCGGTGAAATAAGGATTATAATATTGCCCCGGCGCCAGCTCGACCGTCGGCGGCGTTTCTTCGAAACCGGTCAGGAGGCTGTAGACATAATCGGGCCCGTTGTGGCGCGCCTTGATGATCAATGAAAGATCGGGCGGCAGGGCGCCGTTATTGGCGAAACGCGCCTGCTGCGGGTTGGCGAAGGGACTCGGAAAACGGTCCGACGGCAGACCTTCGCGCATGAACATATCGCCGGTGTCGTCGGGCCCGTCCTCAATCTGATAGTCGCGCGCGATCGCCTTGACGATCGGGTTTTCGTTGGGGTTCGAACAGTCGACTGATTCAGGCACGCGCGCCGGGCACTCTTCCAGATAGAACGGCCCGCCTTTCTGGCCGAGGTTGCGGAAGGAAAGCTGATCCAACGAATGACAACTCGCGCAAACCGTGCGGTAGACCTGGAAGCCGCGCTGCAGCGCGTCCGTGTCATAGGTTCCGAAGGGACCTGCGAAATGCCAATGGTTGTGTTTGGGGTGTTCGGCGCCGCCGCCTGCTGCAAACGCTGTCGCGGCGCCGGTCAGAGCAAGCGTCGCGATGACTGTCAGGGCGCGTTTTATTGTCTTTCGGTCCATGATCGCACCTCTATTCAGCCGGCGCGGCCTGCTGCGCGGCCGGGGCAGTCCGGAACGCCGACTTTTTCAGCACCGGATCGGAAATCGAATTTGGCGTTGGCTTCGGCGTTTCGAGAACGCCCAGAAGCGGCAGCAGAACAAGGAAGAAGATGAAGTAATAGGCCGTGCCGATCTGCGCCAGCGTCACATAGATCCCCTCAGGCGGCTGAGCTCCCAGATAGCCGAGCAGCACGCAGGCGGCGACGAAAAAGACGAACGCGATCCGCGCCCACGGGCGATAGCGCATCGATCGCACTTTCGCCGTGTCGAGCCAGGGCAGGAAGAACAGAACGATAATCGACGCGAACATCGCAATGACGCCGCCAAGTTTCGACGAGATGAAGAAGAAGTCAAAATTGATCGCGCGCAGGATGGCGTAGAATGGCAGGAAATACCATTCAGGCACGATATGCGCCGGCGTCGATAGCGGGTTCGCTTCGATATAGTTATCGGGATGGCCCAACACATTCGGCGCAAAGAACACGAAGGCGGCGAACATCACCAGGAACGCCGCAATCGCGAAGCTGTCTTTCACGGTGTAATAGGGATGGAAGGGCAGCGTATCCTTTTTCGTCTTCACCTCGACGCCCGTCGGATTGTTGTTGCCCGGTATATGCAAAGCCCAAATATGAAGAATGACGACGCCGAAAATCGCAAACGGCAGCAAATAGTGCAGACTGTAGAAACGGTTGAGCGTCGGATTGTCGACCGAGAATCCGCCCCATAAAAGGGTTCTGATCGCATCGCCCACGACCGGAATCGCCTTGAACAAGTTGGTGATCACTGTCGCCGCCCAAAACGACATCTGGCCCCATGGCAGCACATAGCCCATGAACGCGGTAGCGATCATAAGTATGAAAATTATGACGCCGAGGATCCACAGGACCTCGCGCGGCTCCTTGTGGGAGCCGTAATAAAGACCGCGGAACATATGGATGTAGACGGCGAGGAAGAACATCGACCCGCCGTTGGCGTGCACATAACGCATCAGCCATCCATAGTTCACGTCGCGCATAATGTGTTCGACGCTGTCGAACGCCATATCCACGTGCGGCGTGTAATGCATCGCCAGCACGACGCCGGTGATGATCTGGATGACCAGAAATACGGCCAGAATGCCGCCGAACGTCCACCAGTAATTAAGGTTTTTCGGCGTCGGGAAATCACCGAAGGAATCATAAGCGAGCCGAACGATCGGCAAGCGCTTGTCCAGCCAGCGCTCGATTGCAGAGCCTGGGACGTAGGTGGATTCGTGACTCATCGACGAGACCTCCTAGCCGATCTTGATAACGGTGTCGGTGACGAATTCATACGGCGGAACCGGCAGGTTCTCCGGCGCCGGCCCTTTGCGGATCCGGCCCGCGAGATCGTAATGCGAGCCGTGGCAGGGACAGAACCAGCCATTATACTCGCCGCGAGCCTCGCCCCGGTCGGTGCCGAGCGGTACGCAACCAAGGTGCGTGCACACGCCGACGACAACCATCCATTCGGGCTTCAAGCGCCGGTTTTCGTCTTCCGCGCCGGCCTTGCCGTCAATATTTTCGTTGCGCGCGACGTCGTCCTTGAGCACGCTCAAAGGCGTTTTCTCGGCTTCCGCAATTTCCTCCGCCGTCCGGTGGCGGATGAAAACCGGTTTGCCCTGCCAGACCACTTTGACGGCCTGTCCGACCGGAATGCCGGACAGATCGACTTCCTTGGTCGACAGGGCGAGAACCGATGCGTCCGGATTCAACTGATCTACAAGCGGCCAGACCGCGCCGACCGCGCCAACGGCTGCAGCCGAGCCGGCCAGAAGGTGGATGAAATCGCGGCGTGTCGGTTCGCCTTCCTCTTTCTCGGTGGTCGCGCTCATCTGTCGTCGCCTCTTGCTGGCGTCCCATACTGATGGAATCACGGGAAATGCAGTTTTTGGATCGCGGGTGTCTCGCATGTCCTTCCGACAAAGTCTAGGCGGAATAGGGCTGCGGCGAAGCGTCGCGAGGGGGCGCGCCGTGCGCCCGAAACATAAGGAATACAAGCATCATGCGCCTTGTTCTCTACCAGCCGGACATCCCGGGCAATGTCGGGGCGGCGATTCGCGCCGCCGCGTGCTTCGGCACCGGCCTAGAGATTGTCGAGCCTTGCGGCTTTCCGCTGAGCGAAAAAAGGCTGCAGGCCGAGGTCGCGCGGGCCGCAATGGACTACGGGGCGCTGGCGCCGGCGGCGATGCACGCCGGCTGGGCGGCCTTCCTGGCGTCGCCGGCGCGGGCCGAAGGCCGGCTCGTGCTGCTGACCACGGGCGGCGAAACGCCGCTCTATGATTTTCACTTTCAGGAGAGCGATCTCGTGATGGTCGGACGGGAAAGCGCCGGCGTTCCGGACGAGGTTCGCGCGAGCGCCGATGCGCGCCTCTTCATTCCGATGGCGCCGGGCGCGCGCTCGCTCAATATGGCGGTCGCCGCCGCCGTCGCCCTGTCTGAGGCTAGGCGGCAGGTCGGGTGGTTGGATTGAACATCTAAAAATAATCCAACGAATCGAGACGAACTTGAATATTCTGGCTGGTTTTATCGCGTGAAACGCCACCGCGAATAGAGGACCAAAAGCATGAAACAATCCATCGTTCATATCGCCCTCGTCGTGCGTGACTATGACGAGGCGATTGAGTTCTACACAAAGACGCTCCGCTTCGAACTCATTGAAGACACGTATCAACCCGAACAGGACAAACGCTGGGTCGTCGTGGCGCCGCCGGGCTCCAAGGGAACGACGCTCTTGCTGGCGCGCGCGTCGAAACCCGAACAGGAGCCGTTCATCGGCAATCAGGCCGGCGGGCGCGTGTTCCTCTTTTTGAACAGCGACGATTTCTGGCGCGACTATAACGAGATGAAGGAAAGGGCGTCAAATTCGTGCGCGAACCGAAGGAAGCCGATTACGGCATGGTCGCCGTGTTCGAGGATCTTTACGGCAACCGGTGGGACCTCCTGCAGCTTAATCCCGGCCACCCCCTCGCCCATTGACGGGGGTGTGGACATGAATCGCCCGGCATGCTCGGAGTAAAACTGGCGCCGCAACTCTCTTGTAGAAGGAACTCCATGCCGCTCAAATACAGAAAACAGAAGGCCAAAGCCTGGTTCGAGGAGCTGCAGGGGCGGTTTATCGCCGCCTTTGAAAAGCTCGAAGACGAAGCGGGGCCGCTCTACACAGACCTCGCGCCCGGCCGCTTCGCGCGAAAGCCGTGGAAGCGTGGGGATGGTTCATCAGACGAAGGCGGCGGCGTCATGGCGGTCATGAAGGGCCGCGTTTTCGAAAAAGTCGGCGTGCATGTCTCGACGGTTTACGGCGAATTTTCCGATGAGTTTCGCGCGCAGATTCCCGGCGCGAACGAAGACCCGCGCTTCTGGGCCTCGGGCGTCTCGCTGATCGCGCACACGCGCAATCCGCATGCGCCGTCTGCGCATATGAACACGCGGATGATCGTCACCACCAAATGCTGGTTCGGCGGCGGCGGTGATTTGAACCCCATGCTCGACGCCTATCGCAGCGACAGCCACGAAGATGCGCGCGCCTTTCACGCGGCGCTTAAGGCCGCCTGCGACAGGCATGACGCGGAGTACTATCCGCGCTTCAAGAAGTGGTGCGACGAGTATTTCTTCCTGCCACACCGGAACGAGCCGCGCGGCGTCGGCGGGATTTTTTATGACCGGCACGCGAGCGGCGACCGGGAGGCCGATTTCGCCTTCACGCAGGATGTGGGGCTGGCGTTTCTCGATGTTTATCCGAAGCTTGTCGCTGGGCGCATGGACGCGCCGTGGACGGATGAAGAACGGGAAGAACAACTCATCCGCCGCGGGCGCTACGCAGAATATAATTTGCTATATGACCGCGGCACGCAGTTCGGCCTCAGGACCGGCGGCAATGTGGAGGCGATCCTCTCCTCCCTTCCGCCCGAAGCGAAATGGCCTTAGGGGGACAGGCGGATTGAAGAGTTTAAACTTCAACGCTCGCTGCTGTATGTCTGCGGACCAAGCTCTGTTGAAATTCAGCCTCTTCCTGTCATTCCGGGTTCGCCGCTATCGCGGCGCCCCGGAATGACAGAATACGGAATGTCAACAACATGCAGCGCGCACGGGATGACGGGAAAAATGCTCACAGCGGCGCGCGGCAGAGAACGCCGCCGCGGGTGGGGACAGGCACGCGCGTCGTGCCCGGATAGCTTAAGGGAAGCTTTTTGAGGCTTCTCACCGCGAGATAGGCGAAGCATTCAGCCTCGAGCGCGTCGCCGCGCCAGCCGGCTTCTTCCGCGGCGCACAC
>JBHHVZ010000097.1:0-10428 GCA_046756245.1 Parvularculaceae bacterium
CGGCGAAATCCACATGCAAGGATCGCTGGCCGCAAATATTGCCCGAAGCAGAACGCATACCGGACAAGCATCTGGTGACGCTGGAGCCGGGTATATCAGTACCGCAAACCACGATGATGAAGGATTCCGGCGTTCAGCTCATTGTGCCCGGCCATATCCGGGATAGCTATACTGACGAGCAGCGAGACTGGCTTTGGTCCATGCGGGATTTCATAAGGCTCGTGTCCGACCGGCAATCACAGCTTTGAGCGCGGTCGGGTTCGACCGGGCGCCGCCGGCCCTGCTTGACCCGGGTCGGGTGGGCTTTTAGCGTCCGCTGCGTCCGCGCGGGGGCCGCCGATCAGGCATCTGACGTGCTGCCCGACTTACGGCGAAGCTGGAGAAAAAAGAGCGCCGATGTCCGCTGCGCATTCCGTTTATCGTTTCGACGCGGCGATCGTGCGCCGCCCGGCGCCGTCGGTCGCGAAGGGCTTGCGCGCGGCGGACCGCGGCGATCCGGAGTTCGCGGCGCTTTCGGTCGAACACGACGCCTATGTCGTGGCGCTCGAAGCGGCGGGCGTCACGGTTACGCCGCTGCCGGCGCTCGACGGTTTTCCGGATTCGGTGTTCGTGGAGGATCCGGCGCTTGTGTTCCCTGAAGGCGCGATCCTGTTGCGGCCGGGCGCGCCGGGCCGCGCCGGCGAGGTTGCGGCGATCGCGCCGGCCCTGCGCGACCGCTTCGATGTCGTGCTGACGCTGCCCGCGCCGGGGTTCGTCGAAGGCGGCGACGTTCTCGTGACGCCCGGCAAGGCGATGATCGGGCTTTCTTCGCGCACCGACCGCGCCGGCGCCGAAGCGCTCTGCGCCTGCCTCGCCGAACTGGGACACAACGGCGAGATCGTCGAAACGCCGGCGGAGGTTTTGCATTTCAAGACGGATTGTTCGTTGCTCGACGACGAAACGGTCCTGACGACCGTGCGGCTCGCGCGTTCCGGCGTTTTTCGCGGCATGAACGAGATTATTGTTCCGCAAGGGGAAGACCCCGCCGCCAACGCATTGCGCATCAACGACACGGTGCTTATCGGCGCTGATTTTTCGCGAACCGCCGAGCTTCTCGACAAGCACGACTACAAAGTCGTCGGCGTTCCGACGACGGAGATCGGCAAGATCGACGCCGGGCTTTCCTGCATGTCGCTGCGATGGCGGCGAGCGGCTTGACCGGCGCCGCCAAGGCGGCGAGACTGATTTGGTGAATCAGTCCCCTGATCAAACCGCGAGCGAAGGCGAACGCAAGATCGGTTTCTGGAAATGCTGGTCGATCAGCGTCGGCGTGATGATCGGATCGGGCGTCTTCATGCTGCCGGCGGTGCTGGCGCCTTATGGATCGATCAGCTTTCTCGGCTGGCTCCTGACGAGCCTGGGCGCCATCGTCATCGCGCTGACGCTCGGCCGTCTGGCGAGCAGAACCGACAAGAGCGGCGGCTTTTACGTCTACGCCGGCGAGGCTTTCGGCCCGCTTGTCGGGTTCATTGTCGGGTGGAGCTACTGGCTGTCGATACTGTTTGCGGTGCCGGCGATTGCGGTTGCATTTTCCGGCTACGCCGGCTCGGTCGTCCCGGCGTTCGGCGCCGGTCCTGCGGTTCAGGCGTCTGTCGCGGCCGGGCTTATAGTCTTTCTCACCGGCGTCAATATGCGGGGCTTGGGGGCGGCGGCGCTGGCGCAGCTTGTCATGACGCTTTTGAAGATCGTTCCGCTTGTGGTGATCGTCGCGCTCGCCCTGTTTGCGGGCGATCCGAAGAACATTCCGCCCTTCAACCCGCAATCGACGCCGCCGATGGAAGCGCTCGCTGCAACGGCGCTTCTCACCATGTGGGCGTTTATCGGCATTGAGGCCGGCGTCGTTCCCGCCGGCGATGTCGTCGACGCGAAGCGCACCGTGCCGCGCGCAATCGTCACGGCGACGCTCTCGGTTGCGGCGCTTTATATCGCATCAACGGCGGCGGTGATGATGCTCGTACCGGTCGAAACGCTCCGAGTATCGGAAGCGCCATTCGCGGACGCCGCGGCGAAACTCGGCGCCTTTGGCGGGCCGATGATCGCCATCGGCGCGCTTATTTCCACGGCGGGCTCGGCGAACGGGAATATTCTGTTGAGCGGGCAAATGCCGGCGGCGGCGGCGCGGGATGGAACGGCCCCTGCTGTCTTCGCGCGCGTCAATAAGGGTCATGCGCCGACGGCGGCGCTACTGCTTTCCTCGTTGATCGCGATCGTGCTTATCGCGCTCAATTACAGCGGCGGGCTCGTGAAAGCCTTCACCTTTCTGATCTCCATGTCGACGCTTGCGACGCTGTTGCCTTACGGCGTCTCCGCGCTCGCCGAATTGCGCCATTCTTTGCGGTCAGGACGCGGCTGGTCGATGCTGGCGATCATCGCGCTTGTCTACGCCGTGATCGCCATCGCCGGAGCGGGAATGTCTTCGCTCTTGTGGGGCGCGGTCTTGCTCGCCGCCGGCCTGCCGGTGTTTTATGGAACGAAATTCATTCGCTCCCGGAGAGGCGATGGTGGCGGAGACGCAAGCTGACATCGAAACCGGCCTGCCGGCCTGGACCTATACGGACCCCGAATTCTTCGCGCTCGAGCGCGACAGAATTTTCGCTCCGAGCTGGCAGCTTGTCTGTCATCAAAGCGACATCGCCGAACGCGGACAGTACGCGACGCTGAATTTACTGGGCGCGCTGGCGTTCGTCGTCCGCGGCGACGACGGCGCGGTTCGCGCCTTCAAGAATGTTTGCCGTCATCGCGCCGCGCGGCTGCTCGATGAACCCTTCGGCCGCTGCAAGTCGCGCATCGTCTGCCCCTATCACGCCTGGTCTTACGATCTTCAGGGAAGGCTGATCGGCGTTCCGGAGCGCGCCGGTTATGAACCGCTCGACATGACGGCGCTAAATCTCAGGCCGCTGGCGTTCGGCGAAGCGGGCGGATTTATCTTTGTGCGGTTCGGCGATGTGGGGCCGTCCTTTGAAGACTACGCAACGTCGTTCCGGGCCGAGCTTGATCTTTACAAAACCGCCGACATGCGCGCGCTGGGTCGCATCACCCTGCGCGAGCGCGCCGTCAATTGGAAAGTCGCGACGGACAATTACGTCGACGCGCTGCATCTGCCGGTCGCGCATGACGGTCTCAACAGTCTTGTCGGCGAAAGTTATAGACTGCATGTGGACGGCGACGCGCACCGCATCACGTCCACGATCGAAAACCTGCCAGCGACATCGCTTTCCGTGCGCGCCTATCGGAAATTCCTTCCCGATGCGGAGCGCCTGCCGGAAGAACGCCGCCGCGCGTGGGTCTATCTCAAGCTCTGGCCGAATCTCGCCTTCGATATTTATCCCGATCAGATCGATTTCATGCAGTTCATCCCGCTGTCGCCATCTCGAACCCTATTGCGGGAGATTTCCTACGCGCTGCCGGACAGCCGCCGTGAGATGCAGGCCGCGCGCTATCTCAACTGGCGCATCAACCGCATCGTCAATCTCGAAGACAAGGATCTGATCGAGCGCGTACAGGCCGGACTCGAAACCGGCGACTACGAACCGGGGCCGCTGTCGCGCAATGAAATCTGCCTGCGCGACTTCGCCGATCGAATGCGGCGTGAATTGCCGGTTTGCCGCCAGAAAAAGCGGCCAGCCAAGCTCGGCGCGCCTTCTTGACCGCACCGGGAACCGCGCCTAGCGTCCGCCGCGCCAACGCAAAGCCGGGACCATGACCGACAAGAAAAGCCGGAAGAAAAACCAGACGTTTCAGAACCTCATCCTGACGCTTCAGGAGTACTGGGCCGGGCGGGGCTGCGTCATACTGCAGCCTTATGACATGGAAATGGGGGCGGGGACTTTTCACCCGGCGACGACGCTGCGCGCGCTCGGCCCGAAGCCATGGCGGGCGGCTTACGTTCAGCCCTGCCGGCGGCCGACCGACGGGCGCTACGGCGCCAACCCGAACCGGTTCCAACACTATTATCAGTTCCAGGTCGTTTTAAAGCCGAGCCCCGAAGACATTCAGGCGCTTTATCTCGGCTCATTGGAAGCCATCGGCGTCGACCGGCGACTTCATGACATCCGTTTCGTCGAGGACGACTGGGAAAGCCCGACGCTCGGCGCCTGGGGGCTCGGCTGGGAGGTCTGGTGCGACGGCATGGAGGTGACGCAGTTCACTTACTTTCAACAGGTTGGCGGGTTCGACTGCAAGCCGGTGACCGGCGAGCTTACTTACGGGCTCGAACGGCTGGCGATGTATGTGCAGGGCGTCGATAACGGCTTCGATCTCGTCTATGGCGGCGAGAAACCGGACGGCTCGCCCTACACCTATGGCGACGTCTTTCATCAGCAGGAAGTCGAGTTTTCCGCCTACAATTTCGAACTGGCGAACACCGACGTACTCTTCGATCAATTCAAAGAGGCTGAAGCGGCCTGCGCGGCCATCATCGAAGCCGGCGAAGCGGCGGGCGAATCATATGCGCTTCCGGCTTACGACCAGTGCATCAAGGCTTCGCATCTCTTCAATCTGCTCGATGCGCGCGGCGTGATTTCAGTGGCCGAGCGCCAGTCCTA
Organism: Parvularculaceae bacterium; assembly: GCA_046756245.1. GTDB lineage: Bacteria > Pseudomonadota > Alphaproteobacteria > Caulobacterales > Parvularculaceae. The sequence goes on from JBHHVZ010000097.1 coordinate 4,584, forward strand.
TATCCTGCGCATCAGGACGCTTGCGAAGGCTTGTTGCGAGGCGTGGCTCAAAAGTCCGCAAGGGCGCAGCGAAGGCGCCGGAGTCGTCGATTACGGAGACGCTTGATGAAAAAAGTTTCGCTTCCCCTCAATGGCGGATGCCATTGCGGCGCCCTGCGTTTTGAAATCAGCGCGGCGCCGCTGACGGTCTATTGCTGCCATTGCACGAACTGCCAGAAGATAACCACAAGCGCCTTCGCCATTTCGATGATCATTCCTGAAGCCGCCTTCGTCTTTACGAAGGGCGAGGCGAAACGGATCGAATGGGCTGCGGATTCCGGCGCCGAGCGCTATGGCTGGTTCTGCGGCGAATGCGGCGGCCGAATCGCACACGGACAAACGCCGTCCAACGGTTTCCTGAGTTTGCGCGCCGGTACGCTCGACAATTCGCGCTGGCTGAAACCGGTCGGCCACATCTGGACGAAAAGCGCGCAAAGCTGGATGAAATTCGCCGAGGACGATCTGATTTGCGAAACCCAGCCGACGGATTACGGCCCCTATGCCGCGCGGTTTCGGGCGTTCGGGCTTTTCGACGCCTGAGTCCGGCCGGCCTAGAGCATGTTCTCCGAAATGCGAGTCGGAGAACATGCTCTAGGTTTTTGTTTTGTCGCGCATTATATCCGAAAACCGGTTCCCACTTTTCGGAATGCGCTCTAGGCTTTCCTTGCGCCGACCTTCCAAATGCGGGTAATTTTCTCAAACAGACCTGAAGGGGAGGAGAAAATGCCCAAACTGTTCGGTCTTAACATACTAGGCGTTTTGATTGCGGCGATCGCGTTCTATCTGGTCGGGTATTTGTGGTACGGGGTGGTGTTCGCCGAGACTTGGATGAACGCCGCCGGCCTAAGCGAGGCGGATTTCGAAGGCGAGAGCCCGATCTGGATGATCGGCGGTTTCGTGATCACCGTCTTTCAGGTGGTCGGCCTCGGACTTGTAATGAAGTGGAAAGGCGCCGCGACCCTCGGCGAGGCGGTTCAGACGGCGCTTATACTCTGGGTCGTTTTTGCGCTGCCGTTCTCCCATTATGCTTATCTCTACACGCCGGCGCATGACTCGACGATGCTGATGATCGACGCGTCGCATCTGCTGGTCGGCTGGGTCGTTTCGGCCGCCATCCTGTCGATGGTGAAATAGCCGCAGGAATGGTGCATGATTGAACGGGGCGGCATCCGCGCCGCCCCGTTTTTATTTCAAAACCTCATGACGGGAGGCGGTTCATGAGATCGATCATTCTCATTGCTGCGTTATTGGCCGTGATTGGATGCGATGGCAGCGGGCGGTCGGATGAAGCGGCTGATAACATGGGTATTGAGCCCGGTTTCACTCTTTCGGCTGATCAAACCCACAACAAGTTCAGCCGCGCCATTGCGCCCGTGCTGAATGTTCCTTCGGGCGCGGTGATCGAAGCCTACACGCATGAAGCGACCGGCGGACAGCTTGCTCTGGGCTCGATGACAGACGATCTCGCCGCCCTTGATTTCGATCGAGTACATGCGCTGACCGGGCCTGTTTTTGTGGATGGGGCCCAGCCCGGCGACGTGCTGGCGGTTACGCTGCTTGAACTGGAACCAGATGATTGGGCGTGGACCGCCGCCATGCCGAATTTCGGATTTCTTGTCGGCGAGGAAACGACGCTCGATCTCAAGACCTATGCGTTGGACAAGAATAACAATGTTGCTGAGTTCAGCAAAGGAATTCGCGTTCCCTTAAAACCGTTTCCGGGCGTCATGGGCGTGGCGCCGGATACGGATGAAATGCTTTCGACGATCCCGCCGCGCGCCAATGGCGGCAATATGGACGACCCGCATATGACGGCGGGAACGACCGTCTACTTCCCGGTATTCGTCGAAGGCGCGCTTTTCTCGATTGGCGACACCCATGCGGTGCAGGGCATGGGCGAAGTGGGCGGCAGCGCTGCCGAAACGCCCATGCGGATCGTCTATCGCATCGAAGTCATCAAAGATGGGCGCTACATTCCCGAGCCGCAATACGAGACGGACGACTATTACGCGACGACGGGTTTCGCCGAAACCCTGGACGAGGCGGCGAAAAAGGCGACGCGATTTATGCTCGATTATATCGTCGCAGAATATGGACTGGCGCGGTCGGACGCTTATATGCTTTGCTCGCTCGCCTGCGATCTGAAGATTGCGGAAGTCGTCGATGAGCCGCATATGCTTGTGGCGATGCATTTGCGCAAGGACGTTTTTGTCGAGCGTTGAAGCAGTCGCGCTCGGTGAAGGACTTTATGGCTCGCAGCAAAAAAAAGGCGCGCAAAAGGCGCGGCAAGAAAAAACGCGCCGGCCCGTTTCGCCGGATTGCGCTCGCTGCACGCGTTATCGGCTGGGTTGCGGTTCTGCTATTCTTTGGTTCGCTGATTTGGGCGGCGGCGCTGCGCTTTACGCCTCCGGGCGGTACGCTCTTGATGGTCGAACGCTCATGGCAGGGCCAGTCCGTGCGCCGCGAATGGGCGCCGCTCGAAGACATTTCTCCGCATCTCGTCCGCGCAGTGATCGCCGCTGAAGACACGCGCTTTTGCCGCCATTACGGCGTCGACCTTGAAGCGATAGACGAAGCGCTGGAAGAGTCGAAAAACGGCAAGCGGTTGCGCGGCGCCTCGACCATCTCGCAGCAAACCGCGAAGAACGTCTTTTTGTGGAATGGGCGAAGCTGGCTGCGCAAGGGCGGCGAGGCGTGGTTTACGCTCCTCATCGAAACGTTCTGGCCGAAGCGGCGGATCATGGAGGTCTATCTCAACGTCGCGGAATGGGGCGACGGCCTGTTCGGCGCGGAAGCCGCAGCAAAAGAGCGTTTCGGCGTCAGCGCCAAAAACCTGACGCCCTATCAGGCGGCGCTCCTCGCCGCGGTGCTGCCCAATCCGAAGAAGTGGCGGGTCGATCCGCCGGGACCCTATGTGCGCTCGCGCGCCAGAACGCTTCGCGCGCGGATGGGACAGGTCCGCCGCATGGGGCTCGATCAATGCGTGCTGTGAGCGAGCAAGACTGAGAGTCCGTTTCGAAACGGACTCTAAGAGAATCCCTTGCAAGCGGCGGGCGAGCAACGTCAGATAAGGCGGAGAAAGGAAGCTCAAATGGCTGAGCCTCATATTGCACAGAAAGCGCCGTTCGCCGTCGAGGTGGAGGAAGGCGAAACCTATTTCTGGTGCGCCTGCGGCCGGTCGGGAAACCAGCCCTTTTGCGACGGCTCGCATAAGGGGACCGAATTCACGCCGGTGAAATGGACCGCGCCCGCCTCGAGCCGCGTCTTTTTCTGCGGTTGCAAACATACTTCCGGCCGCCCGCTTTGCGACGGCACGCATAAAACGCTTTAAGACCATGCCAGAAACCAGCGAGCGCCATACGGATATTCTCAACGGCTATATGGAGGGCGAGTCGCGCTTCAACGCGTGGGCGCGCGAAAAGCTCGGCGATCTCATTCTCACCGACTGGGAGTGGGGACGCATCGCCATGCGCTGGGACATCGACGATCGCTTCGTCATGCCCGACGGGGTGATGTTCGGCGGCCACGTCGCCTCGGTCGCCGATCACGTCGTCGGCCTTGCAGCGATGACCGTGCTCGAAGCGAACGAGGAGCGATTTCGCACCTCGAATCTCGAGGTCAATTACTTCCGCCCGGTGATGCGGCCGTTTGTCGAGATCGATGCGCGCATCGTCAATGCGTCGAAGACGCTCATTCACGTCGAGGCGGATTTCATGACGCCGGAAGAGAAACTAACGGTGCGGGTCGGCGCGGTTCAGGTGCGCCGCATGACCGGCTGAGGCCTGACCTCGCGCCGGGCCCGCACGCCGGCGAGCGCCTTCGCTCGCCGCGCCGACATCTCCTCATGGAGCTTGGCCATCGCGTCGCTGCCGGTCGTAACGAAGAGAAACGGCAAAAGCGCATGCAGCATGCAGGCGAGACCGGCGCAGATCATCCGCCCTCCAAACCCAAACGCGCGGCCCATATGCTGCATATAGGTCTCGTCGACCGAGGCCGGATGGTCTTTGAAAAGGCGCGCGAGCATGGACCGACTCATAGATTAGAATTGCTTATAAATTCATTAGCGGGTCTAACGCGCTTGTCAACGTTGACGCCACGAGGTCAAGCTGCTGGCGTCTAGTTTCTTGATTTGGCGCGTTTTCTTTCCGCGATCGGCTATCCACTTTTGGGTGAAAAGCTCCTAGAACCCCCGGCTATGCCTGAATTGCTGCTTGAGCTCTTTTCCGAAGAAATCCCGGCCCGAATGCAGGCCCGCGCCGCCGCCGATCTCGAGCGCAGGGTCGCCGCGCGCCTGAAGGAGGCGGGCCTCGCGCCGGAGGGACTGAAGGCGTTCGCGACCCCGCGCCGGCTGGCGCTCGTCGCCGCCGGACTGCCGGCCCGCCAGCCCGACCGGCGGGAGGAGCGGAAGGGTCCCCGCGTCGGCGCGCCCGAAAAGGCGGTGGAGGGTTTCCTGCGCGCGGCCGGGCTTTCCTCTCTCGATGCGTGCGAGACCCGCGAGGACAAGAAAGGCGCGTTTTACACCGCCGTCATTGACAAGAAGGGCCGCCCGACCGCCGACATCATCGCCGAGATGATTCCCGCAATCGCGCGCGACTTCGCCTGGCCGAAGGCCATGCGCTGGGGCCCGGCGAGCGGCGAAGATGAGAGCTTGCGCTGGGTGCGCCCGCTGCATTCGGTGCTCTGCTGTTTCGACGGCGAGGTCGTCGATTTCGAAATTGACGGGGTACGTTCGGGCGATACGACCCGCGGTCACCGGTTCACGGGCGACAAGGAAATCCGGGCGCGGAGCTTCAAAAAATACGATGCTGCGCTCCGGAAGGCGCATGTCATTCTCGACGCCGACGAGCGCAAGGAGAGAATTCTCGAAGACGCAAAAACGTTGTGCACGGCGCAGGGCTTCGAGCTCGTCGAGGATGCCGGGCTCTTGGCGGAAGTCGCCGGCCTCGCCGAATGGCCGGTGGCGATGATCGGCGGTTTCGACGAAAAGTTTTTGGCGCTGCCGGACGAAGTGCTGACCGCGGTGATGCGCGGGCATCAGAAATATTTCTCCGTCCGCGATCCGAAAACCGGACGGCTTGCGAACCGTTTCGTGTTCGTTGCTAACATTGAAGCGCCCGACGGCGGCGCGGCGATGCGCGCCGGCTACGAGCGGGTGCTGACCGCGCGGCTGTCGGATGCGTGGTTCCTCTATCATCAGGATTTGAAGGTCCCGCTCGAAGACCGCGTCAAGGACCTCGACAAGATTTCGTTCTTCGAAGGCCTCGGCACGGTCGGCGACAAGGCGCGGCGCATTGCGGCGCTGGCGAAGGAAATCGCGCCCGCTGTCGGCGCCGACCCGGAGCTTGCGGAAAAAGCCGCATTGCTGGCGAAGGCCGATCTCGTCGCCGGCATGGTCTACGAATTCCCCGAGCTTCAGGGCGTGATGGGGCGGTATTATTATCTGGTGCAGCATGCGCGTTCCTCCCCCATTTACGGGGGAGGTGGTCGCGAAGCGACCGGAGGGGGTGAGGACGGTCGCGCCAGGAACGACACCTCCCCTCTCCCTCAGGGAGAGGGGCCGGGAGTGAGGGGAGAAAAGACGCAAGAAACGAGTCGCCGGAGCGTGTCGCCGCCGACGCTTGCCCTCACCCCTAACCCCTCTCCCGCAGGCGGGAGAGGGGAAATTCGCATCGTCGCCGACGCCATCCGCGATCATTACAAGCCGGCCGGCGCCGATGACGACGTCCCGACCGCGCCGGTCTCGGTGGCGGTGGCGCTCGCCGACAAGATCGATACGCTCACCGCATTCTGGGCGATCGGCAAGAAA
>JBHHVZ010000098.1:0-10397 GCA_046756245.1 Parvularculaceae bacterium
CGTTTCACGGGGGAGGTGTCGAGGCCGAAGGCCGAGACGGAGGGGGTTGCACGTTTCCGCGATCCTCACCGCCCGAAACGTCGAACCGCCGCCTAACTCCCTTCGACCCGCGCTTTGCGGCGCGGGCCACTTCCCCCGCAAGCGAGGGAAGAATAAAGACGCCTTCGATAAGAGGCGAAACAACGGATAGAACGCCCTTTAATCCACAGGAAACCCGCGGTCGCGTAGGAGCGCGTCGGTGTCCACGTCGCGGCCGCGGAATTTCCTGAAGCCCTCGGCCGGATCGATCGTGTCGCCCACGGACATGATGTATTTGTAGAGCTTCCTGGCGGTCTTCCTGTCGTAGAAGCTTCCCGCCTCCTCGAACGCTTCGGCCGCGTCGGCTGTCAGCGCATCGGCCCACAGATAGCTGTAATAGCCGGCCGAATAGCCGTCGCCGGCGAACACATGCAGGAATTGCGGCGTACGGTGACGCATGACGATTTCCTTCGGCATGCCGAGCTCTTCAAGAGCTTCGCGCTCGAATGCGTCCGGGTCGATCTCCTCGCCGCCGGCGAGATGCAGTTTCATGTCGACGATAGCGGCGACAAGATATTCAACCGTCTGGAAACCCTGATTGAACGTGCGTGCGCGCTCGATCTTCTCCACAAGCTCATGCGGGATCGGCTCGTCCGTTTCATAGTGCACGGCGAATTGCGTAAGAACTTCCGGCGTCATCAACCAGTGCTCGTTCAATTGCGAGGGAAATTCCACATAATCGCGCGCCACCGCCGTGCCGGCCTGACTCGGATAGGCGACGTTCGAGTTAAGCCCGTGGAGCGCGTGCCCGAACTCGTGAAACAGCGTTTCCGCATCGTCCCAGGATATCAGCACCGGCTCGCCGGGCGCGCCTTTGACGAAATTGGCGTTGTTGGAGACGATCGGTTTGACGTCGCCGATAAGCTTCTGCTGGCCGCGATAGGCGTTCATCCACGCGCCCGAACGCTTGCCGGAGCGCGCATAGGGATCGAAATACCACAGACCGACGAGGTCGCTATTTTCGTTTTCGACTTTCCACACGCGCACGTCTTGGTGATAGACCGGTACGTCGTCGATTTGCGTGAACTTGAATCCGTAAAGCTGTCCGGCCGCCCACATCATCCCTTCACGGAGCTTTTCGAGCCGCATATAGGGTTTGACCTCGTTCATATCGAGATCGTATTTCGCCTTGCGGACTTTCTCGGCGTAATAGCGGTAATCCCACGGTTCGATTGTAATTCCCGCCCCTTCGGCGTCGGCGATCTTCTGCATGTCGGCGACTTCTTCGTGGACGCGCGCGACCGCCTTCGGCCAGACCGCCATCATCAGCGCCATGGCGTTTTCAGGGTTTTTGGCCATTTGCGGCTCAAGACGCCAATGCGCGTGGGTCGGATAACCCAGCAGATTGGCGCGCTCGAATCGCAACTGCAGGATTTCGGTTATGATGGCGTTGTTGTCGCGCTCATCGCCATTGTCGCCGCGATCATAATAGGTCCGCCATACCTTTTCGCGCAGCGACCGGTTGTCGGCGTAAGTCAGGAACGGGTCCATTGACGAGCGCGTGTTGGTCACCGCCCATTGACCGGGCTTGCCGCGGTCTTCGGCGGCGGCCGCCATCGCCGCAACGACCGAATCGGGAAGGCCGGCGAGATCGGCTTCATCATCGATCCAGGTGACGTAGTTTTCCTCGTCGTCGAGAACGTTCTGGCTGAACTGGTTGTAAAGCGTCGCCAGCCGCTGGTTGATGTCGGTCAGCCGCGCCTTGTCGGTTTCATCAAGCTCGGCGCCCCGCCGGACGAAAGTCTTGTAATAGTCCTCGACAAGCCGCTTTTGCGCCTTGTTGAGGCTTTTCATCTCCTTGCCCTTGTAAACAGCCTCGATCCGTTTGAAGAGCGCTTCATTCTGGGTGATCGAGTCATTATAGGCGGCGAATTTCGGCGACACTTCACGCAGGATATCCGGCATCGGACCGACGTTCAGATTGGATGCGTGAACGCCGTAGATCGATCCGAAGCGATCGAGCGCGGCGCCGGCCTTCTCCATGGCCGCGATCGTATTGTCGAAGGTCGCCGGGGCGGTGTTTGAGGCAATTGCGTCGATATCGGCTTTGCCGAGCGCCATGGCTGCGTCGACGGCGGCGATGAAATCTTCGGGCCTGGCCTGATCCCACGGCGGCACGCCGCCGTAAGGCCCGGTCCAGGGCGCCAGAAGCGGATGATCAGCCGGCAGCGCCGCGGCTTTTGCTGTTTCCTGCGCCGCTTGCGCGTTCTCCGCGCCAAGCGCCGGCTGGCCCAAAATAAACGCCGTAGCAAGCGCCAAAACGGATGCGGTCGATATCCTGCGCATATGTCTTCTCCCTGTAATGCAACCCCCTCGGCGGCGGGATGGTGGCGCGCGTCCCGGCAAAGAGCAAGTCAGAGCCGCTCATCCCGCCGTAAAACCGGCTCGATTCGCCGCAGCGGGGCGGACCAGCCGCCGCCGCTCACAAGGTCACCCATATGCCGGACCCTCTCCCGTTCATCGCAGCGCAAGCCGGGAACCGGTCAAATAATGATGATGGGCTTCACCCGACATTTTAATATTTAGGCGAACCCCGGCTTTCGTCGGAGTGAGCGGTTAGAGAGGCGAGCGGCCATGTGCAATTCCCTTGCCCTCTCTCCGCGCCCGCGGTTTGCATGGTGTCGTAAACTTCGCTCACGGATAAGTTGTACAGAGCTGGTTTTCGATTTCTTGTATATTTTGCGTCGCCACACGGATGAAAACTGTGCTAGGCTTGCTCTCAAGCAACGATGCCGCATGCCGATCATTTGCATACGGCGGTCTTTAGTCAGTTTGCGTTGCGTATTTACCTGCATCAAACATACGAAACACGGTCCGGAATGTTACGGCGTTCCTTGAAGAGACTGCGCCGCGGATCGCACAGAGGGAGAAATCATCCATGGGCGTTATCACACTGGCTTACGGCGCCATTGTTTATCTTCTGTTCTTGGGAGCCTTTCTTTATCTGATCGCCTTTGTCGGAGGCGACATGACGGCGTTCGCAGGCGCGCCCAAGACCCTCGACTGGGGAACGTCGCCGCTCGCCGGCGCGCCGCCGGCGCTTGTGAATATCTGCCTCTTGCTGCTGTTCGGCGTTCAGCACACGATCATGGCGCGCCAGGGCTTCAAGGAAGCGCTGACCAAAATCATTCCCTGGCCGGCCGAGCGCAGCACGTACGTACTGGTTACGGTGATTATTCTGGCGCTTATTTATATTTTGTGGATTCCGATGCCCGGCGTCGTTTGGTCGGTCGATGCGCCGGTCTGGGCGGGTCTTTTGACGGTTCTGTTTTTCGTCGGTTTCTTAACGGTTCTCGTTTCGACCTATCTGATCAATCATTTCGAACTCTTCGGCCTGATGCAGGTCTGGTACAGATTCAAGAACAAACAAATGCCCGATCCGATATTTCATACGCCGTTATTCTACAAGCATGTGCGCCATCCGCTCTATCTCGGCTTCATGATCGCCTTCTGGGCGACGCCGCATATGACGATGGGGCATTTGCTTTTCTCGGCGGTGTGGACGATCTACATCTTTGTAGCGATCGGCTATGAGGAGCGTGATCTCATCCGCCTGTTCGGCGACCAGTATCGCGCCTACATGGCGAAAACGCCGATGATCCTGCCTTTTGGCAAGCGCAAGGACTGACGCTTGCGGGAAACGCTTCAGCGCCGCCTTTGACATCTGTGCAAGGGCGGCGTAGTTGCGCTCGCATATGACTCGCGTATGAGGAGCGCGCCATGATTCCCCGCTACGCCAGGCCCGAAATGGCGGCGATCTGGTCCCCGGAGACAAAGTTTCGCATCTGGTTCGAGATCGAGGCGCACGCCGCCGAAAAAATGGCCGACCTCGGCGTTATCCCGAAAGATGCGGCGGCGAAAATCTGGGAAAAGGGGGGCGACGCTGTATTCAACGGCGCCCGCATCGACGCCATTGAACGCGAGGTCAAGCACGACGTCATCGCCTTTCTCACCCATCTTGCGGAAATCGTCGGACCGGAGGCGCGGTTCGTTCATCAGGGCATGACCTCGTCAGACGTGCTCGACACCTGTTTTTCGGTTCAATTGACGCGGGCCGCCGACCTGCTGCTCGACGGCGTCGACCGGGTTCTCGCCGCCCTCAAGAAACGCGCATTCGAACACAAATTGACGCTTTGCGTCGGTCGCAGCCACGGCATTCACGCCGAGCCGACCACGTTCGGGTTGAAGCTCGCCGGTTTCTACGCCGAATTCGCACGCGCGCGCGCGCGGCTCGAGGCGGCGCGGGCCGAAATCGCCGTTTGCGCGATTTCCGGCGCGGTCGGCACCTTCGCCAATATTGATCCGGCGGTTGAAGCGCATGTCGCCGAAAAACTGGGCCTCGCAGTCGAACCGATTTCGACCCAGGTCATTCCGCGCGACCGGCACGCGGCCTTCTTCGCCGCGCTCGGGCTGGTCGCTTCGTCGATCGAACGTCTCGCCGTTGAAATCCGACACCTTCAGCGCACGGAAGTTCTTGAGACGGAGGAATATTTCTCGAAAGGTCAGAAGGGTTCGTCGGCGATGCCGCATAAGCGCAATCCGGTGCTGACGGAAAACCTCACCGGGCTGGCGCGCCTGGTGCGCATGTGCGCTACTCCGGCGATGGAGAATGTGGCGCTGTGGCACGAGCGGGATATTTCGCATTCTTCGGTCGAGCGCGGCATCGGGCCGGATGCGACCGTTCATCTCGACTTTGCGCTTTGCCGGCTCGCCGGCGTCATCGAGAACCTCGTCGTTTACTCCGAGCGCATGCAGGAAAATCTCGACAGGCTCGGCGGCCTCATTCATTCCCAGCGCGTGTTGCTGGCGCTCACGCAAGCCGGCGCGCCGCGCGAAGAGGCCTACCGTCTCGTTCAGCGCTGCGCCATGCCGGCCTGGCGCGGCGAAAACCCGTTCATGGACAATCTCAAAGGCGACAAGGACGTGACGGCGCTTATTCCGTCAGACGCGCTCGAGGCCCTGTTCGATCTCGGCTATCACGTCAAGCATGTGGATACGATCTTCGCGCGCGTCTTCAAAGATGCGAACGCGAAATAAAAAGCCCGCCAGCAGACGGGCTTTTTCGTATCGCCATCGGAAAATTTGTCAGTCGCGGGCGCGAATGAGCAGATTGACGATCGCCGCCGCCAGCAGCACCGACGCCGTGATGAACAGCATGGGCGCGGTTTCCGCCGAGAAATTTTCGCGCACGAAGCCGCCGCCCGCCGCCAGCGCTTCTGCAGGTTTCGGATCGGCGTAATCGACCGGGGTTATGATGCCGAGATAAGGCGACAGGTGAAAAACCACCGCGCCCAGCAGCGGAACCACGGCGAGCGGCGCGCCGAGGCTGCGGGTCATCGGCAGGATCACCAGAACGCCGGCGACGAGTTCAAGCGCGCCGACCGCGTAATTGCCGACCGGATAGAAAAGATCGGCGAGCGGCAGTCCGGCCGCGGCGGCCTTGTATTCGATATAGGGAAAAATGAACGCCGCCCCCATGAACTTCATCGCCCCGAACATGATGAGAAATCCGCCCACCGCCAAGGAAAGCACCCAACGCAAAACAGTCATTACTCGCCTCCTTTGCGCGGCTCCGCGAGGTTCGCAGGCCGCTTCGGTCGTTCTGTCGTCCGGCATAACATAAACGCCGCCGATTTCCTTGGCCCCTCAGCGGCGCGCCGGCCGCACGCTCCTACGAAAAATGGGCGGGCGACAGACACATTGTTGTGAGTCCGACGCCGCCCGCCTGGCGGCGTCAACCATCGCACATCAGAGAAATCAGAAAATTTACGCCATTTTAGGCTAGAAAAGCTGGAATATACGCGATAAAGCACCCCCTCATGCAGCTTGCGAAGCACATAAATCGCGAGGATGCGCTGATTGCGGGCCTCGCCGATGAGGCTTTTGACGCCATCCTCGAGCGCCGCGACCCAGCCTGGGGGGCGGTGGCGCGTACGCCGTTCCTGCGTTCCGAACGGCTGTCGGCGCTCGCCGGCTGCGACCTGTGGATCAAATACGAAAACCTTCAGCCCACCGGCGCCTTCAAGGAGCGCGGCGCGCTGGCGAAGCTTTTAAGCCTAGACGACGGTTCCCGCTCGCGCGGCGTCATTGCAGCGTCGGCCGGCAATCACGCGCAAGGGCTCGCCCGCCACGCCGGCCTGCTCGGCATCGAAGCGACTATCGTCATGCCGCGCCATACGCCCTACGTAAAAATCGAACAGACCGAAAAGTTTGGCGCGCGGGTTATTCTCGACGGCGACGACTTCGACGCCGCCAAGCGTCGCGCCGAAGCCCTTTGCGAAAGCGAGGGCCTCATCTTCGTTCATCCCTTTGATGATCCTCACGTGATCGCCGGTCAGGGAACGGTTGCGGCTGAAATGCTTGACGACGTTTCCGATCTCGACGTTATCGTCGCGCCAATCGGCGGCGGCGGTCTTTTATCCGGGATCGCCGCGGCGGCGGCGCGGCGCGGCGCGCAATGCGCCGTCCTCGGCGTGCAGACCCTGCTTTATCCGTCCATGTACAACGCAGTCAAAGGCGACAGCCGCGCCGTCGGCGGCACGACGCTCGCCGAAGGGATCGCCGTCAGGGAGCCGGGCGCGCTCACCCGTGACATCATCGCGCGTCTCGTCGACGACATCATGCTCGTCGACGAGCGCTCGCTCGAGCGCGCCTTGAGCCTTTACCTCAACGTGCAGAAAGTTCTTTCCGAAGGCGCCGGCGCGGCGGGACTTGCGGCCATTCTCGATCACCCGGAACGGTTTCGCGGCAAGAAAGTCGGCACGGTCATCTGCGGCGGCAATATCGATACGCGGCTTTTATCGTCGATCCTGATGCGCGATCTGGCGCGCCAGGGCCGCATCGCGCGCCTCAGGATTGAACTTCTGGACGTACCGGGCCAGTTGACGCGAATCTCCGACATCATCGCATCGCAAGGCGCCAATGTAATCGATGTCGCCTATCACAAGATCTTTTCCGATCTGCCGGCCAAGGTCACCTATATCGACATTTCGGTTGAAACCCATGACCGGCGCCATCTCGACCGGCTGATCACCGAGCTCAAATCGCGCGGCGTTAATGTTGAAATCGCGGCGTATTAGAGCCTGTTAACATTCAGCGCCGCTGGCTGTTATTCCGGGACGGCCTTTAAGCCGGACCCGGAATCCATGCCTGAGCCTGTCCTCACGACCAGCGATAAGGTTGGTGCAAGCGCCAATGCTCAGGAATGGATTCCGGGTTCGCTGCTTCGCAGCGCCCCGGAATGACAGTGATACACTGAATGTCAACAAGCCTTAGAGAAAAACGAAAATCAGGACCCGGACAGTCGTTCATAAAGGTTGAGCAGCGGCAGCGACAGATACGCCGCCGCAAAGCCGACCCACCAAAGCGCCGCGGACAAGATGAACAGCCGTTTATTCCATTGATGCGCCGTCTCGCATTGCTTTGCGAGAACCGGATCCGCCGGACAGGTCCGGCCAGGCCTGAAAAGCGCCCAGCCGGCGATGGCCAAAAGCGTTCCGCTGCCTGCAAACAGCAATGTCTTGTGATGAGCGAGCGTCACCAGGAAGGGCGCATTGGCGAAGAGCGCGGCGGACGCGGCGCCGAGCCCGATCGATACCAGCAATATCGGCAAGGCGCAGCAGACGAGGGTCGTCGTCGAGGCGAAAAGAAGCAGCCAGCCCCAGCCGCTCTGCTCGAGACGGTTGAATCTCATGCTATGACCTTTTTACAGAATGTCCGTACGGGTTGGCCTTTGGGCGGCGTCTCAATTCGTATGCGTCAGATTACGCAGCCCTGGCGCTTTTCCATTCCCCGATAGGTGAATCCCTTATCGAGAAACAGTTTTTTCAACTGATCGTCAGTGAAGACAACCGACTCCTCGGTGCAGACGCTGATGACGCCTGTCTCGATATCGCTCGAAACTTTTTTGACGCCGTCTATTTTTTTTAAAGCGCCTTCCGACGTTGCAACGCAGAACGGGCATGTAATCCCGTCGATTCGAAGGTCGTATTGTATATCGCCCGCCTGCGCATCGCTCGCAAGAGCTGCGCCGGCGAACAGGAATCCAGCCAATACGAATGACAACGATCTGATCATAATCTTCTCCTAATCTAAAAGTTCACGCGAAGGCTTGCAATGACGGAATAGTCCGGCTCCAGCGCCGCGCCGTTCAAGTCTTTCACGACCGGCACGCGCACGGCCGCCTCGGCAATCCAGCGTTTGGCTGCATATTGCACGCCCGGCGACAAAGAAACTGTCGTTCCACCCGAGTCGGGGTCGGTTATCCCGCCGATCCGGTCTTTTTCGGAATCGGTGACATTGGCCTCAAGAACGGCGAACAGGAATCCCTCATTCTGCGCACTAAGGCGGCGGGGAAGCAGACGGCGCTGAATCGAGGCGTCGACGATCACGGCGTCGCCACGTTCAAAACCGTCGGCTTCGCGATTGGCGATATATTGAACTTGACCGTCGAAAATCCAGTCGGCGGATGCGGCCGTCAGGATGACGCCGCCGAACGCATCGACCGAGCCGTCCCCGGTTTTTCCGTCTTCGCCTGTCGGGACAGTCAGCCCGGCGAACGGCGCCAGTCGAATTGTCCGCGCCCTGCCGTCGTCGCGAAATATTTCGTAGCGCGCAAACAGTCTGGCGTCGCCAAGACCGAATTCGCTGCTGTCGAAATCGCCGACTTCAACATCCCTGTTCACGACCGGCAACACGCCGAACAGGGCGAGCTTTCGAGCCGCGCCATAACCGAGAACGCTAAGTCCCGTTATTTGCGTCACGTCGCGGCGGACGCCGGCGAATTGATCCGATGCTTTCATCACGATCAGTTGCTGGCGAAGAATGAATTCCCCTTTGCTCACCGGCAGCGCCGTATTGAAGGTGATCGGTGCGGCGGACGCGGTCTGCATGTCCAAAGCGGACGCCGTTGCGGCGATTAGCGCTGTCGCGAATATTCGGTGAAATCGTTTCAATGCGTGCGTTGCCTTTTCAAGCTGACGCCGCCTATATAAAGTCTGTAGTTGCTATAGACTCAAGGGCGGATGCAACAATGTCGCAGAATCGTGAATTCTTCATCGGCGCCGTCTCCGAACGGACCGGTCTCAAGGTGGAGACGATCCGGTATTATGAGAACGCCGGCGTCATTCCTTCTCCTGCGCGCGGGGACAATCGGTATCGCGTCTATAAGCGCGAGGATGTGGCGCGCCTGTTATTTGTGAAGAGATGTCGGGAGCTGGGTTTTTCTCTCGATCATGTGGCGTCGTTGCTTGAGCTCGCCAACGCTGAAAACCGAACATGCGGGCAGGTGAGCGCCATCGCCGAAGGCAGGCTTAAAGAAGTGCGCGCCAAAATCGCCGACCTCAAGCGCATGGAAACGGTGCTGGAAGATTTCGTCGCCTCCTGTCCGCGTGATTCCGGATCGGACTGTCCAATTATTACGGCCTTGACGAATACGGCCCGGCTTTGCGAATGAACGCCTTCAATACAGCGCCCGTCGCCGCACAACGGGGTTTCGCTCAATCGGCCGTCAATCCTTGTGCACAGTAAATTATTGATGCTTTTCATGCAGTTTACATATTTAAACAATATTTACGATTTCGACTTAGGAAAACTCGGGAATAAAGGGCCGGGTTCGCGCGTCATCATCCCGATGCCCCGTGCAACCAAGGAGAATCCCATGTCCCGAGTTCTGGCGTCGGCGAGCGTTCTCGCCCTTTCGGCCGCCCTGTTCGCAGGCGCGCCTCTCTCCCCCGCCCAGGCGGCGCCGACCGCACGTGCGCCCTGGCCTGCCGTCAGCGCATTAATGTTGCTGCAGGCGGACGATGACGACGATGACGACGATGATATCGGTCCCGACGGCCTGAAGCGCCGCGGCGACGGCACCATCGACGACGACCAGCCCGGCGTCGACGATGAAGACGAAGACGAAGTCGATGACGACGACATTGGTCCTGACGGCCTGAAGCGCCGCGGCGACGGAACCATCGACGACGATAATCCCGGTCTGACGCCTGAAGAACGCGCCGCGCTCAAAGCCGAACGCGAAGCGATGAAGGCGGAGCGCAGGGCGGCGAAGGAAGCCGAACACGAAGCCCGCAAGGCCGCCAAGGCCGCTGAGAAAGAGGCCCGCAAGGCCGCCAAGGCGGCTGAGAAAGAGGCCCGCAAGGCCGCCAAGGCGGCTGAAAAAGAGGCGCGCGAGGCCGCGAAGGACGCCGAAGACGAAGCGCGCGAGGCCGCTAAAGAAGCTGAAGACGAAGCCCGCGAAGCCGCCGACGAGGCCGAAGAAGCCGCCCGCGAAGCCGCCGACGAGGCCGAGGAAGCAGCCCGCGAAGCCGCCG
>JBHHVZ010000099.1:0-10160 GCA_046756245.1 Parvularculaceae bacterium
ATTCCGTAGACGAACCGTTCGCCCGCCTGTTCACCCAGGGCATGGTGACGCATGCGACATACCGAGACAGGACCGGTGAATGGATTCCTCCGGAGTGGATTCTCCGTATGTCTATCGATGAAGCGGAACGGCAGGGAATTCCCTGGGAAGAGATTGCAGGCGACCTGGGTGACGACCAACCGTTGGATTATCCTCAAACTTTTCGCGATCACCGAACGCCGCCGGGTTTCGGAGAAGCTTGGAGAGAGCAAACACAGCGTCTCGGGATGTTGGTCTTTCATGACGACGGACAGGAGTTGCCTGGAGAAGCATCATTCGGTCTGAATCCCGTCCTCATCGGCCCCATTGAAAAAATGTCGAAGTCGAAAAAGAACGTCGTCTCACCGGAAGCCATCGCCGACCAGTACGGAGCCGATGCGGCGCGCTGGTTCATGCTCTCCGACTCGCCGCCCGAGCGCGACGTCGAATGGACCGACGCCGGGGTCGCCGGGGCGTGGAAATTCATCGGCCGCATCTGGGACAGCGTCGCCGCGGCCATGGGCGCGCTGCGGGCCGTCGACCTCTCCGGGCCGGCGCCGGACGACGCGGCGTCAACCGAACTTCGCCGCGCGACCCATGCGGCCATCGCCGGCGTCACCGCCGACATCGAGCATTTCCGCTTCAACAAGGCGATTGCGCGCCTCTATGAGTTCGTGAACGCCCTCAAGAAGGCTGAAAAGGCCGGCGAATGGGTCCGCGCCGAAGCGCTGTCGGCGCTTTCGCGCCTCATCGCCCCGTTCACGCCGCACCTGGCCGAAGAGTGCTGGGAAACCCTGGGCGGCGAAGGCTTTGTCTGCGAGGCGCCCTGGCCCGAGGCCGACCCGGCGCTCATAACCAGCGACACCATCGTGCTGCCGGTGCAGGTCAACGGCAGAAAGCGGGCTGAAATCGAGATCGCCCGCGAAGCGCCGCGCGAAGAGATCGAGACCGCGGCCTTGTCCGACGAGGCGGTGCAGCGCCATATTGGCGCGTTGACCGTACGCAAGGTCGTGGTCGTGCCGGGGCGCATCGTCAACATCGTCGCCGCCTGACCCTGCGCCCGCTTGAAGGAGGCCCGCATGCCAGTCCCGCGCGCATTGATCGCCGCCGCCGCGCTTGGCGCGACCGCTTTTCTTTCCGGATGCGGATTCCAGCCGCTTTACGCGACGCCGGAAGGCGAATCGCTCTCGCCCTTGCTGGCGCGCGTCGAGATCGCCGAGGTCAGCGGGCCGGAGATCGTCGCGCCGTCCGTAAGGCGCGCGCTCGACACCCAGCTTCTCGCCATCAATGTCGTTCAGCACGATTACGATCTGTCGGTTCATGTCGATGAGCGCGCCGAACGGCTCGCGGTTCAGATCGACGCGACCGTGACGCGCTACAATTACCGGCTTAACGCGAAATACACCCTGCTCGACCGGGCGGGCGGGAAAGAGTTCAAGGGCGCGGCGGAGGCGGTGGCGTCCTTCAATATCGTCAGCTCGCAATATTCGACGCTTTTCGCCGAGCGCGCAGCCCGCGAGAAGGCCGCCACGAGCCTCGCCGAAGCGATCGAGCGCGACATTCTTCTCCAGCTTGCATCCGCCGAAGAATAACGCAGGGAAATATGGTCGCCCTGAAAGGACGCTCCATTCAGGCGTTTGTGCAAAAACCCGACGCCAACATTGCGGCGGTGCTGGTGTACGGACCGGATTCAGGGCTTGCGCGCGAACGCGCCGACGGGCTGGCGCGCCGGGTCGTGGCCGATTTTCGAGACCCGTTCAACTATATCGAGCTCGCCGACGCCGATCTAAAGACAGATCCCGCCCGCCTCGCCGACGAAGCGGCGGCGCTTTCCTTCGCGGGCGGTCAGCGGATCGTCCGCTTACGTACGGCTGGCGACGCTTCGGCGGCTGCTTCGAAGAACCTGATCGACGCGCTTGATGCGGGCGACCTTAAATCGAACGCCCTCGTCATCATCGAGGCGGGCGAATTGGCGCCGCGTTCGGCGCTGCGAAAGATGTTCGAACGCGCAAAACACGCCGCCGCGCTGCCCTGCTACGCCGACAAGCCGGCCGAAATCCGCGCCCTCGCCGTCGAAGCTGCGCGGGCGGAGAATCTGCAATTCGACAATGACGCGCTCGACCTGCTGGCGTCGCTCCTCGGCGACGACCGCGGCGTCAGCCGGGCCGAGATCGACAAGCTCATTCTGCTCAAAGGCGCGGCCGAGACCCGCCAGGGCCCGGGAACGATCACGGTCGAGGATGTGCGCACAAGTCTCGTCGACAGCGTCGGCGCCGCGCTCGACGAGGCGGCGGCGGCCTGCGCCGACGGCGCGCCGACCCGGCTTGCGCGCGCCATGCACCAGTCGGCCGCCGCCGGCGCCGGGGCGATTACGCTCCTGCGCGCGCTTCAGCGCGGCTTCGCCCGGCTCGAGGCGGCGCAAGCCTTCGTCGCCAAGGGCGAGACGCCGGCGAGCGCCATGAAGAAACTAAGGCCCCCGGTCTTTTTCGCCGAACATCGCGCCTTCGAGGCGCGGCTCAGAAAGTGGCCGCGCGCCCGTCTCGCCCGGGCCCAACGGCTGCTGGTGGACGCCGAGCTCGACGCCAAGACCACTGGCGCGCCTCAGCGCGAGATTGTCGAGCGCGCGGCTTTGCGACTCGCCGTCATGGCGAGGCGATAGACTATCCGTGTAGATATTATGTTGCTCGCGCGCATAGCCAGCGGGCGTCAGACACCGCCGTTTCTCGATTCAAGGGCCTCTAAACCCCCGCACCCATCAGCCGACGGCAAACCTCGTCGAGCTGATCAAGCGAGAGATAGCGGATCGTGACGGCGCCGGAGCCCTTCGATGTGTGGCTGATCTCGACCTCGAGGCCGAGGGCGGCGGCGAGGTCGGCTTCGAGCGCGCGGGTGTCGGCGTCTTTCGTTCGCCTGGTCCCGGTGTCAGCTTTTTTTTCAGCCTTTTCAGAGGCTTCGCCGCCTTCTGCCCGAGCCGCTTCGCGCTTCGCCAGCGCCTCGGTTTCGCGCACCGAGAGCCCGTTTTTGATCACCTGCGCGCACAGCCTGTCCGGATCGGGCGCCGCCAGCAGCGCCCGGGCGTGGCCCATCGTAAGCTCGCCGGTCGAAAGCGCCTCGCGAGCGCGTGCCGGCAGTTTTAAAAGCCGCATCATGTTGGCCACATGGCTGCGGCTCTTGCCCACGGCGCGGGCGATTTCGTCCTGCGTGCGCTCATAGGCGTCGACGAGGCCGCGATAGGCTTCCGCTTCCTCGATCGGGCTGAGATCGACGCGCTGAAGATTTTCGATGAGCGAAATTTCCGAGGATTCCTCATCCGTCAGCTCACGGATAATCACGGGAACGTCGTGCAGCTTTGCGCGTTGCGCGGCGCGCCAGCGGCGCTCGCCGGCGACGATTTCATAGCGGTCTTCGCCCTTCGGGCGCACGAGTATCGGCTGCAGAAGGCCGCGCGCCTTGATCGAGAGCGCCAGCTCGTCGATGGCGGCGTCGTCGAAGACGCGGCGCGGCTGGGCCGGGTTGGGCTCGAGGAATTCGATCGGAAGCCCGGTTTTCTGCGTTTCCGGGGCCGAAGCCGGGCCCCGCCGCTCGACCGGCGCGTCGCCTAAGAGCGCATCGAGGCCGCGGCCCAGTCTTTTTCTCGCCGGGGTCATGTCCTGTCTCGCCCCTTCTCTCATGCGGCTGCGCGGCGGGCCCGTTCGCGCTGGATGACCTCGCTCGCCAGCCGGATATAGGCCTGGCTGCCCGGGCATTTGAGGTCGTAAAGCAACGCCGGTTTGCCGTAGCTGGGCGCTTCGGAGATCCGCACATTGCGCGGGATCACCGTCTGATAAACCTTGTCCTTCAGATGCGCGCGCACGTCTTCCTCGACCTGGGCGGACAGGTTGTTGCGTTTGTCGTGCATGGTGAGAATGACGCCCTGCAGTTCCAGCCGCGGATTAATCCGTGTGCGAACCGTATCAATCGTGCGCAGAATCTGCGTCAACCCCTCGAGCGCGAAGAACTCGCATTGCAGCGGAATGACGACCGCGTCGGCGGCGGCGAGCGCGTTGATCGTCAAGAGGCTCAGCGACGGCGGGCAGTCGATGATCACGTAAGACGCGCGCGCGGGCGCGCGCTCATAGTCGGCGAGCGCGTCGGCGAGGCGGTGATGGCGGCGTTCGGCGCCGATCAGCTCCACTTCCGCGCCGGCGAGATCGACGCCGGCCGGCGCCAGCCACAGGCCGGGAATGTCGGTTTCGGCGATTGCGGCGTCGAGCCGGTAATCGCCGGAAAGAACGTCATATGTCGTCACCGTGCGCTCAGACGCGCGCGCGCCGAGGCCGGTTGAAGCGTTGCCCTGCGGATCGAGATCGATCAGCAGCACCGTTTCTCCCACCGCCGCCAGCGCCGTTGCGAGATTTATGGCGGTCGTCGTTTTGCCGACGCCCCCCTTCTGGTTGGCGACGGCGAGAATGCGGGGCCGATGCGGCGCAAATTCGGATTCAGGCACGGGCGAGGTTTCTGACTTCGAGGATCACCGATCCCGGGTTGGTGATGCTTGGATGCGGTATGACCTCCATATGCCAACATTTAGCGGCTTCGGTCAATTCATCCTCAACATCTTGTCCCTTATGAAAGAAACACCGGGTATTTTTCCCTTGAATTTCATGGGCGTAGTCAAGCAGCTTGGGAAGAGGCGCGAGCGCCCGCGCAGTGACAATGTCGGGCGGGTCGAGGCGGGCCCGCTCGATCCGCTCCGGTATGACTGTCGCGTTGTCGAGCGCCATGGCGTCAATTGCGGCCCTCAGGAACCCGGCCTTTTTGCCGGTGCTTTCGAGCAGGACCACATTTAGTCCGTATGCGGCGCCCATCGCCGCAAGCACCAGGCCGGGAAACCCGGCGCCCGAGCCGAGATCGACAAGACTGCGCGCGCTTACAGGAATCCGAGGAAAAAGCTGGGCTGAATCGAGATAGTGACGACGCCATCGGTCCTCGATGGTCGAGCGCGCAATCAGATTATGGCGCGACGCCCAGTCGAGCAGAATCGCATCCATTTTTTTCAATCGTTCGAGCGTTTCATGTGAAACGCCGATAGCGTCGGCGAACTCTTCCGGGGTCATGGCCGGTTCAGGAGGCAATGCGGGCCCCGTTTTTCTTCACCCAGGCGAGGAGGACCGCGAGGGCGGCCGGCGTCACGCCCTCGATGCGCCCGGCCTGGCCGAGGGTCAGGGGCCGCGCCTCGGCGAGCTTGATCCGAACCTCGTTCGATAGCCCGCGTATGTCGCCGTAATCGAGATCGGCCGGCAGGGCGAGACTTTCATCGCGCCGGAAAGCAACGATATCGGCCTCCTGACGGTGGAGATAGCCGGCGTATAGCGCCTCGATCTCGAGCTGTTCGGCGACCTGGGGTTCCAGCGCGCCAAGACGCGGCCAGATCGCCGCCAGATCGGCCCGGCCCACACCCGGCAACCCAAGCAGATCGATAATCGAGCGCCTTCGCCCGTCCTGATTAAGCGCCAGGCCGAGCTTCCGGGCTTCGTTGGGTGTGATTGTAGTTTCCCGCGCCCATTGCCGCGCCGCCTTGAGCGCCGCCTGTTTCACGTGAAACGCGGCGGCGCGCTCGGCGCCCATCACGCCGGCGGCCAACCCGCGCGGCGTCAGGCGTTGATCGGCGTTATCGGCGCGCAAAGAAAGCCGGTATTCGGCCCTCGAGGTGAACATCCGATAGGGTTCTGTAACGCCGCAAGTTACAAGGTCATCGATCATGACGCCGATATAGGCTTCGGCCCGCTCGAGAATGACGCCGTCTCCGCCGCCGGCCCTGCGCGCAGCGTTCAGCCCCGCCATCAGCCCTTGTGCGGCGGCTTCTTCATAGCCCGTCGTGCCGTTGATCTGGCCGGCCAGGAAAAGCCCGGGGATGTCTTTCGTCTCGAGCGTCGGGAAGAGTCCGCGCGGGTCGACGTAATCATATTCGATTGCGTAACCGTGGCGGATCGCTTTCGCCCGCTCGAGGCCCGGAATGGTCGCAAGGAAAGCGTCCTGCACCGCCTCCGGCAGCGAGGTCGAGATCCCGTTCGGATAGACCGTCGGGTCGTCGAGGCCTTCGGGCTCGAGAAAAATCTGGTGGCTCTCGCGCTCGGCGAAGCGCACCACCTTGTCCTCGATCGAGGGGCAGTAGCGCGGCCCGCGCGATGCAATGCCGCCTCCGTAAGCGGCTGATTTATCAAGGTTTTCCTCAATAATCCGGTGGGTTTCCGCAGTCGTTGCGGTGATTCCGCAGGAAATCTGCGGAACCTCGATCCGCTCCGTCAAAAAAGAAAACGGGACCGGTTCGGGGTCGGCGGGCTGCATTTCGAGCCGCGCCCAGTCGATGGTGCGGCCGTCGAGCCTGGCCGGCGTGCCGGTTTTCAGCCGTCCGAGCTTGAGTCCTGCGGCGTAAAGCCGGCCCGACAGTCCCCTCGCCGGCGCTTCGCCGAAGCGCCCGGCCGGGACGCGCCGCGCGCCGATATGGATGACGCCCTTGAGAAATGTCCCGGTCGTCAGCACCACCGCGCCGGCGCGGATTTCCGTCCTGTCGGCGCCGACAACGCCGATCGCCCGGCCGTTCTCGACCAGAAGGTCCTCGACCGCCATTTCGACGATGTCGAGGCCCGGAAGCTCGGCCAGCGCAGCCTGCATGTGTTTGCGGTAAAGCGCGCGGTCGGCCTGGGCGCGCGGGCCCCGCACCGCCGGGCCTTTCGAACGGTTGAGCATGCGGAACTGGATGCCGGCCCGGTCGATGACCCGGCCCATCAACCCGTCGAGCGCGTCGACCTCGCGCACCAGATGGCCCTTGCCGAGCCCGCCGATGGCCGGATTGCACGACATTTCGCCGATCGTCGCCCGTTTGTAGGTGGCGAGCAGCGTCTTCGCGCCGGCGCGCGCCGCGGCTGCGGCCGCTTCGCACCCTGCATGACCCCCGCCTATTACGATGACATCGTAGATTTTCATGCTCGTTTCCATCAGCCGCGCTCATATAGGCCGATGACCGGCATAATAAAATAGGCTCCAAGGCGTGGGATAACCATCCCCGGCGTGTTTCACGTGAAATGACCAGGCGTCGTTATTTAACAGGCTGTCTGCATTGGTTCGGAAATTCGCTTTTTATTCCGCTCACCCCGGCGAAGGCCGGGGCCCAGAGCGGAGTCAGACTGGGTCCCGGCTTCCCGCCGGGATGAGCGGGTTGAGAGGTTTCAAGTGTGGATTGCCGTCTCTTAATGCAAAGCATTCAAGCATGCTGGCAGACCCTATTTCCCAATACAAAAGCTTGCGAATATTTCGCCGAGCACGTCTTCGACGCCGACCGCGCCGGTGATTTGCCCGAGCGCGCGGGCGGCGAGTCTCGCGTCTTCGGCGGCGAGTTCGGGCGCGGCCTCATTGCGCGCGCGCTCAAGCGCGGCGACGGCTTCCTCGACGGCGCGCTGGTGACGGATGTGCGTTAGCGCCGCGCCGCCGCCCGACCCGCAGCGTTCGCCGACCTCTTCGGCGAGCATGTCTAAAAACGCCGGCGCGCCGGCGCCGGTCCTCGCCGAAATCGTCAGTACACGGAGCCCTTCAGGGGCCGGTTCGGGGGCCGGCGTTCCCAGATCGGCCTTGTTCCATAACAAAAAATCGTGCTTTTTCAAAAGCTTAAGGGTTTCCCGGGGAACGCCGACCGCCGGGTCCGCCACCCCTATGCGGATGTCGGCGGTCTCGGCCTGGGCCTGCGCCCGGCGCATGCCTTCCTCCTCGATTTCATCCGTATACGTATTTCTTAGCCCGGCCGTATCGGCGAGCGTGACGGGAACGCCGGAAAGATCGAGTCGCGCCGTCAGCACGTCGCGCGTCGTACCCGGACGTTCTGAAACGATCGCCACGTCGCTGCCCGCCAGTCGGTTTATGAGACTCGACTTTCCGGCGTTGGGCGCGCCGATAATGGCGACCGCAATCCCTTCGCGTATGGCCCGATGGCGCGGCGCATCCTCCAGGTATGACCGGAGCTCGTTCAAGAGCGCGTCGATTTCGGGGCCGGCGCGGGCGGCGACCGCACTCGGCACGTCGTCCTCATCAGGGAAATCGATGTCGGCCTCGAGCGCGGCAAGCACGGTCAAAAGGCGCGCTCTCCAGCCTTCGGCGACGGCTGAGAGCCTACCGTCGAGCTGGACCAATGCCTGGCGTCGCTGCTCGCTCGTTTCGGCGTCGACAAGGTCGGCCAGAGCCTCGACCTGGGCGAGATCGAGCTTGCCGTTCCTGAGCGCCCGCAGGGTGAACTCACCGGCCCCGGCCGGCCGCGCCCCGAGGCGGCCGAGCGCTTCGCACAACGCCGTTTCCACCGCATGGCTGCCGTGCAGGTGAAACTCGGCGACGTCCTCGCCGGTGAAGCTGGCCGGGCTTTCGAATAGTATGACCAGCCCGCTGTCGATGGTCTCGCCGCTTTCCGGATCGCGCAGGACCGAGAGTCTCGCTTCGCGGGGGCGCGCCGCCGGGGCGCCAAGGGCCCCGGCAAAAGCGTGCGCTTCCGCGCCGGATACGCGATAGACCGCAACGCCTGAACGCCCGGGGCCTGAGGCGCGGGCGAAGATGGTGTCGGTTTCAGCGTGCGCTGTCATGGCGTTCGCGAGAGGGATTAGGGATTAGGGATTGAGGAAGGGGAGCCGTCATTCCGGGGCGCCGCGCAAGCGGCGAACCCGGAATCCATGCCTGAGCGCTGCGGCTTGCGCTGACCTTGACGATGATCGCTGGGATAGGCTCAGGACTGGATTCCGGGTCCGGTCTGAAGGCCGTCCCGGAATGACAGATTTCGGTTCCCTCATCCATCAATCCCTAATCCCTTCCTCATTTTTTCTTCGCGCCGCCGGAGGCGCCGGCCATCGCCGCCGCCATCGTGGTCTGGAACTGCTCGAGCCCCTTGCCGCTCATCTGCATCCACTGGGTCATGAACCGCTCCGGATCGGCGAGCGTGTCCATGTTTTCCTTGGCGCGCCGGGTCATTTCCTCGACGATCATTTTGTTGAGGGACTCCACGTCGGGCATACCGAAAAAGACGCGCGCCTCCACAGGCGTGCAGTCGATGTTGATGGTGAACCGCATATCGCCGCTCCTTCTGGCGTCTCGCCCTTAGGGCGTTTCGGGAAAGACCTACTCGCCAAGCTGTTCGCACCGCAATATGTAATATTGGCGGGCGGATTTGCAGCCGGCGGAAAGGAGTCTTTCCGGAAAATGGCGAAAGCGGTTTTCATCGACCGGCATGGCGGGCCGGAAGTCTTCCGCATCGCCGCCCATGACACGGGTCCGCCCGGGCCCGGGCAGGTCCTGGTGCGCCACGACGCCATCGGCCTCAATTTCATCGATATCTATCAGCGCAAGGGGCTCTACCCGCTCGCCCTGCCGGCTATTCTCGGCGGCGAGGCGGCCGGAACGGTCGAAGCCGCCGGCAAGGGGGTTGATACGTTCGTTCCCGGCAACCGGGTCGCCTATCTGGCCGCCGGCGGGGCTTACGCCGACGCCGCCCTCGCCCCCGCCGCTATGGCGGTGAAACTCCCTGACGGAATCGATGCGACGACTGCGGCGGCGAGCCTTTTGAAGGGGCTCACCGTTCAGATGCTGGTTCGTCAGGTCTTTCCGCTCGGGCCCGACAAGTCGGCGCTCGTCTACGCAGCGGCGGGCGGCGTCGGCTCGCTTCTATGTCAGTGGGCGAACCATCTTGGCGCGCGCGTCATCGCTGTCGTCGGTTCAAAGGAAAAGGCCGAGAGGGTCAAAGCATATGGCGTAAAAGACATTATCGTCCGTACAGAAACAGATGATATTGCGGGCGCTGCACGGTCGATAACCGGCGGACGCGGCGTCGATGTGGTTTACGACTCTGTCGGCGCGGCGACATTCGAGGCCTCGCTCGATTCTCTTGCGCTGCGGGGCATGATGGTTTCCTACGGCAATGCGTCGGGGCCGGTTCCGCCGTTTGCGCCGCTTGAGCTTTCCCGGCGCGGATCGCTTAGCCTCATCCGGCCGTCGCTCTTTCACTATGCAACGCCCGACGCCCTGCCGGCGATGGCTGAAGAGCTGTTTTCGCTTCTCGGCTCTGGCGTAATTCGCGTCGATATCGGGGGGCGTTTCCCCCTCGCCGAGATCGCCGAAGCCCACCGCCTGCT
>JBHHVZ010000100.1:0-9806 GCA_046756245.1 Parvularculaceae bacterium
CTGCCGGGCGACAACGCCATGTCCTTGCGCTGGACCTACAAGAATGTCAGCGAGTTCTTCGACGACACGGCTTCACCCGATGTAACCGACATCCCGCAGCACGACATTGTCGATGCGCGGCTGGCGTTCATATCGAGCCGCGGCTTTGAGGCCTCTCTTTGGGCCAAGAATCTCTTCGACGAGACCTACAAGCTGCAATCGTTCGATGTCGCAGGCTCCGGCTTCAACCTGTTCGCGCCGCCGCGGACATGGGGCTTTACGCTTTCCTGGCATTACGACGAGGCGCAGTAGGTAAATGAAGAAAGAAATGCGAGTGCGTTTTTCGCGGAAGCGCTCGCTTCGAGGCGCGGCGGCGATTGTCGCGATCGGTGTCGCCGCCGTGACTTCCTCCGCGGCTTTGGCGCGTAACGATGAAAAAGCCTGCCGGTCGCTGACGGACCTGACCGTCGACGATGTCACGATCCTCTCCACGAACATTGTCGAGAGCGGCGTCGGACCGTTGCCGGCGAGCGCCCTGCGATATGCAAAATGGCACGATCTGCGTCCCGAAGACCGCCCGCCCCTGCCCGATTACTGCCGGGTGAGAGGCTATGTGCGCCCGGCGATAAATTTCGAGATGCGCCTTCCCGTCTCGGAATGGAACGGCAAATTCTTCATGGCCGGCTGCGGCGGATTTTGCGGCGAGGTGCTTCCTGATCGTCCAGGGCTATCAAATAGCATCAATATTGCGTTGAGCCGCAACTACGCCGTCGTCACGACCGACGCCGGCCATTGGGGCGAGAACGCCATCGACGGCGTCTGGGCCTATAACAATCGCGCCGCCGAACGCGACTGGGCGTGGCGCGCGATTCCGGAAGTATCTCGCGCCGCCAAGGAGATCATCGCTGCGTTCTATGGGCGCCCGGAGGATCTCTTCTATTTTTCCGGATGCTCGAACGGCGGGCGCATGGCGGCGATGGCTGCTCAGCGCTTCCCCGACCTGTTTGACGGCGTGCTGATTGGCGCGCCGGCGCTCGACTGGCGCACGCTCGCCATGCACGGCGCCTGGACTGTGCATTCCAATACGGGGGCGGACGGAAAGCCCATTCTCCCGCCCTCCAAAGTGAAATTGATCGCCAAAGCCGTCATGAATGAATGCGACGCCGCAGACGGCGCCGCAGACGGCCTGATCGCCGATCCGCGGACCTGTTCATTCGATCCGCATAGTCTGCAATGCAAAACCGATAACGAAAGCGGTTCCTGCCTGACGAAAGCCGAAACCGGCGTTCTGGAAAAATGGTATAGCGGCTTGCCAGACGCTCATGGCGTCGACTGGAAATACAACATCGCATTCGGATCGGAGCCCTACTGGCCGACATGGCTCACGCCGCCGGCTGGCCGCAAGGGCGTGATGGAAGCCTATCTCGATAATCTTTTCAGCTACGTTCTGTTCGAACGCGATCCGGGACCGTCCTATTCCCTCCATGATTTCGATCTTTCCGCCTATCCGAAAGCGCTCGACTACATGCGCGCGCTTTACAGGGCCGACAATCCGGATCTCGACCGATTCAGGGCGGCTGGCGGCAAGGCCATCATGTGGCAGGGCTGGAGCGATCCGGGCGCTGTCCCGGGCGCCGCCATCGGCTATTACGAGGATGTCGTCGAACACGCCGGCGGAAAAGACCAGGCTGACGCGTTCTTCCGATTGTTTATGGTTCCCGGCGCCGGCCATTGCTTCGAGGCGCCGCACCAGAGCGCCGAGCGATTCGATCCGATCGCCGCGCTTGAAGCCTGGGTGGAGAAAGATATGGCCCCCGACAGGATAATCGCGCGACAACTCGGCGCCGACGGCGCGACTATCCGCACGCGGCCGCTATGTCCCTATCCGCAGATCGCCCGGTATTCCGGCGAGGGCGACGTCGATGACGCCGAAAATTTCACTTGCGAAGCGCCGTAGCACTCGGACGCGCAGCGCGTCATTCTTTCGATAAACTGCTATTCCTGACCTGACGAATCCCGATTGATCTCTCAATTGAAACGGTGAGACCGTCAAGCAGCGGAACATGCTCCTTATACTCGGGAGCGAAAGGGCGCTATTCAGTTCCATGAAATGTCCCGAAGCGGCTATTGCTTAATTGAGACTTTTTCCTGATAAAATCACTCCGTAACTTTTGCAGCAAAATCGGGCGGCGGTTCATAGCCTCCGAAAATCGATGATCAGGACGAAAAAAAATAACGCCCTTCTCGACGAGGAAAGCTTCAGAGAGCCTTCTGAAAGCGAAAAGAAGATTTTAAACATAACGCTGCGTGGCGGCGGGTTAACCCAACCGGAGATCGCCCGGCGGACGGGACTTGCTCAACAAAGCGTTTCGAGACTTGTGAGCGGCCTGATCGCGCGCGGGGCTCTTTATGAAGGCGAACGCAAATCCGGAGGCAGACGAGGCCAGCCATCCATGTCCGTGGAGATCGCGCCAGATTATGCTCATGCATTCGGCGTAGCGATCATGACCGACGCACTGTCCGTGTCATTGATGGATTTTTCAGGCGTCGTGCTCGAACAGGCGCAGCACGATATGACCACGATGACCCGCTCTGCGGTTATCGAAACGTTGAACAAGACATTCGCCAAATTCATCCAAAAACGCCGATTGACGAAACAAAAGATTTTGGGCGTAGGGGTCGGCATATCCGGATACTCGCTTGGCGGCCATGGTCGATACAATACGCCGCGCACGCTCGATGACTGGGCGTTGGTGGACATTGAAGAATTGTTGCGTGAGCAACTCGGCTTTCCGGTATGGGTCGAAAATGACGGCAACGCGGCCGCGATCGGCGAGAGTCTCGTCGGCGCTGGACGCACCTATAACAATTTCGCTTATCTTTTCTTCTCGACCGGCATAGGCGGCGGGATCATTATCAATCATGAGTTGATGCGCGGCTGCAACGGCAATGGCGGCGAGATCGGGCTCATCCTCCCTCGAGCGGTTTATCCGCATCCGAATCTTGAATTGTTGCGTCAAATCGTGGCGCAACATGGGATAGAGATATCCGGCATTTCCGATATGCTGCATAAATTCGATATCGGATGGCCGGCCGTCGATGAATGGATCGCACGCACGCGCGATTCTCTGTCGTTGATCGCTTCAGCGCTCTCCGCAATTCTCGATCCGGAAGCGATCGTACTTGGAGGGCGCATTCCAAAGGCCCTTGCTCGCAAGGTCATTCCACATATTGAAATTTTCGATGACGCACGGCGATCGGAGCCGCGTACTATTCCGCGGTTGATGGTGTCCGAAACGAATGGAGACGCCTGCGCCATCGGTGCTGCGGCATTATCATTCAACAAACGTTTTTTCACCAGCGTCTGAGGCCGTTTTTTCCAACCCGAAATATGACGCCGACCATTCTCCCTGCAAAGCAATCACGCCTTGCGTGAAACATAAAGATCGTATGCGATCGCAAGCGCGCCTGCGACTCCCGAAGCGTCGCCTAGCTCCGGCGGAACAATGAATTCCCCGAAATCTCCAAGACCCTTTCTGGCGCCGCAATAGCCGCAGAGATTCTCGCACAAAGCCGCTCGAACCAAGGGATAAAGCCGCGACTGTTTCATGACGCCGCCGCCAAGGATGATCCGCGCAGGCGAAAACGACAAGAGGATGTTCAGGCACAATAGCGATATGTAGTGCGCTATCGTCCTCAACCCCGGATGATCGGGCGGCAAATGCGAGGCCGACATCCCCCATCGCGCCATGATCGCCGGGCCTGCGGTCAGTCCTTCGAAACACCTGTCGCCGTGAAAAGGGCAGCTTCCCGGAAAATTTTCATCCTCCGGCCTCTTTGGACAGAAGATATGGCCGACTTCCGGATGAGATTCGCCGTAAACGATAGTGCGGTTGATCATTAACCCGGCGCCGACGCCAGTCCCGATCGTAATATACGCAAGATTGTCGCTGTCACGCCCGGCGCCGAAACGCGATTCGCCGTACAAGGCGCAATTCACGTCCGTGTCTATGGCGACCGGGCAGTTCAACGCGTCGCTCAACCTATTCAGAATATCGACGTTTCGCCATGCGGCTTTCGGCGTCGACAATATCCGTCCGAAGGTTTGCGATAACGGATTAATATCAACAGGCCCGAATGCGCCCACGCCAATCGCCCTTAACGGGCCGTATTTTTTCATCTGTTTACGGAAAAATGCGCAAACGTCGACAAGTGTCTCCTCAGGCGCAGAGGTTGGAAACGTTTCATGCTCGATGATATCATCGGGCGCCGCGCCGACCGCACAAACGAACTTCGTGCCGCCGGCTTCAACGCCGCCGAACAGCGGTCTGCCATCAAGTTTGCCGGCGCTTTCTCTCACGCTGCGCCTTTGATCAATGTTATTTGATTCCCGTCATCGGCGGAAAGGAGGAGCCAAATTGCGGCTGTCCACGAAAATTCGGCGCCCCCGACGCCTGCGCCGGTCACCGGGCAAAAAGCCTCGAAAAAGCCTGAAGACCTAATTAGCGCACGGGTGTCGTCAACAATTTTCTGAGCATGCGTTTGATAGCCTTGTTCGGCCAGTCCGCTGGCGACCAGTTGATTCACGACTGCCCAGACCGGCCCGCGCCAATAAAGAATGGAGTTGAATTTTTCATGCGCAGGATCCGTGCTCGGCAATAGATAGCGTACGCATGCGTTAATACGGTCGAGATTTTCAATGAGCGTCGTTTTCTGTGACGCATCGCCGACGCCGGCGTAAAAACTTAGAAATGACGCGTTGGTGACAATACCGGAAGACCGATCAGTAATGATATCACGTGAACAATACGCGCCGATTTCCTCGTTCCAGAGGTAAGAAACGTTATCTTCGGATAATTCAATTCTCTCACTGAGTTCTTTGCAGTCCTCCGTGCGCCCGAGCGCTTCTGCCATGTGCAAAAGGTCACGGTTGGCGCGCAATAGGATCATTGTCATGCCCACATCGATCACGCGGAAGGGGTTATTTTCGGCTATTAATTTATGATCCCAATTATGGCCGCGTCCGAATTGCAGAATGGCGAGATAGCGATCGTAATCGTCCTTGGTTGGACGCATTGCGTGATCGACAAGCGTGAGATCCCGGCGCTGATAGGGTTCAACGCCGGACGTGTCGATCCTGGCCGTAGGCGCATCCCATTCCGGCGAGTTGTCGCGGCCGCTTTCCCATGGATGCGTCGCCAAGATCAAGCCATTGCCCAACGGATCGCGATAGCGATGAAACCACCGATGCCACGCGAGCAATTTCGGATAGATCGCTGCGAGACGGTCGCGCTCGATCCGATCGCCGCTCTCCCATAACGAGCGAACAATGCTTGCAGCGACAGGCGGTTGCGTTATTCCCGAAGTTGCAGGCGTATTACGCGTACGCCAGATGGAAGGACCTGGAAAATATCCGGAATCATCCACGTGGAACACAATATGCGGGACAAATCCGTCATCCCATTGCGCATCGAAAAGGGTTTCGATCTCACGCCACGCGCGGTCCCGGTCAAAGATTGCAAATCCGAGCGCGACAAACGCCGAGTCCCAATTCCATTGATAGGGATAAAGCCCCGCGGTCGGCACCGTGTATCCGCCGCGATCATTCGCCGTCAAAATCTCAATTGCTTTCTTACGAAGATTATCGCTCATCGCCATTTACCGAAATTATCCTGATATCGTTTACGTTTGTTCGTGTAGGCCCTGTCTTGACAAGGCCGTCGCAGGCTCCAAAGAGGCTGTAAGTCTCGTTTTCCATTCGCAATTTCTGCGGATCAAAGCCGGCCGCCTTAATGCGCGCAAGCGAATGCCTATCGAAGTAACCGCCGGCATTGTCTTCGGAGCCGTCAATGCCGTCGCTATCGCAGGCGATCGCCGCGACCGGCGCGCCGTCAGGCAGCTCCATCATGAGCGCGGCGAGATATTCAAGATTGGGACCGCCGCGGCCCGTCGGATTCCTGACGCGCACCGTCAACTCGCCGCCGGAAATGATAAGCGCGGGTTTTCCCTCGTCGATAGATTCAAGCGCCAACCGCGCATGCGCCGCGCCGACCTCGCCGGCGTCGCCGACAACCTTGTCGCCAAGATTATACACGCGTAGCTCTTTCGCACGCGCGGCGGATTCGACAGATGAAAGCGCATCTTTATTCCTTGCAAGAATATGAGTTTCGTGAGGGGCCGGCGGCGTTTTTGAAACTTGCCGAATCGCCCTTTCGAGATTCGACGACAAGAGCCATCCGTAATCGCGCAGAAGCCCGAGCGCTCGTTCTGGCTCTGGTTTTATC
Organism: Parvularculaceae bacterium; assembly: GCA_046756245.1. Taxonomy (GTDB): domain Bacteria; phylum Pseudomonadota; class Alphaproteobacteria; order Caulobacterales; family Parvularculaceae. The sequence continues at coordinate 6,264 of JBHHVZ010000100.1, forward strand.
GGAATCGTCGGACCTGATGCGATATCCTCAGGACGGTCTCCAACCACATCCGAAATGATGTAAGTGATTTTTTCCGCCGCGCCGGCCGCAGCCGCCAGCCGCCCTCCCTTGACCTTCGACAAGTGCTTGCGGACGCAGTTTATATCCTCGATAGGCGCGCCGCTCTCGACGAGAAATGACGTAATTTCCTGCTTCTCATCGAGAGAAACGCCGTCAATCGGCGAACAAAGCAGTGCTGAGCCGCCGCCCGAAATCATGAAGAGCACACGGTCAGTTTTTTTCGCACTCCGCGCCGTTTCGAGAATTTTCTGAGCGGCGGTGAAACTATTTTCATCGGGAACCGGGTGGCCCGCCTCAATGACGTCGATATCGCGGGTTGGACGATCCGCCCCGTGGCCGTAACGCGTAACGACGCATCCCCGCACGCGTCCCGACAGATTGTCCGCCGCCACTGCGGCCATTTCCGCCGCCGCTTTGCCGGCGCCAAGAATGATTGTCTCGCCTTCAGGCGGTTCTTTTGGAAGCGCCGGCGGCAAAACACGCCGCGGCGTGCAAGCCTCAATCCCTGCCCGAACAAAAAATTCAAGCTCTGCGCGCTGATTGGTTCGTGTCGTCACGACAGTCTTCCCCCCAGCACGCCTAGCCAGACGCTGATGAGCAGCATAAAGATGAACATTAAGGAAAGCGCGCCTCCAAACGCTACGACATCGCGTCGCGAAGCCGCACCATTCAACATGGCCTTGCCGGCTTCGATTGCTCCGGAGGGCGTCTTTTTAGAGGCGAAAACCAATCCGTAAGCTACGCCGACCGTAACAACGAAACCGATAACATTCCACCACATCCAGAATACCTGCGGTTGGAATTTCCACAGATAAAGATTGACAATAACGCCCGCAAAGAGGCCCGCATTCACACCCGGCGCGCCGGCGCGCCGGCTCAGCATGCCGATCAGAAATATGGCGAGGATCGGTCCGTAAAGCGCCGAGCCGACTTTATTGATGGCCTCGATCACAGTGGGCGCGATCGAACCGCCAAAAACCGACAGAAAAAGAATGACGAGCCCCCAGAAAACCGAAACGCCCCGGGCCCAGCGCACGTCAGCTTTTGGATCATTCGGTTTCAACCCAAGTTCGCTAAGATCTTCAAGCGTCACCGCTGCGAGCGAATTTAGGGTCGAGCTCAACGACGACATCGCCGCCGAAAGGATTGCAACCATCAACAGGCCGATGACGCCATGGGGAAGATGTTCCAGTATGAAAATAGGCATCAAATAATCCGGTTTGTCCGCAGGGATTTGCGCCCGCAAACCGGGATCGTTTAATGCAACAACGCCGACAATCAGGCCGGTAAAGCTGTAAAGCAACACCAGCGGAAAGCGCAGGACGCCATTGGCGAACAGCAATCGGCCCGTATCGCCCAAATTCTTCGCCGACAATATGCGTTGCGCCTGAGTCTGATCGCATCCGTAATATGAAGCGTAAAGAACAAAACCGCCAAACACCATTGGCAAAAAACCGAATTCATCTCCGTTAAGTCCAAGAGACGTAAAATCGACAGCCTTCAGGCGCGCCGGATCGACCTCGCGCCAGAATTCTTCGAACCCTCCAACTTCCTTAAAGGCGTACCATCCGACCAGCAAGAGACCGCCGAAAATCAGAACCATCTGAATCGCATCGCTGTAAACCACCGCTTTCATGCCGCCAGCGGTCGAATAAACCAGCGTGATTAGCCCGACGACAACCACTGACTGCCAGAACGGAATGCCCAGCACCGCCTCGAGGATGATGCCCATCGCGTAGACCGTGATGCCGGTGGCGAAGGCGCGCACAATCTGAAACGCTATACTTATCAACAGCCTCGTCGAACGGCCGAAGCGGCGATCGAGATATTGATAGATGCTGACAATCCCGGCCCTGTAGAGGGCCGGCGATATGACGAACATGACGAGGATCATTGCAAGCGGTACGGCGAATTCGTAGGTCAGCCATTTCAGGCCGCCGCCTTCCCGCAATCCTACAAACGCGGGCGCCGAAATAAAGCTGATGGCGCCAAGTTGTGTCGCCATAACCGACAGCGTGAGGGGAAACCACCCCAAGTTTCGGCCACCGAGAAAGTACTCTCCTTCACTCGTTTGCCGGCGCAGCAAAAACCCGAAACCCAATAATCCGCCGAGATAAACGGCGATAACACTGTAATCGAGACTATTCATCGTTTTTCACTGCTTTCAGCGCTCGGATGACATATCAGACAGTAAAACCGTTTGCACACAGCGCCCGATGTCCTGGGAGGAGGACATCGGGCGCCGCACTTCGCCCCGCCGCATATATTGAAATGAATCGCCAAGACGCCAGGTCAGTCGATTGAAGTTCTTCCAACTCGGCTTACTCATGGCTCTGCCTTGCCGGGAAAAACAGATCGATGATCGCAGGGCCTATTGTTTCACCGATCAGTAATCATAGGTCGCCCTTAACGTAATGCGACGCGGGAGGATCGGCCGGCCGACAAAGAACTCGGTGTCGCCTGACTGGAAATTGCCCAGACGCGGCGAGCCTTCCGCAAGGCCTTCGCTGTCGGTCAAATTGAAGACGCTCAGACCAATGCGAATTGACTGCGAATCGCCGACCGGGTGACGGTAGCCTGCCTCCAAGCGAACAAGGTTATACGATTCCAGCTCAACCGTGTTTCCATCATTAGCGAAATTCTCACCATGGAAGTTGTGGAATATGCCGAAATCGAACCGGCCGTCGTCGTAAGCAAGGCCCGTGTTGAAGATAAGCTCCGGCTGCCGCCGCAGTTCATTGCCGATGAGCACAGGGTTATTCTCGAATTCGGTGAATTCATGATCCCGAACTGTAATGTTGCCGTTTACGGACAACGTATCGGTAATGCTGAAAACACCGCCTGCCTCGACGCCGAAAGCACGCGTCGATTGCTGGTCGACAACGTTTTGCACGCCGCCGCCCGGCACGTTGATAAACTCAACCGATTGCCTGTCGTCCAGCTTCGTCCAAAAGCCCGTCACGTACCCGTTGAAACGGCGTGTGCTTATCTTCGCGCCGGCTTCAGCCGTCAAAATGATCTCGGAATCGTAAGGCCCGAGTTCTCCCAACGCATTAAAGCTTTGACCGTTTAATTGCGGGAAGAAAAATCCGCGCGAGAAGTTTCCGAACAGGTTCACCGAATCTGTCAGGCGATAAAGAACACTGCCAGACGCCGCCCACTCGGTTTCCGACACGCTGTCCTGAAACGCTTGCCCGGTCGGGAAACTGATAATCTCGATATCATCGTTCACGAGCGGGTCGTTGCTCACTTGAGTCGCCGCTGTATTGCGCTGCAAGATGTCGCCTTCCAGCCGCTCAATGCGAAAACCCACATCGAAAGCCCACCGGTCGCCCTCGATCTGATCGGCGAAATAGGCGGCATAGCGCAACGCCTCTCGCTCGCGGTCGCCGGTGACGCCGTTGGCGTTCAGGACGCCGTTTTGCGTGACCTGGAATTGTGCGCCCGGCGCGCCGGTCAAAGCGCCGGTAACGTCCGTGACCA
>JBHHVZ010000101.1:0-9790 GCA_046756245.1 Parvularculaceae bacterium
AAGCTTGAATCAGCGTTCGCGCGGATTGTGAATCCTGATTCTCAACAGACCTTAGCGCCGGCCGCCGCCGGACATGCAAAAACGCCCGCGAAACGCGGGCGTCGCATCGTGAAGAATAGGGAAATTTCGCCTCGCCGGGCCTTGAGCGCATCGTCGCCGCGTCGCCGGTTTTCGCTCTATGGACGCTTACGCCAGACCTTCGCGCTGCATGCGTTTGCGGACAAGCTTGCGCGCGCGCCGGATCGCCTCGGCTTTCTGGCGGGCTTTCTTTTCCGACGGCTTTTCATAAAACTTCCGGCGTTTCATTTCCCGGAACGTCCCTTCGCGCTGCATCTTCTTTTTGAGCGCGCGCAGGGCCTGTTCGACATTATTGTCGCGGACGAAAATCTGAACGATGGTCAGGGCCTCCTTGCGAAACAAAAACGCCCCGACTTCCAAGTCGCGACGCCTTTACAAAAGCGGGCCCGGAAACCGTTTCATGCGGCTCCCCGGCGGCGCGGGCTATAGCAAATGCGGACCCCCGTGTCCACACGGACCGGGCTGGGCTATAAGAACGCCATGAGCAACGAGATGCAAACGGCGCCCGCACCTGAAAGCGGACAGGACGACGGGTTCGAGGCTGCGCGGGCCGCCATTCTGGAAGAAGCGCTGAAGCAGGCGGCGTTCGACGGCTGGACGCCGCTCGGCATGCGGCGCGCAGCGGCTTCAGCCGCGGTCGACGAGGCGACGCTGGCGGCGGCTTTTCCGGCAGGCGTAGCGGATTTGCTCGATTTCTGGTCCGGCCGGTCTGACGCGGCGATGACGGCGGCGATGACGGGGCCGGATTTCGCAGCCCTCCGGGTCCGCGAGAAGGTCGCGTTTGCGGTGAAGGCGCGTCTCGCTGCGATTCGGCCCCACAAGGAGGCCGCGCGCCGCGCCGCAGCGATGCTCGCCTTGCCGGCCTACGCCGGCCGCGCTGCGCGTCTGGCCTGGCGCACGGCGAACGCGATCTGGCGCGGGCTCGGCGACAAATCGACCGATTTCAATTTCTATTCCAAGCGGGCGATTCTTGCCGGCGTCTGGACCTCCGTCTTCGCCTTCTGGCTCGGCGACGATAGCGAGGACGAGAGCGCCACCGCCGAATTCCTTGAGGCGCGGATCGCCAATGTGATGGAATTTGAAAAGCTCAAAAGCCGTGTTCGCGATATGGATCTTGATCCGCGCAAGGTTGTAGAGATTCTCGCGAAACGCCGTTACCCGGCTTAATCTGAAAAATTACTGACTGAAGCCGACGAGTGTCGGGCGCCCTTCGCTTCGCGGATAAAGCCGGGTCACGTGTCCCATCTTGCGATCAGGGCGCGCCTCGCGTTTGCCGTAGAGGTGGATGCAGGTTTGGCGCTTGCAGGCCCACCGCCGCCAATCGCCGATTTCCTCGCCGATCAGGTTTTCCATCACCGCGTCCGAGTGACGGGCGGGGTCGCCGAGCGGCCATCCTGCGACCGCGCGAATGTGCTGTTCGAACTGCGACACCGCACAGGCGTCGAGTGTCCAATGACCGGAATTGTGCACCCGCGGGGCGATCTCGTTGACCAGCACGTCTCCGTCTTCGACGACGAAAAACTCCACGCCCATGACGCCGACATAATCGAGTTCCTCAAGCATCTTCTTTGCTATGGCGCAGGCTTTCTCCAGCGCCGCCGAATTTACGGAAGCGGGGACTGCGGATGTCTTCAGGATGCCGTCGCGATGAATGTTTTCGGCCGCGTCATAGAGTGCGATTTCGCCGTCCGCGCCGCGCGCCCCGATAACGGAAATTTCGCGTTCAAACGGGATAAAGCCTTCGAGAATCGATGGGCGCGCGCCGAGCGCCTGCCAGGCGTGAGCCTGAGCCTTTTCCCAGGTTTGGGACAGGTCGCCGTCGTCGGCGACGATGACGGTCTGACCTTTGCCGTCATACCCGAGGCGGCGCGTTTTCAGGATCGCCGGCGGCCCGATTTTCTTGAGTCCCTCATCGAGCGAATCGAGATCGTCGACGGCGTGATAGGGCGCGGTGCGGGCTCCGATCGACTGGGCGAATTCTTTCTCGCGCAGACGGTCTTGCGCGACGGCCAGCGATCGCACGCCCGGCGCAACGCGCGCGCCGAACGCTGCAAGCGCGTCTACGGTTTCGACCGGCACGTTTTCGAACTCATACGTCACGACATCTACGGATTTTGCGAACTCCGCCAAAGCCTCTTCGTCCGTATAGGAAGCGACGCTGTGCGCGGTTGCAGTGTCCGCCGCCGGGCATCGGGCCTCCGGCGCGAATATGCGGGTTTTCAAGCCTAGTCGGGCGCCGGCGGACGCCAGCATGCGCCCGAGCTGACCGCCGCCGAGAATCCCTATCGCACCGTCCGGTTCAACCAGCGGAGCGGTTGTCGTTGACGACGAAGGATCTGAAAGAGGCATGACCGCGCCGCCCTTGATCAGTCTTCGGGCTCTTGCGCGACTGAGGCCGTTTGGCGGGCGCGCCGCTCGTCGAGGCGTCGGGCGAGCGCGTCGTCGCTCAGGGCGAGGATCGACGCGGCCAAAAGTCCAGCATTTGCTGCGCCCGCCTCGCCGATAGCCACGGTCGCGACCGGGACGCCGGCCGGCATTTGCACGATGGACAACAGACTGTCGAGGCCCGACAGCGTCCGACTCTTTATCGGCACGCCGATCACCGGCAGCGACGTCATTGCGGCGGTCATGCCGGGAAGGTGCGCAGCCCCGCCGGCGCCGGCGATGATGACTTTAACGCCGCGCCCGCGGGCTTCAGCCGCGAAACGGTACAGCCGATCCGGCGTCCGGTGGGCGGAAACGATCAGGGTTTCGCAGGCGACGCCGAGTTCGTCGAGGACATCGACGGCGCGCTTCATTGTCGTCCAGTCCGACTGCGAGCCCATGATGACGCTTGCCTTCCGGACGGGCTCGGCTGGCGTCTTGGCGTTCGGACTGGTTTCTGCCATCGCGGGGAGGAACCTACGGCTTCGAAGCCTTGTCGCGCGAGTCTGTGCGCGCGGAAAGAGACTCGGAGAAAGGGCGCTTATAGCAGGCCTGATCGGGCGAACAACCTCGCGGCTCAGAACCGGGCTGGAATAGACGGACTCAATTTCGCCGCCGGCTGGAGCGCAAACGGGGTGCGATCGAGGAGACGCCGGCTGACACAGACGGGGGCGCGGGCGCCGACGCCTCCTCTTATCGAACGCGAGAAACAGCGCGCATTGTAGAAGGGGAATAACGCGCTGCCTGCGCAACTGCTTACTTGGAGCGGGTTTGCGCCGGGCTCAAGCGCCGCGCGACGGGGCGACGGCTTTATGCGCCGAGCTGTTTAGGATTTGGTAAGGTATAAAATCACGTTAAGAATAAAGCCCGTTGCAATCGGGTTGCAGCTTCTTAAGGGTTTGCATCTTATGCCTTGAGTCTCCGCCGAAGGTGCGACAATGGGGAGAATGCTAACCCGGCCGTCCCCTGAATCAGGGTATTTTACAAAGACCGGAGCAGGAATGAAAATCAGCGACGCTTCCCAGACGCAGCCTGCGGCCCCGACCCGCCGTAAATCCGCCGCTGCTCCCGCCGAACAGCTGCAATCGCCGGCTCCAGTCGATCAGGTCTGGTTTGCGGGCATTCCCGAAAATGAGTTGACGCCGCGGGTCCGCGAGGCGCTTCAGTCGTTGTTTGACGAAGTACAGAAACTGCGCGAGGAGCTGGCCAATGCGCGGACGAAAATCGGCGATCTTGAAAACCTCGCGGACCGCGATCCTTTGCTCGATATTCTCAATCGCCGTGCATTTGTACGCGAATTAAATCGCGCGTTGGGGATGATGGAGCGTTACGCGACGAAAGCCAGCCTTATCTTCGTCGATGTCAACGGATTGAAAAAGGTCAATGACGTCATGGGCCACGCCGCCGGCGACGCAGCGCTTGAGCATGTGGCGCACAAGATCTCGTCTAATGTCCGCCAGACGGACGTCGTGGGCAGATTAGGCGGAGATGAGTTTGGCGTGATCCTTCTGGAGGCTGATCAGGAAACGGCGCAAAAGAAGGGCGCCGTGCTTTCCGAGCTTGTCTCCGCCGAACCTGTAAGCTGGCGCGGCAAGCCGTTTACTGCGCGCATTTCGTTCGGCGCCATTGAGATCAAGAAAGGCGCAACGGTTGACCAGGCTTTGGAAACCGCCGACTTCGAAATGTACCGGACGAAACGCGCAGCGAAATGACCGACGCGCCAACGCATCGTCATGCGATAATGTCCGGCGTCAGCGCGTCCTTTATCTCCTGAATGCTGTCCTTCAACTTGAGCTTCTTCTTTTTGAGGCGTGCAATGGCCAGACGGTCGTACGGCGCATCGTTTTCAAGCGCGTGAATCGCCGAATCAAGATCCCGATGCTCTTCTTCCAGTATCGACAGTTTGATTAACAAAGCTTCGTCGTTAGCGCCGCTGAAATCCTCGTCCCGGGCGGTGAAACGACGACCTTTCGACGCCGTTTCTTCCTCGTCCGGCGGTTCGTCGGTAGGCGGTTGCTCCTGGGTCATTCTTTCGCCGGCGATGCGCCGGCCTCCTCCGCACAGGGAAAAATACGGTCAATAAGCGTTTCCATCAATGACATTGTGAAACCGGTTTTTCGCGCCGCTCCGGACAGCGCTACATAAGTGGCGAGATTCCGGCGCGCGCGGCGCCTGATTTTGGCCGTCAGGGCGCCGTCCTCGAACATCATTAGCGCCAGCGTTTCATACATGGTCTGTTCGATGCGTTCGGCCGCCAGTTCGGCTTCCTTTATCCGCCGGCGCAGCGCGTCAGCCGCATCGGCGTCGGCTTCGGGCGGCGGCGTTTTCAGCGATCGTCTTGCGCGGCGCAGCGCGCCCGAAACATCCTGCGCCCAATGCTTCGACAGGTCCATCGCCTTGCGGATGGCGATATCAGGCAGAACGGGAAAGCGCTCGGCGCACCAGCAACACCACAACAGAATATTGACGTTGAGGTCGAATTCATCCTGCAACTTAAGCAAAACCGGCTCCACGCCGTCGCCGCCATAGCATTTGACCGACCATGTCCAGAAGTCCTGCCGGATTGGCTCGCTCATGCCTGCATCCGTTTTTCGCACCAGCGAATGCTTCGCATCGTTTGCGCCGTCTGGCCGCGCTGACGCAGCCCGTTTCCAAGGCGGTCAGCGGCTCGAGAACGGCGACAGCGACGCGAATCGCCGCCCCCAGTTTAAGTCACTTGCAGGCCGGGACAAAGCGCGCGCGAAATCAGGGTTTACGGGCGTTAACGACTGGCCCCGTGACAACCGGGCGGCAAGCGTGCTTTAATCGATCTGTCATCCACAAAGGAGGTCCAATATGGCGATAGAAGCTCATCTGGAAACGCTCACTCAGCGTCATCAAGAGCTTGAAGCAGAAATCGCAGGTGAAATGAAGCACCCAAGCTTTGATGACTTCCGGATAGTCGAGCTCAAACGCCAGAAACTTCGAATAAAGGATCAAATTGAGGAAATACGACATCATATGACGGCGAATTGATCACAATACGATCAATCAATAGCGCCCCGCTTGCGGGGCGCTTCTTCATTAGGAAGCGAGTGCAGTGAAAACGAGTAAGCGATGGCTTTCAACGCTGACATTGCGCGCCGGCGCGGCAAGCGTTGAAGCCGTCGAGAACCTCGACCGAAAAGGAAGCAATCAATGACACGACGCTCAGTCATTGTAACGGGCGCTGCGACGGGCGTCGGCGCAGCGTGTGCGCGGCGGTTTGCGGAAAACGGCGACCGTCTGGTTCTGGCTGATCTTGACGAATCGCACGGCGGCGCGCTTGCTGAGGAGATCGCCGGCAAAGGCGGCGAAGCTGCATTTGTGCACGCCGGCGTCGCCGACAGGCTGCATGTTCACAATATTATCGCAGAGGCGCTCGAAGCGTACGGGCGCATCGACGTGCTCGCGCATACGGCGCTGGCCACATTCTCGGCGCCGTTTCTTGAAACCAGCGAGGATGATTTTGACCGCGTGATCGCCGTGAACCTGCGCGGTTCGTTTCTGATCAATCAAGCCGCGGCGAGGCAGTTTGTAAGCCAGATAGAGGCCGAAGGCGAAAGCGAGCGCGGCGTCATCGTCAATGTCGGTTCCGTAGAGGCGATCACCGCTTCACCCGATCACGCCGCATTTGCGGCTTCGCAGGGCGGCATGCAGCAGATGACCCGGGTCGCCGCGCTGGCGCTGTCGCCTTACGGCGTGCGTGCGAACGCCGTCGGCGTCGGCGCGATCAAGAGCAATCTGTCTACGGATACGGAGCGCAAGCGCGCCGGGGCGACGGTTCCTCTGAAGCGCGCGGGCGACCCGGAAGAAGTTGCAGAAGTCGTCTTTTTCCTCGCCTCGCCGCAGGCGTCTTATGTGACCGGACAGTGTCTGTACGTCGACGGCGGCCGGCTGGTCCAAACCATCCGCGACGGCCGCGAAGAATAGCCGCCTTTTGCGTCAATCAACCTTTTGCATCAACTATAACGGATACTTATCTCTATACGCATTAATCGGCTTCTCCGTTCGATCGTTCGGAGCCGCCGAGTTTTTCGAACACTTTCTCCAGGTCGATAGCCTTTTCTTCCTCGGGCTCTTCCGATTCGGCCGGAGGAGGCGGCGGCGCAGCGGTCTCCGAAGCCGGCTTGAGGGCGGGGCCTTCGCTGGCGGGCTTGAGCTTCGCCTTGCGCGCGGCGGCCTTGCGAACGGCGGCGTCCAGTTCGATCTGCGTGCACAGGCCAAGCCCGACGGGATCTTGCGGCTGAAGATTGGCGGAATTCCAATGCGTGCGGTCGCGCACCGACTGGATCGTCGTCTTGGTCGTGCCTAGAAGCTTGGCGATCTGCGCATCCGAAATCTCGGGATGATTGCGGATCATCCAGGCGATTGCGTCCGGCCGGTTCTGGCGCTTCGATATTGGCGTGTATCGAGGACCTTTGCGCGGCTTTTCCGCGACGATCGTTTTCGGTTTGGCGAGTTTCATCCGATATTCGGGATCGGCCTGGGCGGCGTCGATTTCCGCGCGCGTGAGCTGGTGGGTCGTGATCGGATCAATGCCGCGCACGCCAACGGCGACGTCGCCATCGGCGATGCCCTTCACCTGCAGGGGATGGAGCCCGCAAAAATCGGCGATCTGGTCGAAGCTCAGAGCGGTGTTGTCGATGAGCCAGACGGCGGTGGCGATGGGCATCAGGGGTTTGTCGACCATGAATTGTCTCCGCAAAAAAAGAATATTTCCGGCTTCCCGGCGGAGAAGCCGCGCTAACCGCCGGATTGTCGGGGAAAGCGCCGCGCATAGCGCGTCTCGGCGCTATATAGGCCGATTGAGGCGTCCAGCCAAGATCAATTGCGTTAGGTGGCGTCAAGCACGATTTTCCCGACATGAGCGCCGGCCTCCATGCGCTGGTGGGCCTGGCCGGCGGCGGCGAGCGGATATACTTTATCGAGCGTCGGACGCACCCGGCCGGCTTCGATCAGCGGCCAGACCTCGGCCCGCAAGTCGGCGGCGATGCGCGCCTTCTCGCCCGGTTCGCGGTTGCGGAGCGTCGATCCCGAAAGCCTAAGGCGTTTTTGCATGATCTCCGGGATGCTGATTTCAGCGGTTGCGCCACGAAGAAAGGCGATCGAAACGTGCCGGCCGCCGGGATTGAGGCACTGCAGATTGCGCGCGACGAAATCGCCGCCTGCGATGTCGAGAACCACGTCAGCCCCGCCCATGCCTGCAATCTCGCGGGACCAGTCGTCTTCGCGGTAATTGAACGCCGCATCGGCGCCGAGATCTTTCGCGGCGGCGCATTTTTCGGCCGAACCGGCGGTGGTGAATACCTTGGCGCCGAAAGCTTTGGCGAGGGCGATGGCGGTCGCGCCAATCCCGCTGGCGCCGCCATGCGCCAGCAACGTTTCGCCGGGATTGAGCGCCGCGTCGTCGAACACATTGGCCCAGACAGTAAACATGGTCTCCGGCAGGCTCGCCGACTCATACAGCGTCAGGCCTTTCGGCGAGGGCAGGCAGGCGGCGTAATGGGCGAGCGCGAATTGCGCATAGCCGCCGCCGGGCAGCAGCGCGCAGACCAGATCGCCGGGCTTCCAGTCGCCGGCCTGTTCGCCGACCGCGGCGATCTCGCCGGCGACCTCGAGACCGGGCAGGTCGCTTGCGCCGGGCGGCGGCGGATAAAGCCCCATACGCTGCAAAATGTCGGGCCGGTTGACGCCGGCGGCGGCGACCCGGATCAGGACTTCGCCGCGGCCAGGGCGGGGAACCGGCCTTTCGACTGGCTTCAGGACTTCCGGCCCGCCGGGCTTCTCGATTTCCACGGCCTTCATGACCGGCGGGAGGCGGGCGGTTTCAGGGGCGTTGACCACGGCGCATTTCCTTATTTGTCGCTCGCCATTCTTGAACCAGCGTTCCACATTTCGCAAAATCTCCCCGATCGCAACCGGAAGAGACAGTAATGGATGAAGACGCCCCCCGCGAACGGCCCGATTTCGAACTCGCCTTTCTGGTCAAGCAGGACCTGTCGACTCTTTCTATTGACGATTTGCGCGCGCGCATCGATTCCATGAAGGCGGAAATTGCGCGTTGCGAAGCAGCGATTGCGGCGCGCGGCGATACGCGGGCGGCGGCGGAGGAGATATTCAAGATCTGACGCCCGACCTGCGCGGCCGTCGCTGTCTTGATGGGTTCATCCGTGTACATATTATTGCGCCGCGTTTTCTTTAAGGTTCCAATCCGGTTCGGCGAAAGGGTCAATTCGGTCTCTTTTCGAAGAAAAGAAAACTGAAGCCGGCATGTTTCGCGGGCTCCAGCGTCAAAGGGTCTATTTTGTCCATTTTGGAACATCTCGCGAACGCATCCGCGCGCAACCGTTCCGACGGCGCGGCGTTCGCCAGCGGCGTCGGCGGGCGAAGAAGAGGGGCGGCGGCGGTGCAAACAGTTCATCCCGACAGTCTAAGCCAGCCGGAATGGTGTCGGATAACTGTCCCGCAAGTTTTCGCGGCGGCCGTCGCAAGACCCTGATTCATGGGACAATGCGCGCGGCCGCGCTCAACCGGAAGGGGAATCGCCGCCGTCGGGGCGTTCGCGGTCGCGCCTTCGCGAGGCATATCCTCACGGTCCGGCGGTCCGACTGACCGGAAATGGTCGCGATGGCCGAAAAAGGACGGCCGCTGGCATAACCATTGCTCACCTTTACGCAGCGGCGCGGATGACGCGCATTTCAGGAATCATGTTGTCAGCGGTCACGCCTGACGGCATCCTGAGGGGATCGGGGTAGAGTTGATGGAGCATGCGGTTATGGAGGCGAGCGCCGCCGCTTTCGTTCAGTCGGAGCTGTTTGCGCGGACGTTTCGCGAGGGCATGCGGCTTGTCGAAGCGGCTGCAAATTATCTCGACGGCGAGGGTCGCAAAGCGTCGAAAAAGCTGCCGCGCGATGCAGCGCTCGCCTACGCCGGCGCCTCGATGCGCCTCACGACCCAATTAATGCAGATCGCGTCCTGGCTTCTGGTGCTTCGCGCTGTGCGGGAAGGCGACATGGCGGTGGATGAAGCGCGCGACGGCAAGTACCGTCTGAAAGCGAACGAAAACGAGCAACAGATCAGCGCCGATCAAGGTTTGCCGGAAACATTGACAGACCTTATCGGCGAAACCGATCAGCTATTTTCGAGGATCAGCCGTCTCGACGCCACCTTGTTTGCGGAACATCGCGCAGGGTCGGACCGCGATGCGGCTGCTCAGCAGCGCGCGCTGTTCAAGGCGTTCAACGGCTGACGGGAATCAGACGCGCCG
>JBHHVZ010000102.1:0-9681 GCA_046756245.1 Parvularculaceae bacterium
CCCCCGGGTCCGGCCGAAGGCCGGCCCGAGGACAAGCTTGACGCAGCCTGTCATCGAATTTGCCCCGCCCTTCGGGTCGTCCGCGGCGGCCGGTCCGGTTCGTCGAAGCCCTCAACCGTAGGCCCCACTACGCTTTTCGGGCTTCTCCTGCCGGACCGGGCCGCTGCGGGACGATGACGCCTCGCGAGGGTTTGAGAAATCCGGGCTGGGCGCGACGCGCCGGCGCGAATCGCCGACAGTTCGTCGTCTGCAGGTTCAGCGCGGCGGGGCGAGGGTTGAGATATGGTCCTGAATGAAAGATCCGGGGCCGGGGATGCAGCGGCGCGGCGCGCTGTCGTCGACATCGGATCGAACTCAGTGCGGCTTGTCGTCTATAACGGACCGCAACACGCGCCGTTCCCGATCTGCAATGAAAAAGCGCTTTGCGGCCTCGGCCGCGACATGGGCGATGACGGGACCCTCAATCCCGCCGCCGTCGAAGATGCGCTCGCGACGCTGAAACGGTTCCGCCGCCTGCTCGACGAATTTGGAGACCCGCCCGTGCGCGCCATCGCCACGGCGGCCGTGCGAGAGGCGCGCGACGGAAAAGAATTTGTCGGGCGAGCCAATGCGATCGGCTTCGACGTGCGGATCATATCGGGCCAGGAAGAAGCGATGCTTACGGCGATGGGCGTCGCATCGTTCGAGCCCGGCGCCACAGGCCTCGTCGGCGACATGGGCGGAGGAAGTCTCGAGCTTGTGGCGCTCAAAAAAGGCGCCGTTTCGAAAGGCGGCAGCTATCCGCTTGGACCGTTTCATTTGATGCGCGCGGTTGGCGGCGAGATCGACAAGGCGGCGGCGCTGGCTGAAAAAGCCGCAGGCGACATTGATTGGCTTGAACCGGGCAAGTTCAAGACGCTTTATTCCGTAGGCGGCGCATGGCGGGCGCTCGCGCGTATTCACATGCGGGTCAAGGATCACCCGTTAAGCGTCCTGCATCACTATGAACTGCCCGGCGCGGAAGCCATCGAAGTCTGCGATCTCGTCGCCAGGCAAAGCCGGCGGTCGTTGGCGGAAATCCCCGGGATCTCGCGCCGCCGCCTTGATACGCTGCCCTATGCGGCGGTCGTTTTGAAGGCGGTTATCCGGCGCGCCGGCGTCAAGCGCCTGCTCGTGTCGGCGGGCGGCGTGCGCGAGGGGCTTTTGTATCAGGAACTTTCAAACGCTGATCGCGCCCGCGATCCGCTGCTCGAAGCCTGCCGGTTCTACGCCGAACGCCTTGCGCCCGAGCCGGATTTCGGTCCGGCGGCGATGGCGGCGATTGACCCTCTGTTCGCCGATGATTCACGAAAGGAACGCCGGCTGCGCGAGGCGATCTGCCTGCTCGTGGATATCGGCGCCTATTTTCATCCCGACCTGCGGGCGCTGCACGCATTCGACACCGCGCTGCGCGCGCCGTTCGCCGGAATCAGCCATCGCGAGCGGGTGATCGCGGGGCTGTCGCTTTACCGTCGGCATGAAGGGCGCAGCGCGCCCAAGCCGCGTGAGCCGGCGGTCGACCTGCTGTCGGAGGAAGACCAACGCCGCGCGACTACGCTGGGTCTCGCCTTGCGCTTTGCCGCAGCGTTTTCGCCGAAAGCGGCTGCGCCGTTGCGCGGCGTTCGCCTTTCGCTTGAAGACGGCAAACTTGTATTTTCCGCGCCGGCGGCGCGCAAGGAGTTGATGGGCGAATTTCCGCGCAAGCGTTTCGTCTCGCTCGCCGCCGCCTTCGACGCCGAACCGGTCGAACGGTATGAGGACTAAACGTCCGTCTCGACCAGTTCGATGCCGCCGTTTTTGAGTTTCAGCGCCAGTTCGCCGCGTTTGAGCTTCAGCGCCTGCTCGCCGAACACCTCGCGCCGCCAGCCTGAAAGCGCCGGAACGTCGGCCTCGTCGTCAAGCGCGATCGCTTCGAGGTCGGCCGCAGAGGCGATCAGTTTGGGCGCCACATGGAATGCTTCGCACTGCCGTTTAAGGAGAACCCGCAGCAAATCGACCACATCGGCCGGGGGCGGTTTGCGGCGCGCCTGTTTTTCCAGTTTGGGCAGCATTTCTTTTGGCAGCGCCTTCCCTTCCGCAATGGCGTTCAACAGCGCGGCGCCTGCTTTCGAGCGCTCGAAGCCCGACGGCACGGAGCGCGCCTGGGCCATCTCGGCCGCGCTTGCGGGGCGCAGCCGCGCCAGCTCGAAAATCGCCTCGTCTTTGAGCACGCGGTTACGCGGCAGGTCGCGGGACTGCGCTTCGCGCTCGCGCCATTCGCAGATCTTTATGAAAGGCCCGATCTCTTTCGTCCGCACGCCCTTCATGCGCATGCGCGCCCAGGCGTTTTCAGGCTCGATTCTGTAAAGCCCCGGGTCGAGCAGCGCCGTCATTTCCTCTTCGACCCAGGCGCGCCGCCCGTCGCCGTCGAGCTTTTCGTTGAGGACCGGATAGGCGTCGCGCAAATGGGTCACATCGGAAAGCGCATAAGCGAGCTGGGCTTCGGAAAGCGGCCGTCGGGCCCAGTCGGTGAAGCGGTGGCCCTTGTCGATGCGCGCATTGAGGAGCCCCCGCATCAGCGGCTCATAGCCGATCTGGTCGCCGAAGCCGCAGGCCATGGCGGCGATCTGGGTGTCGAACAGCGGGGCCGGCGTCGTATCCATCAGCCGGTGAAAGATTTCTAGGTCCTGACGGGCCGCGTGGAAAACTTTCACGACCTTCTTGTCGTCCATGACGTCGAGAAAGGGCGCGAGGTCGATTCCCTTCGCCAGCGGGTCGACGATCGCCTCGACTCCCTCGGCCGCCGCCTGAATGAGACAGAGGATCGGCCAATAGGTTTTTTCCCGCATGAATTCGGTGTCGACGGCGACAAACGGACGGTTGCGCAGGCTGGCTGCGAATTTTCCAAGCGCCTGCGTGTCGGTGATTACGTACATGGGCCGCGCTTCTATCAGGGGCCCGGGCCCGCGTCATCCGGCTTTTCTCAAGCCCTTGTCCCATGCGGGCTGTGGCTGGCCGCGCCCCGGACATTGCGCGCCCTTGACATCCCGTGCCCGCGAGGCCACTCCGGCGCATCCCATGTTACGAGAGGAATTCGATGCACGCCTACCGCACCCACACCTGCGGCCAATTGCGCAAAAACGCCGTCGGCGAGACCGTCCGCCTTTCAGGCTGGGTCCACAGGAAGCGCGACCATGGCGGGCTCCTGTTCATCGATCTGCGGGACCATTACGGGCTGACCCAGCTCGTCGTAGAGCCCGAGGCCGGTTTCTTCGCCGCCGTCGAGCAGGTGCGGGCCGAAAACGTCATCCGCATCGAGGGCGAAGTGGCGGCGCGCTCGGAGGAAACCGTCAATCCGAACCTGCCTACGGGCGAGATCGAAATCCGGCTCGAAGGCTTCGAAGTACTCTCGGCCGCAGACGAGCTGCCGCTGCCGGTCTTCGGCGAGCCGGACTATCCCGAAGACATTCGGATGAAGCACCGCTATCTCGACCTCAGGCGCGAGACGCTTCACGCCAACATCATGCTGCGTTCGGCGGCGATCAAGGCGATCCGCGCCGGCATGGAGGAAAAAGGCTTTACCGATTTCCAGACGCCGATCCTGACCGCGTCGAGCCCCGAGGGCGCGCGCGACTTTCTGGTGCCCTCGCGCCTTCACCCCGGGCGGTTTTACGCGCTTCCCCAGGCGCCGCAGATTTTCAAGCAGCTCATCATGGTCTCGGGCTTCGATCGTTACTACCAGATCGCGCCGTGCTTTCGCGATGAGGACGCCCGCGCCGACCGCGCGGCGGGGGAGTTTTACCAACTCGACCTTGAGATGAGTTTCGTCGAACGTCAGGACGTGTTCGACGCCGTTGGGCCGGTGACGCGCGACGTGTTTGCGCAGTTCGCCGGCGGCCGTCCGGTGTCGGACTATCCGTTTCCGATGATTCCGTTTGCGGAGGCGATGGAGAAATACGGGACCGACAAGCCGGATTTGCGCTGTCCGATTGAAATGCAAAAAGCCTCGGATCATTTCCGCGGTTCGGGCTTCAAGATTTTCGCGCAGATTCTCGAAGCCGACCCGCGCAACGAAATTCGCGCAATCCCTGCGCCGGGCGGCGGCAGCCGCGCATTTTGCGACCGCATGAATGCTTTCGCGCAGCGTGAGGGCCTGCCCGGCATGGGGTATATGATCTTCGACGAAAACGAAGCCAAAGGCCCGCTAGCGAAAAATATCGGTCCCGAACGATCCGAGGCGATCCGCAAGCAGCTTGATCTTAAAGCGGGCGACGCGGCGTTTTTCCTCGCGGGCGAACCGAAAGACTTCCTCGCTGTTGCTGCGAAAGCGCGCAACGTCATCGCCGACGAGCTCGGGCTCGCCGACAAGGAGCGCTTCGAATTCTGCTGGATCGTCGACTTCCCGATGTATGAATGGGACGAGGAGAAGAAGAAAATCGAGTTCGGGCACAATCCGTTCTCGATGCCCCAAGGCGGGCTCGAAGCGCTGGAAGGCGCAAAGAGCGACGAGGACATCCTCGCCATCAAGGCCTATCAGTACGACCTCGTGTGCAACGGCTATGAGATCGGCTCCGGCGCCATCCGCAATCACCGCCCCGACATCATGATGAAGGCGTTCGAGATCGCCGGCTACGGCCCCGAAGTCGTCGAGGAGAAGTTCGCCGGCCTTCTGAACGCTTTCCGCTACGGCGCTCCGCCCCATGGCGGCTGCGCGTTGGGGCTCGAACGCATCGTGATGCTGCTCACCGATCAGGAAAACATCCGCGAGGTGACGATGTTCCCGATGAACCAGCAGGCCGAAGACCTGCTGCTCGGCGCGCCGGCCGAAGCAAGTCCCGAACAGCTAAAAGAGGTTCACATCCGCGTGGTTCCGCCGATCGAGGAAAAGAAGGCGTAGGGGCGGTTTGGGCCGGACTGACGCAAAGTCTATTGCCGACTTTCCCTGATGCTATCACTGTCATTCCGGGGCGGCGCTTTGGCGCCGAACCCGGAATCCAACCCTGAGCGTATCCCCAAGACCAGCGCCTCCGGCACAAGTGTCGACGCAGGCGGACTGGATTCCGGGTTCGAGCTTCGCTCGCCCCGGAATGACAGGCAGACGATCCCTGTAAATTGCTTCACCCCGCCCCAAAACTCTGCACGAGGCTTCCGGCGATCAACCGCCAGCCGTCTATCAGCACGAAGAAAATAAGCTTGAACGGCAGCGAGATGACGATGGGCGGCAGCATCAGCATCCCCATGGCCATCAGGATCGACGAAATCACCATGTCGATGATGAGGAACGGCACGAATATCAGAAAGCCGATCTCGAAGGCGCGCCTCAATTCCGAAATCATGAAGGCGGGCGTTACGATATAAAGCGGCGCGGCCTCCGGCGTTTCCGGCGTCTTGTCGGCGAGGTCGAAGAAAAGCGCCAGATCTTTTTCCCGTGTCTGGGTCAGCATGAAATCCTTCACCGGCGCCGTCGCGCCCGGCAGCGCCTCCTCCCACGTCATCTCGCCGCTCATGAACGGCGCGACGCCCTGGCTGTACGCGCCCGCAAATGTCGGCGCCATGACGAATGCGGTGAGAAACAAGGCCAGCGAAATGATCACCGGGTTGGGCGGGCTCTGCTGGATGCCGATGGCGGTGCGCAGGAGAGACAGCACGACGACGATGCGGATGAACGACGTCATCATGATGAGGATCGACGGCGCCAGCGACAAGACCGTCAGCAGCAGGACGAGCTGCACGATACGCGCCGAGAGCCCCCCTTCCTCGCCGCCGGCCATGTCGATGGTGACGCTTTGCGCGGCGGCGTCCGCCGGCGCCGCGACAACGGCAAGCGCCAGCAAAGCCGCTATGGGCCAGAGGCGTTTCATGCCGCTTCGGCCGGCGCGTCCGGCGGGATTGCTTTTCCCCGGCCGAACAGGGCGAACCCTTGTGCGGCGAAGCCTTTCAGCGGAACGGGCGCCGGTGCTTCTCCGGCGGCTTCCGCCGCCTCCATGCCGGAAGCGACGACGGTTTCGCCGGCCGGGCCGAGAACGATCAAATGCTCCTTGTCGTCGCAGCGCACGATGACGAGGCGCCGGCGCGCGTCGAGCGCCAGCGATTCCATGACCGTTAGACGTTTGCGCCGCGTCAGCGAGAATCCGGCCTGCGCGAGGCCGGCCTTGCGCGCAAGCGCCGCCGCCAGTCCGATGAGGCCCAGGACCGCAAGCAGCGCGAAAACAATGCGGGTGAAATCAACCCATTCCATGGCGACGCCTTCTGCGTGCTGAAGAAGATGTCGCTAAAATTAGGCGACCCGGCTTAACGGGCGGTTAAGGTTAAGGTCATGGTCAGAGACTGGCGCGTCGGCGACGCAGGCGCGCGTGAGATCTTTGAGCGAAATGAATGCGCCGTTTTTCTCGCGCGCAAACCAATTGAAGAACGCCTGCGTCGTTTCAAGCATTCTGTCGACTGCGGCGTTATCGGGGGCATAGGCGTTGGCGCCTGGCGTTAAGCTCGATGAATGAAGTGTAAACGTCAGCACCGGAACGCCGTCCCGGATGAGCCGTTTCGCAAGCGATTTAAGGTCTTCGAACGAAGCGCCTTCGGGCGACAGGCGGACGGGCGCCGTCGCGCGACGCAGGCGCAGCCTGCCGCCGTTTTCCTGAGAGAAAAACATGCGTGTCCCGCGCAAAGCGCGCGCGCCGCTTACCGGGAATGCGAACAACCGTCGGCTGCTTTCGCACTCGACCGAATATGGATGATTCGACAGGTCCGTAAAATCCGGCCCGCCGGCGGCGGAGAAATCGAACGCCGCGCCGGGGCTGAAATCGAAATCGATCCCCGCCGCGCGAAGGAGCGGATAATCCCGCACCCTAAGGCCGTAGCGTCCGGCGCGGTGGGCGCGCGGCCGTTCGCCGAACACGGTTTCAAATTGCGCCGCCAGCGCCTCAAACTTCCGTCGATGAACGCCGACGGGAAGGTTGGTCTGGAAGGAGCAGTAATCGCTGCTAAACGCTGTATTCGGCGGCGTCGCCCAGGCGTGCATATGAACGCCCGCGTCCGCCGTTCGCGACAGGCGCAGGGCGCGGAAATATTCCACCGTCTCCGCATCCTGAAGCAGCGGATAGGTGATGAAGTAGAGCGGTTTCGCGCCGACCGCCTCGCACAGCATCTGAAACCGGTCGAGGGCGGCCGGCTTGGCGACTTTGTGCTCGTTGCAGTCCATCCGGTTCCAGTCGAATTCTTCTTCCGCATCGACGGTGACGATGAGTTTCGGCGCGACTTTATCTTCCAGGCGAAGCGGGCGCGTCGCCACGGCGGCGGCGCGGCGCCGGTCTTCGATCACGCGACTAAAAAGAGCGGTTACGCCGCGCGCAGTTTCCTCCCACGAATGCGCCGCGGCGTAGGCGCGCACGTCTTCCCGCGCCGGCGGATAGCGCAGGAGCGCCGCCATCGCCTCGGCCATGGCCGGCGCGGTGCGGGCTGCTGCGAGTCTGCTTGGGCCGTTCGCGCCGACAACTTCACCCGAGCCCCCCGCCGCCGCCGCCGCGCAGGGCGTTCCGCAGGCCATCGCTTCGAGCAGCACATTCGGCCAGCCCTCGCGAGAAGACGCCAACGCCAGAACGTCGGCGGCGTTGTAGATTTCGGCGAGCCGCTCATGCGGGACTGCGCCGAGGAAGCGCACGCGTTCATTAACACCGAGAGAACGCGCGCGGGCTTCGAGCGCGCCCCGCGCCTCGCCTTCGCCGGCGATGAGCAAGGTTGCGTTGGGAAACGCTTTTAACGCCTCGATGACGAGATGATGGCCTTTGCGTTCGATGAGGTGGCCGACGCTGGCGATGACAGTCCCCGCCAGATTCATCCGTTGACGGAGTTCCAGTCGGTCGAGCGGACGGAACATGTTAAGGTCGACGCCATTGCGCAAGGCCGTGATCTTCTCGTCAGCCGCGCCGAGCCGGATCATTTCTTCTTTCAGGGCGTCGGCGACGGCGATGGTTGCGTCGGCTTTGCGCGCGGCATTGAGAATCATCTTCCGCTGGCGTTTGTATTCCGGATAAAGCGTGACGTCGCTGCCGCGCGCCGTGACGACGACAGGCTTGCCGAGCGTTTGCGCCGCGCGCACGGCGGCGACCCCGTCCGGATAATAATAATGCGCGTCGATAAGGTCGAAATCCCATCTCTCGTCGATCAGGCGGCGCGCGGCGCGCAGAAAACATTCTTCCAGCGCTCTCGCCGCGAAAGTCATTCCAAGCTTGGGCGGGATAAAGTAGCGCGGATGGTCGATGCGTATGCCGTAGCGCTCTTCCGACTGCGGCGCGCGCGCGAATGCGGCGTAACGTCCGAACAGGGAAGCGCGAAACGGAAAGAAGGGAACCGGCGCGACGACGCGCACGTCCGCGCCGCTTTCCTTGGTAAACGCGCGCAGGCGGTTTTCCACGAAAACGCCGTGCATGGGCGCAGCGGCGTTCGGATAGAGCGTCGTCAAAGTCAGAATACGCATGCGCGCGGTCCTCTTGGCGCGGGTCGGACGCAGACGTCCGGTTGCGATCCGGTTGTTCGCACCACGCAATTACGCAAACCCCGCGCCACTGAGCCCGCTGCTGCCGGGCGTTAACGGCCTGTTAGGCATGCGATCTGCTCAGCAACAAGCTTGGTGTTCCGTCTTGAGACGGTTTTCGACGTCGGGGTACGAGATAGAAAGCGGAGACAGCGCAGGCGATGGCGGGGATTGCATGGTTAACGGTCTATCTGGCGGCGTCGGTTGCGATCGGCGTCATCGCTCTGGCGATCGGCGCGAGCCTGCGCCTCGCGCGTCTCGGCGCGGGATCGATAACGGGCGTTATGTCCGGCGCGCTCTTGCGCGCGCCGGATAATGACGTCCAACCTGCGCGCGCGGCTGCATTGCATGCAGGTCAGCTCGATCTCAACCGATTTTCTCCTGAGGACATTTCGCAGTCATCGCTCGTGCGCTGGAGTTGGTGCGACGGCGCGTGCAAGCGCGTCGTTGACGTTGCAGCGAGTCTTGCGCTGCTGATCGGCCTGTCGCCCGTGCTCATACTTGTGGCGGTGCTGATTAAACTCGACTCGCCCGGACCGATCCTTTACCGGCAAAAACGCATCGGCCTCGGCGGGCGCGTTTTCGAGGTTTACAAATTCCGCTCCATGGTCGCCGACGCCGAAAGGGACGGCCCGCGCTGGGCGGCGAAAAATGACGGGCGCGTTACGGCTATCGGACGCATCATCAGAAAGACGCGCATCGACGAAATTCCGCAGGCCATCAATGTTCTGAAGGATGAAATGAGTTTCGTCGGTCCCCGCCCGGAACGGCCCGAATTCGTCAATGTGCTCGAGCGCGAAATCCCCCACTATCATGAACGCCATCGCGTCAAGCCGGGAATCACCGGCTGGGCGCAAGTGAAATATGTCTACGGGGCGTCGGTTGAAGATGCGTGTGAAAAGCTGAAATTCGACCTCTTCTACGTCAAGCATTTCACGCCGGCGCTCGACCTCCTCATTATTCTGATGACGGTCCGCGTTGCGCTGTTCGGTCTGGGCGGGCGATAGCCGTTTACCAATAAGTCGGTCAAATCAGGCCGGGGACGGCGCAAGCGCCTGATTCCGCCTGATATTCCGTACCAAACCGGCGCAATTCCGCGCGCCGCGGGCCGGCCGCGCCATGGCAAAGAAATTGCGAAGCCTCTAGAGTAATGG
>JBHHVZ010000103.1:0-9463 GCA_046756245.1 Parvularculaceae bacterium
TGCGAGTCGGAGAACATGCTCTAGGTTTTTATTTTGTCGCGCATTTTATCCGAAACCCGGTTCCCACTTTTCGGAATGCGCTCTAGGCGCAAAATCCGGGTGGCGTTGAGGACAGTAATGAGCGGCTTTCAAGCCGGCGATTTCAAAATTTGATTCCAAACCGTGCGCCGAGATGGTCGAGGCCTTCATTGCTGGAACAGAGTTCGGCATTGGAAATGTGATTCCAGTGGGCCGACACGTCGAGGCGGCCGCTGATTTCATAGCCGAGATCGCCGCCTATCCGGAATAACACCCGACACCCCAGAAAGACCGTGTTCGACGCTTTGTTCCGGTCGGCGACCGGATCGAACCGGTCGACCTCGCCGTTGTGAACAGTCGCGCCCCCTGTTCCTGTAATGAACAATCGCTCGGTAATATGGATGCGCCACTCAAGTCCGCCGTAAATCTGACTTGTTGCGTCTGAATCGGTCGCAACCGCCGCGCCTACTAGCGGCCGCGGCGCGCCGATCACTGAAAGAAATTTCGGCGACTTAAACAGCGCCTCAAAATTTATCGAACCGCCTTGCTCCTTATTCGAACCCTGTCCGCAACAGCTCTGGGTGAGAACGCCGCCGCGAATTTCATTAATCCCGAACTGTGCGGCAGCCGGCGTCGACGACAAAATAAACGCAAGCAACGCCGGTATGGCGGTTCGGAAATTCATTGCGCGGCTTCCCCCCGAGTGTCCGAAACTGTCGCATAAATGGACGCATCGACTGATCGCGGAAACTCATCGCGCAATATCCGCGCCAAATATTCAGAGGATCGCCGACGGCGGCGAGCGCCGATGGGTCAAAATCTGTATCCCAGCCGGACGCCCAGATTGTCCAGGCCTTCATTTTCATTACACAGGTTTGCATTCGAAATATGCTCAAAATGCGCCGAGGCGCTTAGCCGCTCCGTGAACAGATAGCCCGCATCGGCGCTCAGGCGAAAAAGAGCGCGGCACCCTAAAAATGAATTATTGCTGCTGTCTTCCTCAGGGCCTGTTTCCCCGTCATGGACGGCGACCCCAAACCCTCCGTCGACGAAATAGCGCCGGAAGAATCGTTTCTCCCAGGTAAGCCCCGCGTAAAACTGGCTGGTTGAATCCTCGTCGGTGGCGACGGAGGCGCCTATATGCGGACGCGGCGCGCCAATGGCGTTTAGTAAATCAGGAGAGCGAAAAAGGATTTCGCCGTTAACGCTCAGGCCGTTTTCTTTGTCATTCGTTAATAAGCCGTCGCCCTGCGATAACATCCCTATTCGAACTTCGCTTATGAGCTGTTCTGCCTGACAAGATGCGCTTGCCGTCATTGCCGCGCTGAAAGCGGCGAGCGCAACCCGACTCCGCACCATATCCCGCCGCCCCTGTTCTACGCAGCTCTTAGAAAACTAGCATCGGACCCTAGCGAACTGAACCCTGCCAACAGGATTGTGAATAACCGCGCCGCCTTGAGTCCGAAAGATCATCAGCTGGATCGCACTCGGAATTACAGGAATGAATACGGGTCGATATCGACGATCCGCCGCACCGACGCGGGCGATTTCACGCGCGAGAGCCAGGCGTTCAGATAGGCTTGGAGGTTTACATCCCGGCGAGTCTTGACGAGCAGCCGCACGCGGGTTTCGCCCCTAAGTCTGTAAAACGGCGCCGGCGCCGGGCCCCAGACTTCGACGCCGTCGGCGCGCGGGGCGGCGCGCGCAAGGGCGCGGGCGGCGTCGTTGGCGACGGCTTCGTTTTTCGACCGGAGCAGGATTGACGCAAGCCGCCCGAAGGGCGGGAACGTCAGTTGGCGTCGTCCCTCAGCTTCTGCAAGCAGGAAGGCGTCCCGGTCTCCGGCGACAAGCGCTTCAAAGACCGGCGCTGACGGCTTGTAAGTCTGAAGGAGCGCGCGTCCGGCCTTGCCGGCCCGGCCGGCCCGGCCCGCCACCTGGGTGAGCAACTGATAAGTGCGCTCGGCCGCGCGCAGATCGCCGCCCGACAGGCCGAGGTCAGCGTCGACGACGCCGACAAGAGTCAGATTCGGAAAGTGGTGCCCTTTAGCGACAACCTGCGTCGCCACCATAATATCAGTCTCGCCAGACTGCATCGCTTCCAGGATGGCGCGCATGGCGGCGGGCGTCGGCGCAGTATCGGAGGAGAGCACCGCGAGCTTGGCGTCCGGCCAGCGCGCCCGCGCTTCTTCAGCGACACGTTCGACGCCGGGCCCGCAAGCGGAGAGACCGCCCACAGCGTTACATGCGGGACAGGCTTCAGGTTTTTCCATCGAAAACCCGGTGTGATGACAGACAAGTTTGTTTTCGAACCTGTGTTCGACCAGCCAGGTGTCGCTGTCGGGCGCCTTCATGCGATGGCCGCAGCGTCGGCAGATCGTCAGCGGCGCGTAGCCGCGTCTATTCAGGAAGAAAAGCGCCTGTTCGCCGCGCGCCAGCGTTTCATCGACAGCGTCGCAAAGAGGCGGCGCCAACCATGAACCGGGCGCCGGCGCGTTACGGCGCATGTCGATCAATTCAAGCGCCGGCGCTGAAGCGCCGCCAAAGCGCGCCGGCAGGCGCGCCGATTGATAGCGTCCGCGCGCAACGTTAACCGTCGTTTCGAGCGACGGCGTCGCCGAGGCGAGAATTACCGGAAACCTCGCCTTCGCGCCGCGAACGACCGCCATGTCGCGCGCCTGATAGATGACGCCGTCTTCCTGTTTGTAGGCGGCGTCGTGTTCTTCATCGACCACAATCAGGCGAAGGTTTCTGAAGGGAAGAAAAAGCGCCGAGCGCGCGCCGACAACGAGCCGCGCCTGGCCTTCGAGAACGCGCCGCCATGTTCGCCGCCGCGCCGCGGCGCTCATATCGGAATGCCATGGCGCCGGCGCCGCGTTAAACCTCTCCTCAACGCGGTTCAGGAAAGGCAGAGTCAGGGCGATTTCGGGAATCAGAATGAGAACCTGCGCGGCCGGATCTTTCTTCAACGCCGCCGCCGCAGCCTCCAGATAGACTTCCGTCTTGCCCGACCCGGTGACGCCGTCGATCAGGACCGTTCCGCCGGCGCCGCTCTCGATCCGGTCGACAAGCGCCGCCGCCGCTCTCGACTGCGCCTCGGAGAGATCGCGCCCGTGTTGATCAAGATCGGGCTCTTCAAAAGGCGGGTCGGGATCGATGGCGACGGGCTTGAGCGCGCCAGCTTTCACAAGACCGCTCACGACGCCTTCGCCGACGCCGGCGGCTTCCGAGAGAACCCGCGCTGTCGACGGCGTCGTTTTTGAAGCCGCCTTGAGGACCGCTTGTCTTTGCGGCGTCATTCGCGACGGCGCGTCGTCGACGGCGACATAACCGAGCACGCCTTTCGGCGGGGAAAGCGCGTCGCCGGACCGCATGACCATGCGCAAAACGGCGCCGATCGGAAACATCGTATACGCTGCAACCCAATCGACATATTCAATGATTTCGGCGGCGAGCGGCGGCGCGTCGATAACCGCCTCCACGTTTTTGAGCTTTTCAGCCGGAACCGCTTCGCCCCCGCCGCCGGACCAGACGACCCCGGTCAGCGAGCGCGGACCGAAAGGCGCGCGCACCCACGCTCCCAAACACAGATCAACCCCGTCCAGAGCGATGTAGTCGTAAGTCTTGAAAAGCGGCAGCGGAAACAAGACTTTGACCTGCGCGCCGCGTGCGCGACTCAGCCCATCATCGGTTTTTCCCGTCTTCGCCATAACGCCTACAAGGCCTGAGCTTGATCCGGCCGCCGGTTTCGGCTGAATTACCGCCCTACCTGTGGCGAAACGGCGAGCCGACGCAATGCGTATCTTTTTTGTCTTCCTGATTTTCGGGATAATGGCGCCTCTTGGC
Source organism: Parvularculaceae bacterium (assembly GCA_046756245.1). GTDB lineage: Bacteria > Pseudomonadota > Alphaproteobacteria > Caulobacterales > Parvularculaceae. The sequence continues at coordinate 3,862 of JBHHVZ010000103.1, forward strand.
GCGCAGGCGAAATACAGCCTTTGCAACAAGACAAGCTACGCGCTTTCCGCCGCGATCGGCTATGTGGACGGCGATCGTCTCGCGACGCGGGGCTGGTGGCGGCTGCGTCCCGGCCAATGCAAAGTAGTGTTGACCGAACAGACCAATCCCGGCCGGTATTTCGTTTACGCCGAAGCCATCCCCGGGCACCGCGGACCGATGCGCTCCTGGTCGGGAGAGACCCCGCTTTGCGTCGAGAATTCCGGATTTTTCAATTTACGCAATCAGGAGATCTGCCGCGACGATCCCACTCGCCAGCGTCTTTTCTTCGACGTTGAAGTGATGGCGGAGGCGAAAGGCAACTGGCAGACCGATTTCGCTGAAGCGTCGAGCTTCACAATTTACTCAGCCGAAGTCGCCGGCGTGCAGCGACTCCTGCGCGATGTAGGCAGGAAGATCCGTTCGATCGACGGCACCATGGGTCGCGAAACGCGGCGCAACCTGATCGCCTATCGCAAGGAAAAGGAGCTCGGAGACCGCGCCACGATCGATGATGAGCTCATCGACACGCTCATCGAGGACGCCAATGCGCGCGAAGCCAAGCTCGGCTTCTTCTTCTGCAACAAGGCCGCAGAACCTGTCTGGAGCGCCATCGCCGTTCCCGCCGAGGGCGAGGGTTACACCAGCAAGGGCTGGTGGCGGCTCGAGGCGGGCGAATGCGCTAAAATCGTGAAAGGCGAACTCGAGAAGGATCATTACTACGTTTACGGCGTCATAGAGGAAGGTCGTAATGAACGCCGGCTCGCTGGCGGCGATCGCACATTTTGCGTTAACGCCGTCAAATTCAACGTGACAAGCGAACTCTCCTGCGCAGATCAGGATCTCGACGAAGCCATTTTCAAGAAAGTCGAAATCGGCGGCGCGCAATCCGCCACATTTGATTTTTTGCCCGACATGTTCGTCGAACCGCCGACTCAATGACGCCGACAACCTGATGGCGGATCTCACGCATATAGACGCCTGGGTGTTTGATCTCGACAATACGCTTTACCCGGCTGAGTGCCGTCTGTTCGCGCAAATCGACGTCAGAATCGCTGATTTCATCAAGGATACGCTGCACATTTCCCTCGACGAAGCGCGACGCATGCAACGCGATTACTATGTTCGTTACGGCGCCTCGATGACCGGCCTGATGCACGAGCATGGCGTCTCGCCCGACGTTTATCTCGATTATGTTCACGAAATCGAGCTCGATGCGGTTGTTGAAAATCCGGCGCTTGCGGAAACGCTCGCCGACCTTCCCGGCCGGCGGCTGATTCTCACTAATGCGTCAGAGCGTCATGCGGCGAATGTCACTGCGAAAATCGGCATTGATCATCTTTTCGACGGCGTGTTCGATATCAAGGCGGCTGAATATACGCCCAAACCGAACCGCGAAACCTATGAGCGTTTTCTTGCGCGCCATGCGGTTCGCGCCGACAGCGCTGTCATTTTCGACGACATCGCGCACAACCTGGAAGCGCCGCATGCGCTGGGCATGACCACAGTGCTTGTCTGTTCCGATGCAGCCTGGCTGGCCGACGAGCCGGACGGCAAGCGCCCGGCGCGACGCGGCGAGTCGGCGGCGCATGTGCATCACGCAACGGCGGACTTGACAGACTTTCTGAGCCGCGTGAAGACGGCCGCGCGCATCTAATGCTGCGCGCCGTTCACGGAGGAATGTTATGTCGGACGCCGCTCAGCTTGAACAAATCATCGGCCGCGCCTGGGAAAATCGGGCCGGGATAGACGCCTCTGAGCGCGGCGAAGTGCGTGAAGCGGTCAACGCCGCGCTGGCGATGCTCGACTCGGGCGCCGCGCGCGTCGCGGAAAAGGCAGACGGCGGCGACTGGACCGTCAATCAGTGGCTCAAAAAAGCTGTGCTGCTTTCTTTCCGCCTCAATCCGTCGACAGTCATTTCCGGCGGGCCTGAAGGCGGCGGCTGGTGGGACAAGGTTCCGTCGAAATTCGAAGGCTGGACGGCGGCCGATTTCGAACGTGCGGGCTTTCGCGCCGTGCCGCCGGCGACGGTGCGGCGCGGCGCCTATATCGCGCCCAACGCAGTCTTGATGCCGTGCTTCGTCAATATCGGCGCCTATATCGGCGCGGGAACGATGATCGACACCTGGGCGAGCGTCGGATCCTGCGCGCAAGTGGGCGCCGATTGCCATATCTCAGCAGGGACGGGCGTCGGCGGCGTGCTCGAACCCTTGCAGGCGAACCCCGTCATCATCGAAGACAACTGTTTCATCGGCGCGCGGTCGGAAGTCGTTGAAGGCGTGATTGTGCGTGAAGGCGCGGTGCTTTCCATGGGCGTTTACGTCACCGCATCGACCAAGATTGTCGATCGTGAAACCGGAGACATTCTTTACGGCGAAATTCCGCCCTATTCGGTGATCGTTCCGGGAACATTGCCGTCCGAAAAAGGCGGACCCAATCTTTATTGCGCGGTCATCGTCAAGCGGGTCGATGAAAAGACCCGCGCCAAAACCTCCGTCAACGAATTGCTGCGGGATTGACGGCGCTAGAGCGACTCGCCGTTTTCGCGGCGAGGGGGAAGCCATTGGCCGTCTTTCTTGGCCATCACCATATCGACGTCAGGATCGGTGTAACGGCAGGGTTCGTTCATCGCGCGCGTTCCCGCTTCCAGAATGACGGCGTCCTTGCCTGACTGGTTCACGAGATGGTGGCCGTTTGCGACGCTCGCCTTGAACGCCGCCGCGTCGCCCTCGCGCAGGACCGTTTCGCCGTCGTCCTCGATCAGCATGACTTCGCCCTCGAGCACGTAAATGAACTCGTCTTCCGCCTCATGCCAGTGACGGTGGGCTGAGGCGGCGCCGGGACGCAGCCGGGTCAGGTTGACGCCGAACTGGTCGAGGCCGCCGGCGTCGCCGAGCCGCTGCTTGGCGCGGTCTTCGACAATGCGCGCATAATCGCCGGGATAGATCGTTCCCGAGCGTACAGGCGTATTTGCGATGTCGATTTTAGGCATGGGACGAATACTCCCTTACGAGGAAGCTTCTTGTTAGGGCGCCGCCGCTAGTCTACCAAGCCGCCATGTCAGAGATCGATCCCGTCGAGCTTGCGCGCGCGCTCATCCGTCATCCGTCGGTCACCCCGGCCGATGCGCGCGCGCTTGATGCGCTTGAGGACGCGTTCGCCGCAATCGGATTCGCCTGCACGCGGCTGCGTTTCGAGGGCGACGGCGAAGCGCCGGTGGACAATCTCTTCGCCCGGTTTGGCGAGGGCCGGCCGCATTTTTGCTACGCCGGCCATGCGGACACCGTGCCGGCGGGCGATGAGGCTGACTGGTCGGCGCCGCCGTTTGAGGGGATCGTGCGAGACGGCAGCCTCTGGGGGCGCGGCGCGGCCGACATGAAAGGCGCGCTCGCCGCATTCGCCGCCGCCGCCGAACGCGCCATTTCCGCAGGCGCGGTCAAGGGTTCCTTAAGCCTGCTGATTACCGGCGACGAAGAAGGCCCCGCGATTAACGGCACGCGTAAAATGCTCGCCTGGTTGCGCGACGAGGGCGACACCATCGACCATTGCCTGGTCGGCGAGCCGACCAACCCGGTCGCAATGGGCGACATGGTCAAGGCCGGCCGGCGCGGCAGCCTTAATTGCTGGCTGACCGTCGAAGGCAGGCAGGGGCATGTGGCTTATCCCGACGCCGCGCAGAATCCGATCCCCGCGCTCATGCGCAAGCTGCTGGTCTTAAGCGAAACGCCGCTCGATGACGGCTATGCGCGATTCCAGCCGTCAAGCATTCAGGTGACGGATATTCACATCGGCAACCCCGCCCATAACGTCATTCCGGCCCGCGCCACGGCGCGCTTCAATGTGCGTTTCAATCCGAACTGGAACGGCGCGACGCTCGACGCCTGGCTTACGGACAAACTCGACGCGCTCGCCGAACAGCTTGGCGTGCGCTACACGCTGAAGACCGTCCTTTCCGGCGAAGCTTTTCTGACGACGGACGACAGGTTCCTGAACCTTGTCGCCGATGCGGTTAAGGCGCGCACGGGACGAACGCCGGAATTTTCCACATCCGGCGGCACGTCCGATGCGCGGTTCATCAAGGATTACGCGCCGGTGGTCGAGTTCGGCCTGGTCAGCGCGACCATCCATCAAATCGACGAACACGCCGCTGTAGCCGACATCCAGGCGCTCGCCGATATCTATCAGGGCGTGCTGGAACGTTATTTTACGGCTTTCGGGGGCGCGTCATGACCGGTCTCGACTACGCCGCCCGCAATCTCGCCGGCGCCTGGCGCATGGCCTGGGATATGTCCGGCTGGGAAGAGACTCTCGACCGGTCCGTCGACGGGGTGTTCCGCTCGTTCTGGGCGCTTGCGGCGGCGGCGCCGTTTTCGGTTCTGTCCTTCGCTTCGCTAAGACGGGCGGCGGACAGGATTTCCGACTTTCCGGAACCGCCGCTTCTTGAGGCGCCGTTTCTTTTGATTATGGCGGCCGAACTTGTCGGTCTTTTTGTCGACTGGGGAATAAGCCTGTTTGCGCTCGTTATGATCGCCCGCGCGCTTAGCGCTCACAAAAATGTCGCTGCGCTGATTGTCGGATACAATTGGTCGCAGATTTACGCAATTGCTGTCCTGACAGCGCCGGTGACGGCGATGGGACTGACGGCGTCCACAAGTCTCGCCGCTGCGCTCTATATGCCGGCGGTCGCCTTCGCTATCGCTATTCTGGCGGGGGTATTGCGGCGCGCGTTGCCGCTTAATATAGGCATGACGATCGCAACGATTGTTTTGCTGACGCTGGTCGGCGTCATCGTCAATTCAGCGATCAACGGGTTTGCGCTGTTCGTCTATCAAGCGTTCTCATAGTCGGCCCGAAGAAAGTAAAGCCCGCACGCGGGCGCCGTCGGTCCGCATGCCGAACGATCGCACGCTTCGAGCGCCTCCCTGATTCTGATTGGCTCCCACCGCCCGAGCCCCACTTGCGCGAGCGAACCAACAATCGCGCGCACCTGACTGTGCAGAAACGACGGCGCCGAACATTCAATGACGACTTCCTCGCCGGCGCGTGTGACGGATAGGGCGCTCAGGGTTTTCACTGGCGACGCGGCCTGGCATTGCGCATCGCGAAAGGTCGAAAAATCGTGCTTGCCGACAAACGCCTGCGCGGCTTCGTGCATGGCGTCGGCGTCGAGCGGGCGGGCGAGCCGCCAGGCGCGTCCCTTTTCGAGCGCCAGCGGCGGTCGGCGATTGACGATCCGATAGCGATAATGCCGGGCGACGCAGGAAAACCGCGCGTGAAAGTCGTCCGAAACCGTCTTCGCCGACAGCACGGCGACCGGGGCCGGCTTCAGATGCTGGTTCAAAGCGTCGCGCACCACATTCGCCGGGTAATCTTTCGGCAGGTCCATGTGCGCGGCCATGGCGATCGCATGCACGCCGGCGTCCGTGCGGCCGGCGGCGTGGGCTGTGACTTTCTCGCCGCAGAGCGCTTCAGCGGCCGCCTCTAGCGCGGCCTGAACCGACGGTCCGTTCTCCTGCCGCTGCCAGCCGACAAACGGGCCGCCGTCATATTCGAGGATGAGCTTGCAGCGCGGCATAAGACTAAA
>JBHHVZ010000104.1:0-9325 GCA_046756245.1 Parvularculaceae bacterium
GCACGGATTGAAGACGACTTTCCGCGGCGAGCCCGCCGCCGCCCAGCGCCGTTTCAAACGCGCCGTTCATGTTCGCCAGCGAGAGAACATCGTTGACAATGATCCGGCCGCCGTTGAGACGGCCTTTCACAACGGTATAGCTCGTCTCGCTGTTAGCGTATCGGTCGCGGGCGTCCCTGACCTCGCTGCGCTTGCCGAACAGCGGATCCGCTTCATCGAAAAGAAGAATTGGGTCTTCGTCGCCGGCGAGATTGCTGGCGTCGGATGTATAAATGGCGGCGAAGTCAATCAGCGGCGGCGCGCCTTCGAGCACGGTTTGCCCCAGCCGATACCGCATGGCGGCGGCGGTCAGGACGCCGGCCAGACGGGCGCGCGGCGAACCGGACATATCGAATATGACGAGCGGCCTTGCGGCCGGACAAAGCTGCGCATCATCAAGATCGGCGCGCGCCTTTTGCGCGCTGAAGACGAACCGGGCGCGGTCAAGGCGGACGCAATTATCCGCGGCGACGTCGAGAACGACGCGTTTGGCCGCAATATCGGCCGTCACATGGAAAGGCGCGTCGACAATTGCGTTGCTGACGTCGAAGTCTCCGACAGCGGCGCGCAGCACCGTCGATTGCAACGCCACGTCGGCTTCGACTGTTTTCGCCGACGCCGTTCCGCTTGCGATGAATTCGGTCCGGCCGAGCGCGGCGACGGCGGACTGATAGTCATTGACGGCGGCGTCCGCGTCAAAATGCAATACGCCGTCTTCGGACGTTTCGGCGACAAAGCGGGCCGTCGCCGCAACGCCGGCGCCTGTCAGACGCATGCCGAACGCTGCTTTCGCCTGCGCATTTTCCTGCGCATAAAGCGGCCCGCCGTCGAGCGGCCTCAGCGCCAGCTCGCCGCCATTGTCCGCTGTGATGCGCAACGGCGCGTCATCGGCGCCGTAAAGCGCCAGCCGGCCGTCTTCATAAGTCGCCCGCACGCGCCCGACGACTGCAAGGACTGAGACCGGCCCGCCGGGGATAACGCCGGCTTTGCTTTCGGAAAGGCCGGCCAGCGCCGGCGATTCGTTTGTCGTCAGTCCGGCCGAGCGAATATCGACAATCGCCTCGCCGCGGAATCCCGCAGCCTCGCCAAACACGCCGCGCCAGGACGCGCCGCGCGTTTTCACCGTCGCCGCAAAGCCGCGCACCGCGCCGCCGGACGCCGCGAGATCGCCCGTCAATGCGCCTTCCGCACTCAATCCGCCGTCAGAATCTAGGCGGAGATCCAACTCAATCGCGGCGTCTTCAATCGCCAGCGCCTCGTCGCCGTAACGCTCCGTATCAAGACGGATGGAAAATTCGCCGCCGTCGCCCATGTCGAGCGCGCCGGACAAGCTGCCGGTTACGTTTCCGCGGGGCGATTCAAGCGCCAGGTCGAGCACGTTGATCGCAACGGCGCCCAAAGGCGGCTCGCCGCGCCCGCCGGCGCCGCCTTCCCCGCCTGCAAAGCTGAGACCGGCGAATTCAACCGCGCCGTTTTCGCCAATGCGCGCCTTTACGCTTCCGGGCCCGATCCGAATGCTTTCGACGCGGCGGTCGCGGATGAGCGCGCGCCAGTCGAAGTCCGCTTCGACCCGCTCCAGCGAAACATCCGGCGCCGTCGGATTGTCGCCCGCCGCCACATTCGCCAGGCGCAGCCGGCGCAATGAGACCGCCTTGACCCGAAGGCGCGGGTTCTCCACCCCGGCGCGTTCCAGCGCTGCGCGTATTACGAAGCCCGCCGCCGGCCCACGCAGCAGATACAGCCCCGCCGCTGCGATCGCCATCACAAGCGCGAGTCCCAATATGATACGCCCGGCTGCACGCATGGGAGAGACAAGTCCTTCGCCCAAGATTCAATTCGGCGGCGCGCCGTCAGCGTTTGTTTAAGCCCCTCGGGCCACAATCCGCCGCAGCACCCGCCAGCGTCTCCAGCATGCAAAAAAACGTGCGCCTTGGCGAGGCGCTTGCACGATCCCGCCTGGGGGGCCGTATTTGACACCAGGAGCGCACAAACACACATTGGCGGCCGAATCATGGGGGGCGGCGGCGTCATCGCCCAAGCGTTATGGATAGAAGCGACACCACTTTCCGCTCCGATTCCCCGCTTTCCGCGGAGGCGGCGCGTTATGAGCGCGGCCCTGCGGCCGTCGCCGTCTCCATTTTGGTGATGGCGGTCGGCGCGGGCTTTCTGGCGCTTTCCATCGCAACCGATCCGCGTCCCGCGCCTTCGAATAGGCCGATTCCTGTGAAATCAACGGCGGCGGAGACCGCGCCGGTTGCGCTGGCGCGCGTTGTCGAGGAGCGGCTTGAACCGGCGGCTCTGGCGATGAAGCCGGACCGGACGGCGACGCGCCTCGTCGGCGCAACGCCCCCGCCGGCCGAACCCGAACCGATTTCCTTCGAAGACTACGTTCCGAGGCTTAATCCGGCCCGCATGGCGGCCAAACGGGAACGGGCGCTCAAAACGCCGCGGGCGATCATCCTCGGCGAGCGTTTCCTGGCCGGGCCCGACGACCGCGCGCCGCCGTTTTTCTTCGCCAGCGATGTCGCGCGCCGAAAGGAACGGCGCGGACCGCTCGCCGTCGCGCTCAGCGGCGACCTTGATCGCGGCCCGTCCGAGCTGACAGTGACGCTGAAACGCGGCGAGACATTCGTCGATGCGCTCAAACGCGCCGGCGTCAACGCGAGCGACCGCAATCAGGCGGCTTACGCGTTCGGCAAATACATTAATCTACGAGCGCTAATTCCCGGGCAGGAATTTCGGCTGACGACGACCGTTCCTAATCAGACGCTATTCCAGCTCGCCGCCGCGGGCGACGAACCGGAAGCGCGTCTCCTGGCGCTCGAATTCCGTTCGGACGCTGAAAACCGCGTGTTCCTAAAACGAGATCGTGATGGCGGCTTTTCAGCCAAGAAGTCAACCGTTCCGCTGACTGCGCGCCGCCTCGCCTTTTCAGGACGGATCGACGGCAGTCTTTATCTTTCGGCGAAAAATGTCGGCGCGCCCGATGAGATTATCGCCGCGCTCGCCAATATCTTCGCCTATGACATCGACTTTCAGCGTGAAATTTTCGGCGGCGACGAATTCGAAGCGATTTTCGAAGCCCGCTACGACGACGCAGGCAAGCTCGCCGAAGTCGGCGACATTCTTTTCGCGCGGCTGAAATGGCGGGGACGGACAAAAGAAAAGAGCTATTATCGTTTCGCCTCGCCCGGCGCGCGCGTTAGGGTTGAATATTACGACGCGGCGGGACAAAGCGCCAAGAGGCTTCTAATGAAAACGCCGATTGACGGCGCCCGGCTTTCGTCGCGGTTCGGCACGCGCCGGCATCCCATCCTCGGTTATGCGCGGGCCCACAAAGGCGTCGACTTCGCCGCGCCGCGCGGGACGCCGATCAAGGCCGCCGGCGACGGCGTCGTCGAGCGCGCCAACCGCTATGGCAGTTTCGGCAACTATATCCGCATCCGCCACGCCAACGGCTACAAGACGGCTTATGCGCATCTGAAGGCGTTCAGGCGCGGCATTCGTTCGGGCCGGCGCGTCGAGCAGGGCCAGATCATCGGCTATGTCGGAACCACGGGGCGCTCCACAGGCCCGCATCTTCATTACGAAGTTCATCTGAAAGGCCGGGCGGTCAATCCGCAACGGTTGAAGATGGCCACCGGCCGCACGCTCAAGGGCGCCGAGCTCGCCTCTTTCGCGGAGGTCCGCGACGAAATCGACGCCATGCGCGTGCCGCACACGGACAAAACGCAACAACTTCTCGCGAAAGAAAACGCGGTCGGCAGTTCGCTCTGAGCAGCCGGTTCAGGTTGCCGCCAATCATAATTTGTGTTTGTCTGGCGCGTGCGTTCCGGTCTGACCGGACGCGGGTTCGCCGCGCTGTGCGGAGCGCGCCATAAATAGCTTTCGGTGCAATAATCGCTAATTGCGACGCCAGGGGGAGACGAAACATGAGCGACAACGCCGCCCAGTTCGTGGGCGACATTCCAATCCATTACGATCAGGGGCTAGGGCCGGTTATTTTCGAAGACTTTGCGCGCGACATCGCCCGCAGGGCCGCAGAGATCAATGCGTCGCGGGTGCTCGAGCTTGCAGCCGGCACCGGCATCCTAAGTCGCAAGCTGCGCAACGTGCTCGCGTCTGACGTCGAACTTATTGTCACCGACCTCAATGAACCGATGCTCGAAATCGCCCGGTCGAAATTCCGCGACGACGAAATGGCTGAGTTCACACCGGCGGACGCCATGCAACTCGATTTTCCAAACAATCATTTCGATCTGATCGTCTGTCAGTTCGGCGTCATGTTTTTTCCCGACAAAGTGGGCGCGTTTCGAGAAGCCCTTCGCGTGCTCCGTCCCGGCGGGACCTATCTTTTCAATGTCTGGAAATCGATGGACGATAATCCATTCTCGAACATCGCTTTCGACATCACAGCGGAGTTCTTTTCCGACAACCCCCCGACGTTTTATCGCGTGCCGTTTTCCTATCCCGACCCCGATGTCGTCGTCGCCGACATCAAAGCCGCCGGGTTCGAAAACATTGAGTTTGATCCAGTCGATATTCAGACGCCGGTGAACTCCTGGGAATCCTTTGCGCGCGGCATCGTGTTCGGCAATCCGCTGATCGGCGAAATCCTCGCCCGCGAGAATACTGACCCCGAAGAGGTCATGCGTTCCTTCGAAGCGCGCTGTCGCGGTATATGGGGCGATGAGCCGACCTCGATGCCGATCAAGGCGACGGTGTTTTCAGGTAAATCGATGTAACGGGTCGAGTTTAGGCTATCGAAGAAACGGCCCTGCCCGCCACTGCGGCGACTATTGGGAAGAGAAAGCGGATGACGAACGCCGTAGGGCAGCTTCTCGTTATTCTTTTCGGCTTGTGGCTGATCGTCGTCGGCGTGTTGATGGCGGCGAAACCGCAGACGGCGCTGCGCTGTCTCGGCAAGGCCGCGAGTACGAATGTCATCAATTACGCCGAACTCACTCTGCGTCTGATCGCCGGGCTGGCGCTTGCGCTTTATGCTGAGTTTTCCCGCTTTCCGGAAATATTCCGCATTGTCGGTTGGTTCGTCGTTGCAACATCGGGAATTCTCTATTTCGTTCCGCGCCCATGGCATGCGCGCTACGCCGTGTGGTGGGCTGAAAATCTGACCGCATCGATTGTGAGATTGCTCGCGCCGGTTTCGATAGCCGGCGGCGTGTTTCTGATTTACGCGGCTGTCTAGAGCATGTTCTCCGAAATGCGAGTCGGAGAACATGCTCTAGGTTTTTGTTTTGTCGCGCATTTTATCCGAAAACCGGTTCCCACTTTTCGGAATGCGCTCTAGAACTTATTGAATGTCAATGCCGCAGATTGTCATTCCGGGACGGCCTTTAGGCCGGACCCGGAATCCATGCCTGAGTCCGTCCTCGCGATCGGCGTGGACGCCGGCGCAAGCAGCGATGCTCAGGAGTGGATTCCGGGTTCGCTACTTCGCAGCGCCCCGAAATGACAGTGAAAAGCTGAATCTCAACAGAGCTTATTCCCCCTGTACGCTGCGCATCTCTTTCAGGACTTCGCGCGCATAAGCCTCGACGTCGAGATCGCCGGTCGCCTGGCCGCGCAGCTTTTCTTTCACCAGATGCGGGATAGCGGCCGGGTCGATCGGGCCTGCAGCCTCGATGGTCGCGCGGATAAGACTTTTCAGCGCTTTCTCCTTGTCGGGCGTCCAGCCGGATTTGTCGCTCATGTGGGACCCTTCCGTTAATTCAGCACCGCGCCGGGCGGGGCGGCCCGGGGTTCGTCGCCGCCCGTGAGCGTGAACGTCTCGCGCCCGCCGGCCGGCTCGCCGTTGACGGTGAGGCCGTCGTCGCGCGCGGAAATCTCGAGCGTTTCGCCGTCGGAAATCTTGCCGGCGAGGATAAGCTCGGCGAGCGGATCCTGCAGCGCTTTCTGGATGACGCGCTTCAGTGGCCGCGCCCCATAAACCGGATCGTAACCGGCGTCGCCGAGCCAGCGCCGCGCCGCGTCATCGAGATCGACCGTCAGCTTGCGGTCGGCTAGAAGCGCAGCGAGCCGCTCGATCTGAATATCGACAATGGCGTCCATATGCGCCCGCGTCAGACGGTGGAACAGGATAATCTCGTCGAGCCGGTTCAGGAACTCAGGGCGGAACTTCGCCTGCACCGCCGCCATCACCTGCGGACGCACCGCCTCGGAGTCCTGCCCCTCAGGCTGGGCGGCGAGATGCTCTGCGCCCAGGTTCGACGTCATGATGATGAGCGTATTCTTGAAGTCGACCGTGCGGCCTTGCCCGTCGGTGAGCCTGCCGTCGTCGAGCACCTGCAGGAGCACGTTGAAAACATCCGGGTGCGCTTTTTCGATTTCGTCGAAAAGAACGACCTGATAGGGCCGGCGGCGCACGCGTTCGGTCAGAACGCCGCCTTCTTCATAGCCGACATAGCCCGGCGGCGCGCCGATCAGGCGCGCGACCGAATGCTTTTCCATGAATTCCGACATGTCGATGCGCGCGATCGCCGCATCATCGTCGAACAAAAAACCCGCAAGCGCTTTCGTAAGCTCGGTCTTGCCGACGCCCGTCGGCCCGAGAAACAGGAACGAACCCATCGGCCGGTTCGGGTCTTTCAACCCGGCGCGGGCCCGCCGCACTGCAGACGACACGGCCTCCACCGCTTCCTTTTGTCCGACGACGCGCCGGCCGAGGCTTTCTTCCATGCGCAGAAGTTTTTCGCGCTCGCCTTCGAGCATCTTGTCGACGGGCACGCCGGTCCAGCGCGACACGACCGAAGCGATGTTTTCGGCGTCGACGATCTCCTGAACGAGCGTATCGCGCTCGCCCGCGGCTTCCGCTTCAGAGAGATTTTTCTCAAGCGCCGGGATTGCGCCGTATTTCAGCTCGGAGGCGCGAGCAAGATCGCCGCGGCGTTCAGCCTCGGCGAGCGCCTGTCGCGCCCGGTCGAGCTCTTCTTTCAGCTTCGTCGCCGACGCAAGGCTTTCCTGCTCGGCTTTCCAGCGCGCGGTGAGTTCGTTTGATTTTTCCTCAAGCCCGGCGAGTTCCTGTTCGAGTTTCTCGAGACGATCTTTCGATGCGGCGTCTTCTTCCTTTTTCAACGCCTCCCGTTCGATCTTCATCTGAATGATGCGCCGGTCGAGTTCGTCGAGCTCTTCAGGTTTCGAATCGACTTCCATTCTTAGGCGCGACGCTGCTTCGTCGACAAGGTCGATCGCCTTGTCGGGAAGAAAACGGTCGGTGATGTAACGGTGTGATAGCGTCGCGGCGGCGACGATGGCGCTGTCGGAAATCCGGACCCCATGGTGGAGTTCGTATTTTTCCTTGAGGCCGCGCAGGATCGAAACCGTATCCTCGACCGTCGGCTCATCGATAAAAACCGCCTGAAAGCGGCGCGCAAGAGCTGCGTCTTTCTCCACATGCTTGCGGTATTCATCAAGCGTCGTCGCGCCGATGCAGTGCAGCTCGCCGCGCGCCAGCGCCGGCTTCAAGAGGTTCGAGGCGTCCATCGCGCCGTCCGCCTTGCCGGCGCCCACGAGCGTATGCATTTCGTCGATGAAAACGATGATCCGGCCTTCGGCGCTGGTAATCTCCTGAAGCACCGCCTTCAGGCGTTCTTCAAACTCGCCGCGATATTTGGCCCCGGCGATGAGCGCGCCCATATCGAGCGCAAGCAAGCTCTTGTCCTTGAGGCTTTCGGGGACGTCGCCGTCAACGATCCTCAGCGCCAATCCTTCGGCGATCGCCGTCTTGCCGACGCCGGGCTCGCCGATCAGCACCGGATTGTTCTTGGTGCGGCGCGAGAGCACCTGCATGGCGCGGCGGATTTCCTCGTCGCGGCCGATGACCGGATCGAGCTTGCCTTCGCGCGCGGCTTCAGTGAGGTCGCGGGCGTAACGCTTCAAGGCGTCATAACCCTGTTCGGCTGAAGCCGTGTCGGCGGTGCGGCCCTTGCGCATATCGTTGATCGCTTCGTTGAGCTTGCCGGGCGTCGCGCCGGAGTCTTTTAGAATCTGACCGGCTTTGGAGTCGGGTTCGATCGCCAGCGCGGTCAGAATGCGCTCGATCGAGACAAAAGAATCCTTGGCTTTTTTTGCAAGCTCTTCAGCCGCCGCGAAGACTTTCGCGGTCGGCGGCGCGAGGTATATCTGTCCGGACGCGCCCTCGACTTTCGGCAGCTTTGCAAGCGCCTCGTTCGTCGCAGCAAGCGCGGCTTCAGGCCGGCCGCCGGCGGCGCGGATAAGATTGGCCGCAAGCCCTTCCTGATCGTCCAGCAGCGCTTTCAATAAATGTTCGGGCGTGAATTGCTGATGGTTTTCGCGCAGCGCGATCCCTTGCGCCGCCTGAACGAGACCGCGGGCGCGATCCGTGTAGTTTTCAAACTGCATTCTTCTGACCTCTCCTGAGCGTCACAAGTTTTCGCGCCCCGGCTGGCGGCGGCGCGTCTCAGAGATAGATGGGAAGAATGCGCGCGATCTCAAGGCTTTCCAGACCGCAGATTAGTCCGAATCGCTGCAATTTCGCGTTAATAATGAACGCAGCCGGACGCTCGGGTCGTTAGTCTACCGCCACGAGGCGCAGGTGGTGTGCTTGCGCGTATCGTAAAGGATTGCCGGATATTCAGGACGCGGCGGCTTCCGCTTCGGTCTCGCTTTTGGCCTGATCGGCGTCGCCGGAGTCGGTCTCGGCGGGCTTTGCTTCATCCTCGCTTCCCGTCGCTCGACGCGGACGGCGTCGGCGGCCGCGGCGGCGATCCTTGTCTTCGCCGTTTTCCACGCTCGCATCCGCGTCCTTTTCCACGCTCTCCGACGCGGCTTTGTCCGCCACGTTATTATGGCGGGATTCGCGATCGGCGCGTTTCTTGTCGCGGTCGTCGCCACCCTCCACAGCCGGCTGATCGCCGCCGCCATTCGCGGCTTCGGGCTGAGTCTGTTGAGGCGGTTGCGCTGCACGGATCAGCCGAAAGTAGTGTTCTGCGTGCTGAAGGTAGTTTTCAGCCTTGATGCGATCGCCTGCCGACGAGGCGTCGCGCGCCAGCGCGAGATATTTGTCGTAGATCTGGTTGGCGGTGCCCCGAATGCGCACTTCCGGCCCATTCGAGTCGAGCGCGCGATTGATGTTCATGCCCTGGCGGCGGCGTTGATTGCGCCCACGCTTCATAACACGTTCCTATCTTCAGCTCGTCGTCCGCCGCCGTCGCCGCCTGGCGTCCCACCTGGGAACTGAGCACAGCGGTTAAGATTGGCAAGACGTTGCGCTAGCGGTCTGTTCGCTTCGATTTCGCAGCCAAGCTGC
>JBHHVZ010000105.1:0-9228 GCA_046756245.1 Parvularculaceae bacterium
GGCGCTTTCGGTGTTCAGCCCGGCCGTCGATGCGCTCATCGAACATTATGACGCGGCGCTGGCCGCGGCGGCGGGAGGGGCCTGATGGGCGTGCTGGAGACGCTTACCTATGTCTATCCCGAACTGACGCTCGCCGTCGGGGCGATGGCGCTCTTGATCGTCGGCGTTTATCTGGGCGACCGTTATGCGCGCCATATTTCGCTGGCGGCCGTGGCCTTGCTGCTCGCCGTGCTGGTGCTGGCGGAAACCATGCCGGGCGCATCGACGCAATCGCTGTTCGACGGCGCTTTCCGGATCGACGATTTCGCAATCTTTTCGCGGGTCGTAATATTCGCCGCCGCCGCCTTCGCCATCCTGATGTCCGACCGTTTCCTGACCGGCGAACAGTTGAACCGCTTCGAATATCCGGTGCTCATTCTGCTGGCCGCATTCGGCATGTCGGTGATGGTGAGCGCCACCGATCTCATCGCGCTTTACATGGGCGTCGAAACCCAGAGTCTGGCGCTTTACATCCTCGCATCGTTCAACCGAGACAGCCGGCGGTCGACCGAGGCGGGGCTTAAATATTTCGTGCTCGGCGCGTTGTCGTCAGGGCTTTTGCTTTACGGCGCATCGCTGATTTACGGCTTCACCGGCTCTACGCAGTTCGACACTATTGCGCGCGTCGCTGCAAGCGGCGGCGAAACCAATATAGGGCTCGTATTCGGGATCGTCTTTCTGATCGCCGGGCTCGCCTTCAAGGTTTCCGCCGCGCCGTTCCACATGTGGACGCCGGATGTTTACGAAGGCGCGCCGACGCCGGTGACGGCGTTTTTCGCCGCCGCCCCGAAGCTTGCGGCGATGGCGCTGTTCGCTCGGGTTCTGATTACGTCATTTCCCGACGTCATTGATCAGTGGCGTCCGATCATCGCCATCATTTCGGTCGCTTCAATGACGGTCGGCGCGTTCTCCGCCATCGTTCAGACCAACATCAAGCGACTGATGGCCTATTCCTCGATCGGACATATGGGCTATGCGCTGATCGGGATCGCCGCGGGCACGCCGGAGGGCGTCAGCTCGGTGTTGATCTATATGGCGATTTATGTGGCGATGACGCTGGGAACCTTCGCCTGCATTTTGATGATGCGGCGGCGCGGCGGCATGACCGAAGCGATCGCCGATCTTTCGGGACTGTCGAAAACGAACGCGCCGCTGGCGCTCGCCTTTACCGTACTCTTGTTTTCGTTGGCCGGCGTGCCGCCGCTCGCCGGCTTTTTCGGCAAGTGGTATGTCTTCTTCGCCGCGGTCGACGCCGATCTGATCTGGCTTGCGGTCGTCGGCGCGGTCACGAGCGTTATCGGCGCGTTCTATTATCTGAGGGTGGTTTGGATCATCTGGTTCGACGAGCCGGCGCCGGCTTTCGAGCGCGACGTCGGCCCGGCCCTGAGCTTTACGGCGGCCAGTTCGGCGCTTTTGATGTTCCCGATCCTGACGGTGTTCATTGGCCCGCTGGCGAACGCTGCGCGACAGGCCGCCGCGACGCTCTTCTGATCCGTGCCCAAACGGCTTTCCTCCGGCGCCGCCATAGAGGTCTTCGAGGATCTCGATTCAACAAATTCGGAAGCCCGACGGCGCGCCAAAACCGGCGCGCGCGCGCCGCTCTGGATCGTGGCGCTGCGCCAGACCGCCGGCTATGGACGACGCGCGCGCGCTTGGACGCAGGCCGAAGGCGATCTGGCGGCGACCCTATTGCTGGAGCCTGGGCGGAAGCTGGCGGAAGCCGGGCAACTGTCTTTTGTCGCCGCGCTCGCTGTCGCCGAGACGATTCGCGCCTTTGCGCCGCGCGCGCCCCTGTCGCTCAAATGGCCGAATGACGTACTGCTCGACGGCGGCAAGATTGCCGGAATCCTGCCCGAGCTTCTTGACGTTCCATCGGGGCGCATGATTGCGCTCGGGATCGGGCTCAATGTTGTTTCCAAACCGGCCGATGCGGCCTACAAAACCGCCCGGCTGATCGACGCGCTGGCGGGCGGCGCGCCGCCCAAGCCGCGCGCGCTCGTTGAAATTCTCGACGCCAAATTCGCGGCCTGGCGCGATATCTGGATGAAAGAGGGATTTGCGCCGGCGCGCGCCGCCTGGCTCGAACGGGCGGCGGGTCAGGGAGAGCGGATCCTCGTGCGGCTTCCGGGAAACGAGATCGAGGGCGTCTTCGAAGATATCGACGCCGATGGCGGAATGGTTCTCAAGACGGCGGACAGCCGGCGGGTCGTCGCGGCGGGCGAGGTGTTTTTCACCCGCCGGCGCGCCTGACGGGGCGATCTGGGCTATGCTAAGTCCATGGAGTAAGTCAGGCGCGCGCCCCGGCGGCGGGCGCAGATAAAAGGTTAGGCGATGCTCTTAGCGATTGACGTCGGTAATACGAATTCGGTGTTTGCGCTTTACAACGGCGAAGCGCCGGCCGGGCAGTGGCGCGCCGCCACTTCGACGACGCGCACGGCCGACGAATACGCCGTGTGGCTGTCGCAACTGATGGCGATGGCCAATCACAAGCTCGAAGACATTAACGCCTGTATTATCTCAACGGTGGTGCCGCAGTCGCTGTTTCACCTGCGCAACCTCTCGCGACGCTATTTCAACGCCGAACCTTTCGTTGTCACCGAGTCAAACATCCCCGGCGTCGAAGTGCGGATTTTGAAACCATCCGAAGCCGGCGCCGACAGGCTGGTGAACGCGGTTGGCGCGTTTTCGGCCTATGGCGGACCATTGATCGTGGTCGACTCAGGCACGGCGACTACGTTTGATGTGATCGGCGCAGACGGCGGGTTCGAAGGCGGCGTGATCGCGCCGGGCGTCAACCTCTCGGTGCAGGCGCTGCACGATGCGGCGGCGCGCCTGCCGCGCATCGCCATCGAACGTCCGGATGCGGTGATCGGCCGCGACACGGTTTCGGCCATGCAATCGGGCGTTTTCTGGGGTTATGTGGGGTTGATTGAATTTCTTATCGCCGGCGTCAAAAAAGAATACGGCGATCCGATGAAAGTGGTGGCCACCGGCGGCGTCGCCTCGCTATTTGAAGGCGCAACCGACGCCATCGACGTTTTCGATCCTGAACTCACCATTCGCGGCCTGCTGGAGATCCGCAAGCGTCTCGAAAACAAACAGACCGCAAGCTGATGGCGAAAAACGAATTCGTTTTTCTGCCGTTGGGCGGATCCGGCGAGATCGGCATGAACATGAATCTGTATGGATTCGGTCCGCCCGATTCACGCGACTGGATCATGATCGATTGTGGCGTGCTGTTTGGCGACGCGCGCACGCCCGGCGTCGATCTGATTTGCCCCGATCCCGGCTATATCCTGGAAGAACGCGACCGGCTGCTGGGACTGCTGCTCACCCATGGCCATGAAGATCATATCGGCGCTGTGGCGCTGCTGGCGCCGCAGCTCGGATGCCCGATTTACGCCACTGCATTCACCGCCGCGCTCGTGCGCAGAAAGCTCGTCGAACAGGGAATTGACGACGCCGATCTTAATATCATCGACTGCGGCGCACATCTGACGCTGGGACCGTTCGATCTGGAATATGTGACGCTCACTCATTCCATTCCCGAACCCAACGGCGTCATTGTCAGAACGCCGCTCGGCGTGGCGCTGCACACGGGCGACTGGAAGATCGATCCGACGCCGGCGCTCGGTCCGAAGACCGATTCAGCCGCTATCCGCGCACTCGGCGACGAGGGCCTGCTGGCGATGATCTGCGATTCGACCAATGTGCTGTCGGAGGGCGAGTCCGGTTCGGAGAGCGGCGTCAGGGATTCCCTCGTCAAACTGATTGGCGCCCAGAAGGGGAGGGTGGCGGTGACCACGTTCGCTTCCAACGTTTCGCGCGTTGCTTCGATTTGCGAGGCGGCGGCGGCGAACGGACGCAGCGTCTGCCTCCTCGGCCGGTCGATGATCCGGATTGTCGAGGTCGCGCGCGAAATCGACCTGCTGCCCAAACGGCTTGAATTCGTCGAGCCCGATCAGGCGGGTTATCTCCCGCGCGAACATATTCTTTATCTGTGCACGGGCAGTCAGGGCGAGTCGCGCGCGGCGCTCGCGCGCATCGCCCGCGACGATCATCCCGACATTACGCTTTCCGAAGGCGACACGGTTATCTTTTCCTCGAAGATCATCCCCGGCAATGAGCGCGACATCTATTCGCTCCAAAATGAATTGATCGAGCGCGGCGTCACGGTAATCACCGAAATGGATGAATTCGTGCATGTCTCCGGCCATCCTTGCAGGGACGAGCTGGGGATGATGTATGAATGGGCGCGCCCGAAAATCGCCGTGCCGGTCCACGGCGAAGCGCGCCATTTGGAAGAACACGCCGAATTCGCGTTGACGCTGGGCGCCGAAGAAGCGATTGCGCCGCGCAATGGCGACCTTATCCGGCTTGCGCCCGGCGCGCCGGAAATCATTGACGAGGTTCCCGCCGGTCGGCTTTATCTCGACGGCGCGCGGTTGCTGCCCGACGGCGCGAGCCCGGTGCGCGAGCGCCGCAAGCTCTCTTTCAGCGGCCATGTGGCGGTTTCGATCGTCTTCAATCGAAAGGGCGAAATCGCTGCGCCGAGCGTATCGACCATTTACGGCGCGCCGGGGGAAACCGAAGACGGCGAGGACATTGCGCCCCTGCTTGAGGAAGAATCGGAACACGCCGTCATGCAGATCAGCCCCAAAAAATGGCTTGACGACGAAGCCGTCAAAGTCGCCGTCAAGCGGGCCGTTCGTAACCGGATGATTTCCAGTTGGGGCAAGCGTCCGGTCGTGTCGGTGCTCATACACAGGATCGGACGATGAATCCGTTCGGCGCAGGCGTCATATACGTTATTATCTGGTGGCTGGTCTTCTTCGCCGTCCTTCCCTGGGGCGTATCCAGCCGCTGGGAAGGCGAGGACGACGGGGTCAAAGGCGCCGATCCAGGTGCGCCCCAGGCGCCGAATCTCAAAAAGAAAATGATCGTCACCACCGGCGTAGCGCTCGTCTTTTGGGCCGCCGCTGTGGCGACTATCGTCAGCGGCGTTGTGGATTTTCGCCGTTAGCGTGCGCCGCTTCTTGCCTAAGCGTCCCACTTGCCCTAGCTACTGCGCGAAACCTTCCCCGCAAATCCAGACAGGGCGAGTGGTTGATCATGAGCGAACCGACCCCCGTCGACGATCCCCTGCGCCCGTCTGAGGAACGGGCTGCGGAAGCCGAAGCGCAGTTCGCCGAAGACCGGACGCTGACGCCCGGTTTTGTGCGCGCCGTCTCCGAAGCCGTGGAAAAGACCGACGCCGAGACGGTCGGGAAGCTGTGTGAAGACGTCCACCCGGCCGACATCGCCGACTTGCTCGGACTGGTGCGGGAGGAGGAGCTCGCGGGCCTGGTCACGCTGTTGGGCGGCAGGCTCGCTCCGGACGTTCTCGCCGAACTCGATCCTGATCTGCGTGAAGACGTGATCGGCGCAATGGAGGCTGGGCAGGTCGCCGAGGCGGTCGCCGAACTCGAAACGGATGACGCGGCGTTCATTCTTGAAGATCTCGACGAGGCGAAACAGGCCGAGATTCTCGCCGAAGTTCCGGTTACGGAGCGCCTGGCCCTGCGCGCTGCGCTCGATTACGAGGAAGACACCGCCGGCCGCCTCATGCAGCGCGAGGTTTTCGCCGCGCCGGCCTATTGGACAGTGGGCCAGATCATCGATCGGCTGAGAAGCCATGATGATTTGCCGGATCGTTTCTACGAAGTCTTCGTAGTCGATCCCACTTTCAAACCGGTCG
Source organism: Parvularculaceae bacterium (assembly GCA_046756245.1). GTDB lineage: Bacteria > Pseudomonadota > Alphaproteobacteria > Caulobacterales > Parvularculaceae. The sequence continues at coordinate 5,777 of JBHHVZ010000105.1, forward strand.
GGGCGGTGCCGCTTTCGACGCTTTTGAAAGCGCCGCGCGAGACCGTCATCAAGGACATCATGACGGACAAGGACGTAAAGCGCATTCCCGTCTCCATGGACCAGGAAGAGGTCGCCTATCTCTTTGAACAGTACAATCTGATTTCCGCGCCGGTGGTGGACGCCGCAGAACGGCTTGTGGGCATGATCACCGTCGACGACGTGGTCGAAATCGTTCATGAGGAAACGCACGAAGATATGCTGGCTCTGGCCGGCGTCGAAGCCGACACCGGTCTGTCGGATACGGTTCTTGAAACCGTGCGCTCGCGATTTTCATGGCTGGCGGTCAATCTGGCGACAGCGATTCTCGCCTCACTGGTCATTGCGCTGTTCGACGGTGCGATCGACCAGATCGTCGCGCTGGCGATCCTTATGCCGATCGTCGCTTCCATGGGCGGCAATGCGGGCACACAGACGCTTACAATCGCCGTGCGCTCGCTGGCGACGAAGGACCTGACCCCTTCGAACGCGGCCCGCATCATCTGGCGGGAAGTGCTGGTGGGCGGCGCCAACGGGGTGGTCTTTGCGGTGCTGCTCGGGGCGCTGGCCGGGATTTGGTATTACTGGACGGCCGGCGGCGACGGCGCCGTATCGATCGAGCTTGCTTTGGTTGTCGGCGCGGCGATGATCGTCAACCTGTTGGCGGCGGGGCTCGCCGGCATTCTCATTCCGCTCGGCCTGCAGCGCGCCGGCGCCGACCCGGCCGTGTCGTCGGCCGTATTTGTTACGACGGTGACTGACGTTGTCGGGTTTTTTGTCTTTCTCGGCCTTGCCGCAATAGTGCTTCTTTAAAAAACAACGCGGGTGCGGCGAGGCCGGCCCGCGTTGCGATGCAAGCGATAGAAGTCAACCGTAAGTCTAAGGTCAGGCGCGCCCCTTGCGGGCGCGTCCGAAATAAAGCGCCGCTGCGCCGAGGAGCAAAATGAAGATGGTCGTCGGCTCGGGCACGTCGACGGGCGGTTCTTCATCTTCGTCGCCGTCATCGTCGTCGGGCGGACGCGGGATCGGCGGCACGATCAGGATCGGCGGGGGGCCGGCGAAATACGGTCCGGGCAGCATGACCGGCTTTTCCGGCGGGAACGCGGGCGGCTCCGGCGCTGCTGGCGGCGCCGGAACGGTAAGATGTTCTCCGCTGAGGATCTCAGGCGCCCGCCGCGTTTCGGTTGGAAGGCCGGGAACATAACCGGCGATCCGTTTCGGAACGGGGCGGGCTCCTAAAAAGACTCCTTCCGGGCCCTCCCGGGGCCTTCGTCGCAGCAGCCGCAATTGACGACGATGTCGTTGCGGATATCGCCGACGGCGCGCGCATAGAGCCGGGTCATTTCATCTTCTGTCAGCCCTGGCGCGCGGCCGAATCCGCCCGACCACAAAATCGCCGCGGCGATTATGAGGGCGGCGACGATATTCGCAAATCCGTTGCCTATCATGGGGTCACCCTGGTCGCTCGGCTTGCTCACGCCCGAGACGCGCCGAATCACGCGCACTGCAGGGACAGGTCCGAGCCCGTACTGCCCCCGCCGAAGGCAAACAACCAATTCTCGTGCCATGGCGGGCTTAAGGCCCTGAACGCCGGAAGACTGTCGCCGCGCCGCGGGAAACGGCGCTATTGCTGGCGGCCAGGCGGTAGGCGAGGCCATGCGCTGAAGCTGCGGCGCACAACCGCCGGGCGTTTTCCCGCCGCCGCACGGCTCCGCAGGCAATCTGTGCCGGGGCGGCACAGTTATCCCCGCAAGAGCCGCCGCATCTGGCTTTCACCTACCCAATTCGCGCGGGCCATGCTAAATGAATCGTCCAAGCGGCCGGACGTCGGGGCGGTCGCTGGCCAGTGGCGCTGGCGAAGGTGGGGCTTACCGGACGCTTTCTCCAGCGGCGACCGCAGGGCGCTCCAGGGGTGTAGTGCGGGTTGAAGGTAGGCGTGACGAGGGGATCGGGTTGCCGCCATGAAAACGGGAGAGACCGGTCTAAATCTCATCAAGGGCTATGAGGGCCTTCGCTTGTCGGCCCATTACGCGCCAAGCGAGCAGTGGACTGTCGGTTATGGCCATAGCGCCACCGCCCGGCATGGCATGAGCGTCACCGAGGGCGACGCCGAACGTCTGCTCAAAGAGGATGTGACGCCGATCGAGAAGCTGCTCGCCGATACTGTCCGCGCGCCGCTCAATCAAAACGAGCATGACGCGCTGGTCTCGCTGATTTTCAATATCGGCGAAAACAATTGGCGCCGCTCGTCGGTGCTGCGCAAACTGAACGAAGGCGACAAGCTCGCCGCCGCACGCGCCTTTGAAATGTGGACCAAAGCGCGCGTTAACAATGAACTCGTTACGCTTGACGGGTTGGTGCGCCGGCGGGCGGCGGAAAAATCGCTGTTTCTGATGCCGACGGACGCATCGCTTGTTGTTCCGACCTCCGATGTCTGCCCTGCGCCGGAATGCGAGCCGGATTTTGTTTCCGACCGCGAACTGACGGCGACGCCGCTCGTCGACTTTGACGCCATGCGCAAGGAAGAAGCTGAAGACCTGTCGCCGGAGGAGAAAGCGGCGCGCGCCCGCGCGCTCTTCGCCGCAACGCAGGCGCTGTCAGGCGATCCCACTAAGATGATCATCTCCAAGGCCGAAGAACACGCCGATATGGGCGTGACCATCGGCGCCATTCTCGCCGGAATGCTGGCGTTCGCGCTGACCGGACTCGGCGCCGTCCTTCTGATCGGGCAGGAGTTCCCGGGTCTCGCGGACGCAATGGGCCTGAGCTATGACCGCTTCACCACGCTATTCGAAAATCTGCCCATGTGGCTCGCGGCGATCGGCGCGGCCATGTGCTATTTCATACTGTACATTCTCGTGAAGCGTACTGCGCGCCACGACCTCAAGCGCCAGCGTGCGCGCGAGGTCGCGCGTCTTCGCATCGCCGAATAATTCTTGGATGCAGCTCGGTTGGAATGACGATCCATCTCGTCAAGCTTTGCGTCGGCGCTGACAGGGTCGAAGATCTCGACGCCTGGATCGAAAAACGCGTATCGGCCAACCGGCGCGCCGGGCGCGGCGCAGTGCACGACCATGTCACGCGGATGACGCCGCGCCGCGTCGACGAGCTTCTCGATGGCGGCTCGCTCTACTGGGTCATCAAGGGCGTCATCCTCGCCCGCCAGCGCATTGTCGGATTCGAGCCGGTAACGGGCGCTGACGGGATAGGGCGCTGCGCCATTCTGTTTGAACCGCCGCTTATCCATACGGAAGCGCAGCCGCGGCGCGCCTTTCAAGGCTGGCGTTATTTAAAGCCCGAAGACGCGCCTGCCGACCTTGACCGGCGCCGCGCCGGCGAGACGCCGCCGGCGCTGCGCGCCAAGCTCGCCAAGCTGGGACTGCTCTAGCAGGCTGCTGAAAAAGTCTCAACGCGGGGCGCGAATTGTGATTCTCT
>JBHHVZ010000106.1:0-9157 GCA_046756245.1 Parvularculaceae bacterium
GGCTGGGACGAAGCATTCCTCGCAAAGCTCATCGGTCATATGCGATAGCCCTGCCCTCAAGGGGGAGGTGAGGGTGCAATGGGACTGGATGCGCCGAAACGCAAGGCCCTTTTTGAGGTCGGCTTAACTCACAATGCAGTATTTAATCGCCAAGCTCGCGTATCAGTCTCGCTTGTTCAAGACGGCCTTTCCGTTCACCAGAAAGCGCTTCATTAAGGTTCGAATTGCGTTCTTTGAGTGATCGGTTTTCGTCTGTTAAAGACCGAACTTTCTCATTACAACGAGCTAGCTTTGTTTCTATGGATTCTTCGAACTTGCGCTTCTTCTCAGTTACGTCTGCGAGTTCTTGACGAAGTTCCTTAATTTCGGAGTCCTTTCGTGCAAGGTTCTCGGCGGTTCTTATTTGAGGATCGGTTGCGACGTTGAGAAGCTCATCTAAGCAATTACGTGCATTTGAGATTTGGGATGATAGCGCCCTTCGGCGTGCGCCCAAATCTAATCTTGATAAACGTTCACCACCAAATCTTTCTCTAGGTCTGAAAGTGAATTTCTCAAACCTTGCAAGCGCTCAAGGATGTCTTCGTTATATGACGCCCATCCCATAGGGAATCGAAGCCTAGCTCGCCCGCTTCACCTCGAGGCCGTGTTCGCGCAGCTTGCGGTAAAGCGTCGAGCGGCCCATGCCGAGACGGCGCGCCACTTCCGACATCCGCCCGTTATAAACCTCGATCGCGAGCTTGATGAGATCGCCTTCGATTTCGCTCAAGGGCCGCACGTCGCCGTCTTCGTCGAAGATCGGCACGGCGCCTTCGTCCGAGCGCCCGACCCGAGGCGGCGCGCCGTCTTCGTCTTCTTCGGCGTCGAGCACCGGCGGGCCTGACAGGATTCCGGCGGCTTCGAATTCAGCCTGCAAAATGGGAAAGTCCTGTGCGCCGAGATAAGCGTCCTCGGCCAGAACGACCGCACGGAAGATCGCGTTTTCGAGCTGGCGCACATTGCCTGGCCACGCCTGGCGCACCAGCACGTCCGTCACTTCATTGCGCACGCCGCGCACGTCGCGGCGCTCTTCAGCGTTATAGCGCGCGATGAAGTGGTCGATGAGCGCCGGAATATCTTCGGGCCTTTCGCGCAGCGGCGGCACTTCAATGGGAAAGACGTTGAGACGGTAATATAGGTCTTCGCGAAATCCGCCCTTTTCCACTTCAACCGCCAGGTCGCGATTGGTGGCGGAAATCACGCGCACGTCGACCTTGACCGGACGCTTGGCGCCGATTGGGTCGATCTCGCCTTCCTGCAGGGCGCGCAAAAGCTTCACCTGCATGTCGGCGGAAAGCTCGCCGATTTCGTCGAGAAAGATGGTGCCGCCGTCGGCTTCCTGAAACTTGCCGATATGCTTGGCGCTCGCGCCGGTGAACGAGCCTTTTTCATGGCCGAACAGAATGCTCTCGACGAGATTTTCCGGAATCGCGCCGCAATTGACGATGATGAACGGCCTGCCGGCGCGTTCGGACGAGCCCTGGATGGCGCGCGCGACCATCTCCTTGCCTACGCCGGATTCGCCGGAGATCAGTATGGGGATGTTCGACGACGCGGCGCGTTCGCCAAGACGCATAACGTGACCCAGCGCCTTGCTGTCGCCGATCAGGTCCTTGAATCCCATCGACCCTTCGCGCTGGCGCTTCAATCGCGAAACCTCGCCCTTCAGCGTCGAGATATTGAGCGCGTTGTTGATGGATACGACGATGCGCTCGGGCGAAGCGGGCTTGACGAAAAAGTCGGCCGCGCCGCTCTGCATCGCTTCGACGACCGTATCGATGCCGCCCTGCGCCGTCAGCACGATGACGGGAAGCTCTTCACGGAACGACTTCGCGCGTCTGAGCATTTCCATGCCGCCGAGTCCGGGCATTCTGAGATCGAGCAAAACAAGGCCGACGTCCGCGCCTTGCGGGCTTTGCAGCAGCGCGAGACCGTTTTCGCCGCTGTCGGCCTCAAGCACCGGATAACCGGCTTTCTCACAGACCGCCCGCATCAAACGGCGCTGCGTGGGATCGTCGTCGACAATGAGAATGGTTTTAGCCATGCGGGCGCCCCTCGGGATGAATCTGAAGAGCTCCGACATAGCCCCGGCGGAGTAAATATGTGTTTAAACCGTTTCATTCCGAAACGCCGCGCGGCGGCGGAAACCCTTGCATAAATGATTTGTTTACCAACTAAATGGCGGGCCGTCCTAGAATTCCGGGCATTGCGCTGGCCGCAGCGCGAGGAATTCTCCCCTTTCCCTTTAGGGAGAAGAGCCGGGGGTGAGGGCGAACCGATCGCAACATATAACGGACTTTGTGCGATACGCTGGCGCTGCTCCCCTCACCCCTAACCTCTCTCCCGCAAGCGGGAGAGGGGAACCTGCCGAGCCTTTTGGAATCGCCGTGCTCCAATCGCAACGCGTATGCATGCGACGGCCCTGGTTGAGCGGCGTTAGATGCAGCGCCGCGTTTTCACTGAATGCAATCTGCGCTATGAGGCCGGTGACCGACGCCGAACCTGCAAGGCCCGCCAATGCCTGATGACCCCAAACCGAAAAAATCCTCTGATCTGATTCGTCCGCTCGCCGGCCTCAAAGGCGAGAAACCGCCGGCGCCCGAATGGTTCCTCCGTGCAGTGGAGACGCCAAGCGAAGAGGGTGCAGTCGAGGTGAAGGGCGCGCGCATTTGTTATTCGGCCTGGGGCGAGATCGGCCGGCGCGGCCTTTTGTTCGTTCATGGCGGCCGCGCCCATCGCAACTGGTGGCGGCCGTTTGCGCCGTTCCTGGCCGGCCGGTTCCGGGTCGCGGCGTTTGATCTGTCGGGCATGGGCGATTCGGACTGGCGCGAGCGTTATTCGCTTGGCCTTCTTGTGGACGAGGCTTTCGCTGTCGCCGAGGCCGCCGGGCTGACGGCGCGGGGTCGGCCGATCCTTGTCGGCCACAGCTTCGGCGGCTGGGTGACGCTGGCCGCCGTCGAGCGCGAGGGCGAGCGTCTGGCCGGGGCGGTCGTGGTCGACAGCCCGATCGGCCTGCCCGATCCCGACGAGGGCTACACCATCGCCAAGGCCGATCCCGACAAGCCCGACGCGCGACGCGCCAACAAGGTCTACCCGACCCTGGCCGAGCCGATCACGCGCTTCCGGTTTCTGCCCAACCAGCCCTGCGAGCACCTGTTTCTGGCCGACTACATCGCCCGCGAGGGGCTCAGAAAAGCGCCGCTGGAAGATGGCGGCGAGGGCTGGGCGTGGAAATTCGATCCGGCTCAGGGGAGCAATTTCGACATTCAGTTCGATCGCGACCTGTTCCTGGCCGCCCGCTGCCCGCTGGCCTTCATCTATGGGGAAAAATCACTGTTCGCCAAGGGCGAGGGAATCGACCATCTCCGGACCCAGGCGACCGGGCGCGCGCCCTTCATCATCGCACCCGCGGCCCATCATCACCTGATGATGGATCAGCCGCTCGCTTTCATCTCGGCGCTGCGCACGCTCTTCGCGTGCTGGCCGGTGCGGGTCGGAGTCTGAAAGCATCGGTCGATTCTCGTCGCAGCCGCGACGCATATCGGTCGAGGCTCGATGCCCTCTTGCCCGCGCGGGGGATTTCCGCCAGAAAACGCTAAAGAATGGAGCTGCGACGATGACGGATGAGCCTAACCGGCGCGCACAGGACGCGGAGGAACACCGCAAGACCTATGCTCGCATCATGAAAGCTACTGGCGAAATCGGCGTTCCATTCGCGCTCGCACTCGCCGTATTCTTCACCAATCTGGTGCTGGCGAACGGACTCATGACAGCTCTTTTCGCGAGTGTTTTGACCTATTTCATCGTTTTCTTCATCGTGAAAGCGTTTTTTTCCCACTAGCCGCCGATTCCACCCGGCGCGCGCCGCCGATCCGTGACGCGCGCATGTCTGACCGGGAGATCAAATGAAAATCGCTGTCTTAAAGGAAACGCAGCCCGGAGAGACCCGCGTCGCCGCGTCGCCTGATACCGTCAAGAAATTCACGAGCCTTGGCGCGGAGGTCGTGATCGAACGCGGGGCCGGGGACGGCGCCAGCTTCACTGACGAGGCTTATTCTGGCGCCGGCGCCGCGATAGCTCCGAGCGGCGCGGAAGCCGTCCGCAACGCCGACCTCATTTTGAAGGTGCAGCCGCCTTCGGCCGAAGAGCTCGCGGCGTTCGGCCGCGGCGCCAGGCTTGTGGGCATGCTTGCGCCCTACGCCGATCCGGACGGGCTCGCCGCTTACGCCGGCGCAGGCGTAGACGCCTTCGCCATGGAGCTGATGCCGCGAATCACGCGCGCCCAGTCGATGGATGTGTTGTCGTCGCAGTCGAATCTCGCCGGCTACAAGGCGGCGATCGACGCAGCCGCCTATTACGGCCGCGCCATGCCGATGATGATGACGGCGGCGGGCTCGATCGCGCCGGCCAAGGTGTTCGTAATGGGCGCAGGCGTCGCCGGCCTGCAGGCGATCGCCACGGCGCGCCGTCTCGGCGCGGTCGTTTCGGCGACGGATGTTCGCTTCGCCGCCAAAGAACAGGTCGAAAGCCTCGGCGCGACCTTCGTCACGGTCGATGAAGAGGAAATGAAAAACGCCGAGACCGAAGGCGGCTACGCCAAGGAAATGTCGGAAGATTTTCAAAATCGCCAGGCGGAGTTCGTCGCCGCGCATATCAGGAAGCAGGACATCGTCATTACGACGGCGCTCATCCCCGGCCGGCCGGCGCCGAAACTCGTTTCCGAGGATATGGTCCGCTCGATGGCGCCGGGCTCGGTGATCGTCGATCTCGCGGTCGAGCAGGGCGGCAATGTAGCGCTCTCGCAAGCCGGCGAAGTTATCGAGACGGGCGGAGTCGTTATTCTCGGCTTTGCAAACGTCCCAGGCCGGCTGGCGGCGGATGCGTCGAGCCTTTACGCGCGCAATCTCTATAATTTCATCTCGGCGTTTTTCGACAAGGAAACGAAATCTCTCGCCATCGACTGGGAGGACGAGATCATCAAGGGCGTCGGCCTGACGCGCGACGGCGCCGTCGTTCATCAGAATTTCGCCGCCGCCGCTGATGTTAAGGCGGCTCCTGAACCGGCGCCGCTGGCTGAAGCCGTAGAAGGCGAGTCCAAAGACGGCGTTGCAGACGATGACGCTTAATCCCTAAAGAGGTGCAGGCAATGGCCTTACAGGATCAAAAGGAAGCGGCCGAGGAGGCCGCGAAAGCCGCCGAAGAGGCCGCGCGAGCCGCGGAGGCGGCGGCGGCGAACGCCACCGGCGACGCCGAAACCGCGCAACAGGCCGCCGAACAGGCGCGCGACATCGCCGACCAGCTTGCAACGCTCGCCGCCTCCATGGGCGGACCGTCCGATTTCATCTTTTTGCTGACGATTTTCGTTCTGGCCGTGTTCGTCGGCTATTACGTCGTCTGGTCGGTGACGCCGGCCCTGCATACGCCGCTGATGTCGGTCACCAACGCCGTTTCGTCCGTCGTCATTGTCGGCGCGCTCATCGCGCTCGGGGCGGATCTCGCCGAGTCCGCCGCCGGCGGCGTTTCGAAATTCCTCGGCTTTGCGGGCGTTGCGCTTGCAAGCGTCAACATCTTCGGCGGCTTCCTCGTCACCCAGAGGATGCTCGAGATGTACAAGAAAAAAGAACGGTAGGGGGCGGCAATGGCGGAAAATCTCCCGGCGCTGCTTTATGTCGCCGCAGGCATTCTTTTCATTCTCGCGCTGAGGGGGCTTTCCTCGCCCGAATCCTCGCGGGCCGGCAACCGTTTCGGCATGATCGGCATGGGGATCGCGGTCGTGACGACCTTTTTCGTGCTCGAAAACAAGGGGATCGCCACCTGGTTCCTGATATTGCTCGCGGTTGCGATCGGCGCCGCGCCGGGGATCTATATCGCACGCCGCATTCCGATGACCGCGATGCCGCAGCTTGTGGCGGCGTTTCACTCGCTGGTCGGCCTTGCGGCGGTGCTGATCGCCTGGGCGGCGTTTCTGGCGCCGCGCGCCTTCGGCGTCGGCGAGCCGCATGAAATTCACCTGCAGTCGGTGGTGGAGATGTCGCTCGGCGTCGCCATCGGCGCGGTCACATTCTCGGGCTCCGTCATCGCCTTTCTGAAGCTCAACGGCAACATGTCGGGAAAGCCGATCATTCTGCCGTTCCGTCACTCCATCAATCTCGGCTTCGGCCTTTTGATGCTGATTTTCCTCGGCATGCTGATGACCGGCGAGCAGGGATCGACGACATTCTTCCTGCTGACGCTCGCCGCGTTCATCCTCGGTTTTCTGATCATTATTCCGATCGGCGGCGCCGACATGCCGGTGGTGATCTCGATGCTGAACTCCTACTCGGGCTGGGCGGCGGCCGGCATCGGCTTCACGCTCGAGAATATGGCGCTCATTGTCACCGGCGCGCTGGTCGGCTCGTCGGGCGCTATTCTCTCCTACATCATGTGCAAGGGCATGAACCGCTCGTTCATTTCGGTCATTTTGGGCGGCTTCGGCGGCGAGGACGCAGGTCCCGGCGCCGGCGTCGAAGACCGGCCCGTCAAGCAGGGTTCGGCCGACGACGCCGCCTTCATCATGAAGAACGCCGGCAAGGTCATCGTCGTGCCGGGCTATGGCATGGCGGTCGCGCAGGCGCAGCATGCGCTCAAGGAAATGGCCGACAAGCTCAAGGAAGAAGGCGTCGAGGTGAAATACGCCATCCACCCGGTGGCGGGACGCATGCCCGGCCATATGAACGTGCTTTTGGCTGAGGCGCAGGTTCCCTACGACGAGGTCTTCGAGCTTGAAGACATCAACGCTGAATTTCGCACGACCGACGTCGCTTTCGTGATCGGCGCCAATGACGTCACCAATCCTGCGGCCAAGACTGACAAGCAATCGCCGATCTACGGCATGCCGATTCTCGACGTCGAAAACGCCGGAACGGTGCTGTTCGTCAAGCGCTCAATGGCTTCAGGTTACGCCGGCGTCCAGAACGAGCTTTTCTTCCGCGACAACACCATGATGCTTTTCGGCGACGCCAAGAAAATGTGCGAGGAAATTGTCAAGGCGCTGTAATATCGGGTTCTCGCTGACGACCTGAGATTCCATTGACTGGTGGACGTTGAAATAGAAAGTTTTTCCCGGGCGCCCATGAGTCGCGGTCAGCGAGAACGTCGTATAAGAGAGCGATCGCGCTTTAGCCGCGCCGGCGTTTGTGCGATGCTCGCATGGGCTGAAGCCGGACGAGGAGGACCGCTGGAGATGATCAAACAGATTCTAACGGGCGCTGCGGCGCTGATACTGGTTGCGTGCTCCGAAGATACGCCGACCGGCGAAGCCGCGACGCCTGCGCCTGCGGAACAGGACGCGGCGGCAAGCGCGCCGGACGCAGCCGCTTCAGCCGAAGAAAAGCTCGACGCCGTTCTGGCTGCGCAGTCCGACGAAACGAAGGCGCGCTATCAATATCGCCATCCGAAAGAAACGCTGGCGTTCTTCGGCGTCGAACCCGGCATGACGGTGGTCGACACGCTGCCCGGCAAGGTCTGGTATTCGGGCATTCTGTCGGACTATCTCGGCGCGGATGGCCGCGTCATCGGCGCGGATTATTCGCATGAGATGTGGACGCTCTTCGGCGGTTTTGCTGATGAGGAATTTCTCAAACGGAAAGAAACCTGGGTCGAAACCTGGACGGCGGAGATGAACGCCGAACGCGGCGAGAACGACGCGCCGTTCGACGCGTTCGCCTACGGCTCCTTGCCGGAAGACATGGAGGGGACCGCCGATGCCGTGCTCGTCATTCGCGCCTCGCACCATTTTAACCGCTTCGAAGACGAAGGCGGGCGCTTCACCAAAGCCGTCGCCGACATGATGAACGTGCTGAAGCCGGGCGGCGTCGTCGGCGTGGTGCAGCACCGCGCTCCCGAATCGAATTCGGACGAGTGGGCGGAAGGCGACAACGGCTATGTCAAACAGTCCCGCATTATTTCCTTCTTTGAGGGCGCCGGTTTCGAGTTCGTCGGCGCGTCGGAGATCAACGCCAATCCGAACGATCGGCCGACGGAGGAAGAATTCGTGTGGCGTCTGCCGCCGACGCTGGGAACGAGCGAGGACGATCCCGAATTAAGGGCGAAAATGATCGCCATCGGCGAATCCGACCGCATGACGCTGAAATTCAGAAAGCCGGAGTAAGCGTTTCCGTTAGAGCATTTTGAATACAAGCTGGCGCGACTTTGGATAGAAGCCCCTCAGCCCGCTCATCCCGGTTCCCGCTTTTCGGAATGCGCTCTAGCGATTTGTGAACGCTATCCGCTCTACTGTTCCAACGCCGCGTCGTCTGAAAGCGATTTCAGATAAGCGAGGATCGCGCGGCGCCGGTCCGGCCGCTTCTCGCCGGCGAACGCCATATTGTTGCCCGGAACGAGTTTTTGCGGGTTTTCGATATAGGCGTCGAGATTTTTCTCGGTCCAGGACAGACCGGCCGCGCGCATCGCTTCGGAATAGCGGTAATCCTCAAGCCGGGCCGCAGGCGCGCCGTAAACGCCCTTGAGGTTCGGGCCCTGACGCGGCTGCGCGTCGTCCGTCGTCGCGTGACAGACGGCGCAGACCGTGAAATAGCGCCGGCCGAGTTGCGCAAGATCCGGCGCCGGGTCGGTCGTTTTTTCCGCCGCCATTGTTGTTTCGGGCGTCGCCGCTTCATTCTCGGCCGGGGCGGAAGAATCCGGCCCGCCGCAGGCGGCGAGCAGCATCGCGAAAGCGGGGGCGGTTGTCGGGAATATGGATTTCATCGGCAAGGATCCGTTTATTTATAAATCGGCCCCGGAGAGCGGGGCCATGAGCGCCTGATACGCCTCTAGAGCGCATTCCGAAAAGTGGGAACCGGTTTTCGGATAAAATGCGCGACAAAACAAAAACCTAGAGCATGTTCTCCGACTCGCATTTCGGAGAACATGCTCTAGTCATAACCGCCGTAATCCGATATCGGAAGACCGGCGCCGCAGTAGCTCAGCTGGTAGAGCACGTGATTTGTAATCACGTGGCCGGGGGTTCGAGTCCCTCCTGCGGCACCGTTTACCTATCTGAAGTGGTCCTGCCTTTTTGGACAGCCCGGCGGCGATTTTAAGGTGTATCCGGTTTCATGATTACGCCGCCAATTTCGTTACA
>JBHHVZ010000107.1:0-9124 GCA_046756245.1 Parvularculaceae bacterium
TGACAGTCAAAACTTTTGCGTCGCCGAGCTTGGGATCCGGTCCGTCATCCCGTGCGCGGCGCCATTCCTTCCCCGTTTACGGGGGAGGTGTCGGCGAAGCGGACGGAGGGGGTGCGCCGCCTGTGTTCCCGAGGCGTTCCGAAATGGACAAAATGGACCCTTAGGCGCTGGAGCGCGCGGAAATGGCGGGATTCAGTTTTTTCGTTTTTCAAACTGGATCCCTTTTCAGGGCTGCAGCAGGAATCAGTTTAGCTATAAATTGAATAATAAATTATTTTCACATTGTTCATTGACAAGTGTTCAGTCGGCTCCTAGATAGCCTCTGTCTTCGATGACGACAGGCGGTTGAGGACGCCTCAGCCGAACGCCGAGAGAGAGAATCCAAAGCCTGAAAAAGAAAGACCGACCCATGACCAACACAATTCGCAATATCGCCCTGCAGATCGCCATCACCCTTACCCTGGCTGCGGCCGCCGGCGCGGCGCTTTACAGCTTCGCCGATTACGCCACCCAGGGCGTGGTCGTCTAAAAGCGATCTCATAAAGAACCCCAGCCGCCAGCGGCCCGTCCTTCCCTCCCTGCCCCCTAAAAGGACGTTCCTCCCCAGCCGCTGGCGGCGTAAAAAGCGCGGAAGCCCCACCCCGGCTTCCGCGCTTAATTGTTGCTCTCGAGAGCGGTCATACGGGGTTGAGGAATCACGGCAGAATCTTTTCGTAACTTGTTCAGTTACATATCGCTTCGGCTTGAAAGCTTAATTGGGATGGAAATGGGGCGCGTAAGCAGGTGACGCGTGTTACCGACTTGGTAACGCTTTTGCGCCAGAGTCGGCGCCATGCCCGCAAGCACGCGTTTTGCGGTTTCCGTCCATACTCTTGTCGCGCTGGCCGAGGCGCGGCCGGCGCCGCTTACCTCCGAACGGCTTGCGGCCAGCGTCAACACCAATCCCGCCGTGGTGCGCAGGCTCTTAACGGCGCTTTCCGCCGCCGGCTTGACGAAGACCCGGCTCGGCAAGGGCGGCGGCGCAACGCTCGCCCGAGGACCCAGGAAAATCACTCTGCTCGACGTCTACCGCGCGGTGGAAACGCCCGGCCTTGTGGCGCTGCATCGCACGCCGCCGGACCCGGACTGCCCGGTCGGGCGCAACATCCAGACGGCGCTCCTGCAGTCGACCGCCAGAGCGGAAGAGGCTTTCCTGTCAAGCCTCGGCGAAACCACGCTGAAACAGGTGGTCAAGGCCGTCCGCGCCCGCGAGGCGGCTTGAAGACTGGCTAGATCGGGAATCATCCTTCTCATCCACTACAACATATAAGAAAGTTTAATATCAAACTATCATGCGCTCGCAGATCGCGGGATCGAACCGGAATCTCGCTCTGCCCCACCTGGTCATGCCCGGACTTGTTCCGGGCATCCATGGCGCTTGCCGGATCGCTCCACACATGGATTGCCGGGACAAGCCCGGCAATGACAAGGGTATTTCATGTGAGGCGCAAGAAAATTCAGTGTTAAACTATATTGTTTGACACTGAACAAGCCCTCAAGCCTTCGGGCCCTTGCGGCCGCCGCCGATTTCCGCGCCTTCGGGCGGCGGAGCGAGCGGCCATCGCGCCCGCGGCGCAAAAGCCAGGGCTTCCTCACGGGGCGGGACCAGGCCGGCGGCGTAACGTTCGGCGCCGGCCCAGGCGATCATCGCGGCGTTGTCGGTGCAGTATTTCGCAGGCGGAACGATCAGCCGCCAGCCATGGCTTCTGCACAGAGCATCGAGACGGGCGCGGATTGCGCAATTGGCGGCGACTCCGCCCGCCGCCACCAGCCGCCCGGCGCCGTCCCCGGTCTCACAGAGCGCCATGGCCCGTTCGGTTCGGGCGGCGAGGTGCCGCGCCGCCGCTTCCTGAAACGCAGCGGCGATATCGGCGGCGTCCTGGCCGGCGGGGTTCTCAAGCGCTTCGGCTGCGAGCCGCACAGCCGTCTTCAATCCCGAGAATGAAAAATCGCAGCCGGACCGGTTTCTGAGCGGAGCCGGGAAGTCATACCGGCTCGCCCGTCCGCCGGTTGCGGCCTGTTCGATTCTCGGCCCGCCGGGCTGACCAAGTCCCAAAAGCTTCGCGGTCTTGTCGAACGCCTCGCCGGCGGCGTCGTCAACAGTCGAACCGAGACGGTCATACCGGCCAAGGCCGGCGACGTTGACGAGCTGGGTATGGCCGCCCGAAATCAGCAAGAGGAGATAGGGAAAGTCCGCCTCTTCGGTCATATGCGCCGACAGCGCATGGCCCTCTAGATGGTTGACCGGAATGAGCGGCAGGTCATGGGCGAGGGCTACTGCCTTGGCGAGCGTCAGCCCGACCATGACGCCGCCGACAAGCCCCGGTCCGGCTGTTGCGGCGACCGCGTCGAATGCGCCCCAGCCGACTCCGGCGTCTTCGACCGCCCGGGCGACGATCGTGTCGAGCCGCTCCACATGGCTGCGCGCGGCGATCTCCGGCACGACGCCGCCATAGGGCTGGTGGCGCTCGTGCTGGGCCCAGATTTCGTTCGAAAGTATCTCGCACGCGCCGTCAGACCGACGGCGGACCACCGCCGCAGCCGTGTCGTCGCAACTCGACTCGACGCCCAGAACGAGAATGGATTGGCGGGTCAGAACATGCTCCCGGTTAAATCGGCGCCCGATCCATCGACGAAGCGGCGATGTGATAGAATAAACGTCTTATCGCAAAAAGCCTTCGCGTCGTCGTTCAGTCCGTGATTGCGAGCGATAAACCGCTCATTGTTTTGTCGCTTTTCTCAATCAGGCAAAGGGGCCTCTCGTGAAGCCATTATCCATCATCGCTGCAGCACTGGTCGCCGCCGCATCGCCGGCTCTGGCAGGTGAGATTCCGGCCAATATCCAGGGGGGCGTCGATAATCCCAACCGGTCGGCGGAAAACAGCGCCCGCGACGGCGACCGCAAGCCGGGCGCGGTGCTCGCTTTTTTCGGCGTCAGGGAAGGCATGAAGGTGCTCGATTACGGATCGGGCGGCGGCTATTTCTCGGAAATCCTTTCCGGCGCAGTGGGGCCGAAAGGCGCGGTGCGCGCCCATAACCGCGCCAGCGAACGGTTCGAACAAAACCGCGCCGCGCTCGAGGAACAGTATGAGCCGTTCGGGAACATCACGATCGATGCGCTCGAATCGGGCGCGCCGCTTCCCTATGAGGATAATTCGATCGATATGGTGCTGTTGTCGCTCCTCATTCACCACCTCCACTATACCGAGGAATCGGGCGAGGCGATCCCGCCGCGCTCGGCCGCGCTTTACGCGGAGTTCATGCGCGTTCTGAAACCCGGCGGCGTGTTCGCCATCATCGAACACAAGGCGATCGACGACGCCACGCGCGCCCAGAGCGCCGCCTGGCACAGGATTCCGGAACCGATCCTGAAGGCTGACGTCACTTCGGCCGGCTTCGTCTTCGACGCCGACGCGCCCGAGATTCACGCCAATCCGGACGACGACCTGCAAAACGTCTGGTATGAGACAGGGCTTCGCGGCAAGACGACGCGGCTCGTCCACCGTTACAGGAAGCCCGAGTAAAGCGGCCCCTGGACGAACCCGGCCGTTCTTAGCCGAGCGGCCGGGAAGCCCGGACAAATTCAACCATCCCATTGTCTTCGGAAATCCGGTAATCCCTTTTGTGGAGGACGCCG
The DNA here is from genome assembly GCA_046756245.1 of Parvularculaceae bacterium. Taxonomy (GTDB): domain Bacteria; phylum Pseudomonadota; class Alphaproteobacteria; order Caulobacterales; family Parvularculaceae. Next base: position 3,677 of record JBHHVZ010000107.1, read on the forward strand.
GTCCGGACGGGCGGCGCCGCAGGACGCGCGCGCCCATGAAATTATTCGCGTGAATGCAGGAGCCTGAATTTGTCGCCTCAAACCGTCGCCTCGAATTTCGTCATCGCCAGCCGCCGCTCGCCGCTCGCTCAGGCGCAAGCCTTTATGGTCCGCGACCTGCTGGCCGCCGCAGCGGAAGTCGATATTGATGCAGCCGAAGACCTGTTTCCGGTGAAAACCTTCGTCTCCTCCGGCGATCGGAATCTTTCAGGCTCTCTGGCGGAAATCGGCGGCAAAGGGCTTTTTACGAAAGAAATCGAGGAGGCGCTGTTGAATGGAACGGCCCGTTTCGCTGTTCATTCGATGAAGGATATGCCCGCGGTTTCGCCGCCGGGGCTTGTTTTCGCCGGGTCTCCGCCGCGCGAGGATCCGCGTGACGTCTTCATCAGTTTTCGGGCCGAAAGCCCGTGGAGCCTGCCTTTTGGTGCCCGGCTGGGGGTTTCTTCGGTGCGCCGCGCCGCACAGACGCTGGCGCGGCGGCCGGATCTCGAACTCGCGCCGTTGCGGGGCAATGTGGGCACGCGGCTTCAAAAGCTCAAAGACGGCGAAGCCGACGCCACTTTTCTGGCGATGGCCGGCCTCAAGCGACTCGGGATGGAAGAGATCGCGACCGCCGTTCTCGAGCCGGAGGAAATGTTGCCGGCCGTCGGTCAGGGCGCGCTGTTCATTCAGGCGCGCGCCGACGACGAAGAGGCGCTGGCGCTCGCGGCGAAAGTTTCTTGTCCGGAAACGTTCGTTTGCACGACCGCCGAACGTGCGTTCCTCGCCGGTCTCGACGGCTCGTGCCGCACTCCGATCGCCGGGCTTGCAGTCATCGATGGCGACGATGTCTGGTTGCGCGGCGAATTATTGACTCTCGACGGATCAAAACGGTTCGCTGTCGAGCGTCGTTTCGCCTGCGCAACGGGCGGAGAAAAGGAAGCCGCCCGAATCGGCGCCGACGCTGCGCGTGAAATCCGCGCCAAAGCCGGTCCCGACCATTTCGCGAGCATCGCTTCGCCATGAGGGCGATCGTCACCAGACCGGAGCCCGACGGGCCGGATTTTGCTGAGAAGCTTAATGCGCGCGGTGTTACCACGATCCTGTCGCCGGTCATGGACATTGTTCCCGTCCGCCGGGAGCTCGATTTTACCGGCGTCGGCGCGCTCGCTTTCACCTCGGCTAACGGCGTCAGGGCGGTGGCCGCAGTGAGGCCGCCGCCGGGCCTGCCAGTGTTCGCCGTCGGCGCCGCGACTGAGGAAGCGGCCCGCGCCAACGGTCATTGCAATATCAAAACGGCCAAGGGCGATGTAGACTCTTTGGCCGATGTAATCGTCGCGGCGCATTTGCGGCGCGTTTTCAAGGGCGCGGTTCTGCATGCGGCGGGCGCGGCGCGCGCCGGCGATCTCGTTCGCGCGCTCCAAGACCGCGGCGTTCTTGCAAGGAGAGAGGTTCTTTATGAGGCGCGGCCGCGCGAAAGCCTCTCGCGGGAAGCCGAAGCGGCGCTCGCCGCCGATCCGCCGGCGGAATGGGCCGTCCTGTTCTCGCCGCGCAGCGCCAGATTGTTTCTGGATCAGGTCCGCACCGCCGGGCTTGAGGACCGCTTGCAGGGGGTTGGAGCGGCCTGTCTGAGCGCTGCGGTGGCCGAGGCCGCCCGTGCGGCGCGCTGGCGCGAAGTGCGCGCCGCCCGCGTGCGGGACAGCGAGGGGATGATCGATCTGCTGGCGGCGGAAAATGATGCCGCGCGTTCTTGAGCGCGGCGAGCCCGCATCGTAACTAGAGCGACGAGGGCGGTCTGTCCGGGAGTATCACGATGAGCGAAAAAGACGACGCGCCGAAACCCGAAACGCCGCCAGAATCAAAAAACGATTCCAACGACGGGAAAACCGGCCCGGACGGCGATGCGCGGCCTGCGCCCGAAGAGGTGGAGGCTGAGATCGTCGAGGAAGAAGACGCGCCGGCGCCCGCCGACATCGAAACCGCTCCAGCCGATACTGACGCAGATACTGCAGGCGACGCCGATAGCGCGCCGGGCGCCGCGCCTGCGGCTAAATTCGCTGCAGGCTTGTCGCCGGGGGTCGTTATCTTCTTGCTTTTCGCCGTGGCCGTGGCGGGCGTTTTCACGGTCTGGCGGTTTCAAAAGCCCGCCCCCGACTCCGAGCCGACCGCCGCTGAAGCAAGCGGCGACTCGCCCGACATCGCTGCGCAGGGCGAGGCGGCGGAAGCAGCGAATGGCGCTGTGGAAAAAGTTGCGCCGTCCACGGAAGCCGTTTCTTCCGACAAGATTTCCAATGATGCGGCGGCTAAGGCGAAAGAAGCCGCCGACGCGATTGAGCCGACAGCCGAAGAAATCGCCTCAGGCCCCGGCCTGCCGCCCCCTCCCTCTGCAAGCGCGAAGCAGGGAAACGAAGCCATCCAGCGCGCCGCCAAAGAGGCCGCGCAGCTTTACGGTCCGGACGCTGCAACGGGCGCGCAGGCGCAAGAGCCAGAGTTCGGTCAGGATACGGATAATTTCTCTGGGACCGATCCTGATGCTGGGTCGAAGCCGGTTAATCCGCGCGCCGCGATCGAAGCGCTCCAGCGCGAAGCCGAAAAACGCGCCGCAGCGGAAGACGCCCGGCTCTATGGCGAACCGGCCGCCGAAACAGCAGATGCAACGCCGGCGGAAGCCTTGGATGCGATCGAGCCTGCCGGCGATACCGGCAAGATCGCCAATGAACTCGCGGCGCTAAAAGAGGCGTTTCAGACGCAAACTGAAAATCTCAATGCTGCGCTCGAAGAAGAACACCGCCGAAGCGCGCGCCAGTCGGCTGAAATCGACGCCTTGCGTGAAGAAATCGGCAAGGTGCGTTCCGGCTCGGCCGCCCCTGCGAGCCGTCGAGCGGCGGCCGCGCTGGCGCTTATTTCGCTTCAGCGCTCGATTGACGCCGGTGGTCCGTATAAGGAAGAACTCGAGGTGCTGCAGCGTCTGGCCCCGGATCTTGCCGCCGTCGAGCGGCTGCGGGCCCGCGCCGAAATTGGCGCGCCGACAGTCGCACGACTGAAGGAACGCTTTCCGGACGCCGCGCGCGCCGCGATCGCCGCTTCCGATCGGGCCCGCGCCGACGGCCCGTTCGGACGGTTGATGGCCAATCTGCAAAGCCTTGTCAGCGCCCGGCCGGCGCGCCCGCAGCCCGGCGACGGCGTCCGCGCCGTAATTTCCCGGGCCGAGGCGCGCCTTGCCGCCGACGATCTCGCCGGCGCGCTTGGCGAACTTGACGCGCTCGAGCCCGTCGCTGAAGAGGCTATGGGACCCTGGCTTATTGACGCGCGGGCCCGGGATGTTGCAACGCAGGCGATCGACGATCTTAACGGCTTGCTATTGAACGCGTTGCAAGATTAACCCCGTCATGACCCGTGTCCTGATCTTCTTCCTGAGCGTCGTATTTTTGGCTGGCGCGATCACCGTTTTCGCCGGCATGGGCGGGCGCGTCGACGCGGAAATCCTTGGCTACAGAATCAGCCCGCCGACGGGGATTGTTTTCGGTTTCGTACTTGCGGTCGCAGCGCTTCTGGTTTTCTTCACCAGCCTGATCAAGGACCTGATGGCTTTGCCCGGCAAAATAAGGGCGCGCGAAACCGAAGCCCGTCGCGCGCGCGGCGTTGCGTCGCTGGCGCGCGGGCTCGAAGCAGTCGCCGTGGGAGACGCCGCGGACGCCCGCCATCACGCCCGCCTCGCCGAGCGCAATCTCGACGAGCCGGCGCTAACCCGCCTCCTGACGGCGCAGGCGGCCCAGTTGGCCGGCGACGAGGGAACCGCGCAAGTGAATTTCTCCGCCATGCTCGAAGCGCCTGAGACGGAGTTTCTTGGCCTGCGTGGGCTTTATCTCCAGGCGATGCGCGGCGGCGACAAGGAGGCCGCGCGCAGCTACGCTGAACGCGCATTCCGGCTGCGCGGCAATGCGCGCTGGGCGTTCGAATCTGTATTTGATCTCGGACTGGCGCGCGGCGCGTGGGGCGAAGCGCGCGACGCGCTCGTCCGCGCGCGCAAGAACAATCTCGTCGATCCTGACGCAGCACGGCGCGGAGAAGCTGCTCTGCTCGCCGCCGGCGCCTACGCCGACGATGTCGCGCAGGACGACGCCGCGGCGCTTGGCGAAGCGGAGACCGCGCTGAAGCTCGCGCCGAATTTCACGCCCGCCGCCATACTCGCCGCACGCCTTCAGGTTGAAGCGGGCCACCGCAAACGGGCGGCGAAAATACTCGAGCAATCTTTTGCGGCTGCGCCGCATCCGGCGCTTTCGAAGACCTATGAAACGCTCTATACGGATGAACCGGTCGAAAAGCGCGCAGAAATGTTTGAGCGCCTCGCCGGCAAAGCTCCCGAATCGCGCGAGGCGAAACTGCTCAAGGCGCGCCGCCATGTCCTGCTCGGCGAATGGACGGCGGCCGCCACGCTTCTGGAGCCGCTGCTTGCGGACCGGCCAACGGCGCGGGAATTCGCGGCGATGGCGGCGGCGATGGCCGGCGCATACGGAGAAGCAGCCGCGCGCGCCTGGTTCGAACGCGCCGCCGATGCGCCACGCGACCCTGCCCCCGGCGCCGACGGCGAGTTTCATCTGACCCGCGAAGGCTGGGCGCGGCTCGTGCGCGAATTCATGGAGCAAGAACGACTGGCGCCGCCGCCGCTCGAGGATGCGCCGGCCGGTCTTTCGATCGATGAGATCAAGCTGCTTACCGCGCCGCCGCTGGCGATTGAAACGCCGCCCGAAGATGTCGGCGCGTCCGCCGCCGCTGCTTCGGAAGAACCTGAAAAGCCGATGAAGCCGAAAACGCCGGCAGAGCCGGAATTGGCGGAAACGGATGAAGAGACTGATGCAGACTCCGAATCTGAAACCGCGCGCGCGGTCGCCGCCGCCGGAAAAGTATCTTGATCAGCTCACAGATTATTTAAAAAGATTACGCCTGAACGCGTGTGTTATAGCGCGCTGCGCACCCGCGCCGGCGGTAGCCGGACCCATTCGCGTGGCGGTAAGCGCGGTTGCGAATGGACTTTCTGGCGTAGGAAGCTGACGAGGGCGCTTGGCGCAACGCGACTCGCGGCGGCTTGGTTATCGCGCTCGCCGGCCGTTTCGCCCGATAGCGTCGCGGCGACGCGCAGTCCGGCGCAGTGATGGCGAGCCATCCGCTTTCGCCCGGCGAACCAGAAACGGCGTTGGCGACGTACCAAATCAGCACGACCGCGTAGCTTACAATGACGGCGACAAAGGCGAGCCCGTCCACGAGCGATACTCCACAACCCTCAAAACCCCGATGGCCGGGATCGTTGCATTGACCATGCCGAAGCCTGGGCCGACCTGCCGACAATCCACGCCGCAGCGGCTGCAGGCGTCGTGCTAGGCGGGCTTCCGAATAAAAAGGTGCGGGGACAGCACGCTGGGCGCGCCGTCC
>JBHHVZ010000108.1:0-9035 GCA_046756245.1 Parvularculaceae bacterium
ACGACATTACCAAGCGCGAGATCGCTCTTTCCGCGCAGCGCGGCGGCGAGAGAGGCGGCGAGCTCGGGCAGAGAAGTGCCGACCGCGACGACGGTAAGGCCGATGACGGTTTCGGAAACGCCAAGATCGGCGGCGATGATCATCGCGCCGCTAACCAAAACCTTCGCGCCTGCAATCAGCAGGACAAGCCCGGCGAGCGCCTGCGTTAACGCGCCGAACGCGGATCGCGCCGTCGCCGGCAGGGCGGCGGCTTCCGCTTCATGCCGCGCGGTTTCCGGCGCCGCGGGAGCGCGGCGCTCGGTGCGATAAGCGAAAACGATGTAGGCCGAAAGAGCGACGAGAAAGGCCAGGCCGGCGATCCGGCCGATATGGCCCGTCGCCGCGACGGCAATGGCGGCGAGGGTCGCAACCATCAGCGCCGGCGCGTCCCGGCGAAAGGATTTAGGCTCGACGGCGATGGGAGCGAGCAAGGCGGAAAGCCCAAGGATCAGGAGAATGTTGGCCATATTGGAGCCGACGACATTACCAACGGCGATTCCCGACGAACCGGCGAGCGCGGCCTGAATGCTTGAAACGAGTTCCGGCGTTGACGTTCCGAATCCAACCAGCGTCAGCCCGATCAGCAACTCCGACAGGCGAAGTCGGCGTGCGATTCCCGCCACGCCGCGTACCATCAACTCCGCGCCGGCCGTCAACAGAATGAGACCGGCAGCAACGCCAACCGTGTGCAACATGCTCCGTCTCCCGGTTGGTCCGGCGATTCAAACGGCAATCATGTGGCGAAGCAACAAAGGCGCGAAAAGAGGACGGCGAGAATAAATTTACGCGCCGACGCGAAGACAGATGTGCGCCCCGGCGATTGACCGGTCGGGCGAGGCCTGTCAGCCAACCGCCTCCTTAGACGCCACGCGCCGGCCGAAACGAGCAATGTGGATGCGCGGCGTCAACGCTCGCGCAGCCGTTCCTCCTCGTACTGGATGCCCCAGCCGATGATGAGCCGCCACAGCGCTTCGGCCATTTCGGGCGGCATGCTTTTTTGGTCTGCGCGCGCTCGGACCTTCTCGATCACTTCCTTGTTGCGCCAGGGTACGGATGCTTCCTCCGGGGTTCGCTTGAACTCCCAGGCGCGGTCCACATAGGTCCAGCGCTCGGCGAGAAGGTCAACGAGCGCGCGGTCGACGCGATCGATCTCGACGCGCACCTCAGTCATGTCGCGGCAGTCTTGGGCTTTTTTCATTGCGACCCCGGCTGGTCTCCGCACGTTTGGCGCTACGCGCCAATAGAACGACAGTGACTAACCGAAAATCGCGCTTAGTTCCAGCGAGAGGGCGAATAGTATTCTTTCAGGGGACTAATGGCGCGCCGGGCGCGCGATCCCTGCTGAGCGAGCCTTCCAGGTCATGCCTTCGACGCGGTGAAAGAAACCGTTGGCGAATCTCGCTATCGGCAGTTCGCAGGCGAGACAATCGAGCGCCTCTTCCGCGTCGATCTCGCCGTCGAGCGCGTTACGGAAAATTTCGGCGACAGCGATCATATCGACGTCATGCGGCGACAGGCGGAAGCGGTTGACGCCGAGCTCTTGAAGATCCGCGAGATCGGCGATCAGATTGTTATAGGCGAATGACAGCGTTTGCACGCCGTTGACGACGAGAAAAGGCGCGCCCGTAAGCGTTTCTACGGTCATTCCATCGGGATCCTGGTTGCATACGAACCGGCAGTTGTCCTTGTGCAGATCATTCACGCGTGCGTGGTAACATCGCGCTGAAAGAGCGAGCGGAACACGTCCAAATGCAAATATTTCCAGTTCCGCATCAGATTTTGCTGCGAGCGCGGCGATTGCATCCTTATGCATTTCCGGAGGCAGACAGATGCGCACCGCGCCGCGCCGCGCGAGAAAAGAGAGCGTGTCTTCGTTATAGACATTAACGAACGGGCCGATGACATGCGGACGCCCGTCAAGCCCGGCGAGCGCGGCGATATCGTTGGCTTCGACAAGCAGATCAGGCTCGCCGGAGAGCGCTGCGGTCGGCGCCATGTCCTTTTCGTCGGCGATGATTGCGAGCGAGGAAAGCACCACTTCCTTGCCGGCGGCGAGCAGCCGCTCGCGCGCTTCTTCGAGCGCCTTTTCGATCAACGGCAGGCGTTTTGCGCACACCGCTTCGCCGATATGGACGGTGTCGACCGGCGCCTCGTCGGCGATGCGGAAATAGAAATCGCGTATTTTCTCCGGCGGCCAGTGAAACAGAAGCGGGCCGAGCGTCAGTCTGCTTTGTTGGGACGCCGTATCGCTGCGCATCATCGCCAGCCCTTTCTGTATGCGCCCGAAGTCTGGGCGCCGCCTTCGCTGACGGCGCCGAGATCGAGTGGCGGAACCGGGCGGCCGCTTTCAACCGCGTCGACGGCCGCGCGGATCGACTTGATGACTTTCGCGATATAGGCGCGGCCGCGCTGCCGGCCTTCGATCTTCACCGCCGTAACGCCGGCCGCGATCAGTTCCGGCAGCATCGCCGCCACGTTGAGGCTCGTTGGCTCCTCGAACAGATAGCGCGCCTCGCCGCGCGCGACATAGCGGCCCTTGCACAGCGTCGGATATCCGGCGGATTCGTCGGCGTCGAAAATGTTCACCGCGCAATCGCCGAGCGTCGAGATCAGCTTGCCGTCCTTTTCGACGTAACGCACATGGCTCGCCGGCGAGCAGACGCCGTCCATGTTCGGCGCCTTGCCGGCGACATAGGACGACAACGAACAGCGCCCCTCCGCCATGACGCAAAGACCGCCGAAGATGAAGACTTCGGTTTCGACAGTCACAGTGCGCGTCAGCGCTGCGATTTGTTCGACGGTGAGGACGCGGGGAAGAACGACGCGTTTGACGTCGAGGGCGCGCGCGAAATAGTCGATCGCCGCCGGGCTCGCCGCCGACGCCTGCACCGACAGATGCCGGCGCAGGCCGGGATGTCTGCGCCGCGCATAATCGGCGAGGCCGATATCGGCGAGAATAACCGCGTCGGCGCCGGCGCGCGCCGCGTCATCGACGGCGCGTTTCCATAGATCCGTTTCGCCGGCCCGCGGATAGGTGTTGACGGCGACAAGAATCTTGACGCCGTTTCTATGCGCGTGCGCGACGCCTTCCTTCAGCTCGTCGAAGTCGAAATTGAGACCGGGAAAGTTGCGCGCATTGGTTTCATTGCGGAAACCGAGATAGACGCTGTCGGCGCCGGCCTCGACGGCGGCTTTCAGCGCGGCGGGCGTGCCGGCCGGGCAGACGATTTCAAGCGCGCGCGGCGTCACCAGGCTTTTCCTTCCACCGGTTGATCGTAGTTTGGCGCAAATTCCGCAAAAAAGCGCCGCGCCCGTTCAACGCCCGAAGAGACCAAGGGCGCCTTCAGGAGCGCTTGCGGCAGAAATTCGGTGAGAAGATCGATCCCGGCGTTGTCGATGGCGTTCCTGAGCGCCACGGCGACTTCGGTGTCGCCCTCGATTTTAACCACGCGCGAAAAGAACAAGGCGTCGCCGTCGTCCTCGCCGGTCGCCATGTCGATGATTGCAGCGATCGGGCCGCTGATTGTCGCATCGGCCTCGGGCGGGCGGTTCTTGCGCGCGACTGTCATCCGCAAGCGTTCCGACGTGCAGCGCGCCAGAAACGCCACCGGCAGGTCCGAAGGGAGGATCAACGCGCGCCGCTCTTCCAACCAGCCGAGGCGGCGAACGATCTCCGGGTGGCGACGCATCAGCCGCGTCACGACTAGATCAAGATGAACCTGCGTCACCGCGAGCGGCGTTATACTGAGCGCGCGCGCCGCTGCGGCCGTCGCCAGCCGCACTGCCGCCGCCCCGATTTCCTGCTTCATCGCGTTTCGTGGTCCGTTTTGATCGATCATCGTTCACGCTATGCCCGGCGAACGCCGCCGTCTTTGATCTAGATCGTTTCCGCCGCGTCGGACGCAACGCGGCGATAACCTGGCGCGATCACGTTCGTTCGGATGATTTCGCCGGCCAGAAGGCTGATCCCGGCAACGAGAATGGCGCCGGCGAGAGGAAAGCCGTAAATCAGGAAATCGACAATCGGCTGATAGTCGCGGTAGCCGCCGCTAACGCGCATGACGCCTTTCACAACGCCGGCTGCGCCGAGATCAATCCAGATCAGAACGAGCGCGAGATTGACCAGACGCACGCCAAGCAGAATCCGCGGGACAATCAAAACCGCCGGGCGGTGCGCTTTTTGAAGCGCGCCCGCGGCGATAATCAGCAGGTTTACGCCGATCATCGATCCCATTGCATGGGCGACGATGAGATATGTCCCGTGTACGAGCAGATTGAATTGGGGGATTGCGAAAAAGACGCCGGTCGCAATGGAGACAAGCGTCCAGAATTCAACCGAACGCCAGAGCAAGAGAAAATGACGCGCGCCGTAATCGTCGCCGTGCATGACCTTGTACGTTGCAAGGTGACGCCAGAAGGAAATGACCGCAATCATGCTCGCGATGAAGGCCAGCGATTTCAGGAAAGTCGGTTGCGGGGAAACATAATGGTGGTGTCCGAATGTGAACAACAGACCGAAGCCCGCGACGAGAAACAACGTCGGCCGGCGCAGCGGTTTAGGCTTGTCGGTCATCAGATATACCGCGCAGCCATACAACGCGATGTTCACGCCCGCGAAAAAGCCGTCGATCGCGTGCCACTGTATGGTGAGATTGCGGACGTAATCCGACGCGACAGCGTCGAGGCGCCATAACTCGGATTCGATCAGGCTGACCGTCACCAACAAACCGCCAAGGCCGATCAGCCAAAAGCCTTCCGGCGAACGCCGCTCCAACGCCGTCGCCCCAGCGAATTGCCGCCAGACCATGACGCCCATCGACATGACCAGCAGGGCGGACAGGAACGCAGGCCATGAAAAATATTCGCGGCCCGATCCCGCGCCGAGCATGATCGCAATTGTCCCGATGCAGATGAAAGCGGCCATGGCTCCAATTTGCAGGCGCGCCGGCCATTCGATCCGGAACGGTCTGGCGAGGGAAAGGACAAGACCCTGAAGACCTGTCAGCACCGCGGCGATCGCCAGAAATACATGCAGCGGACGAGCTATGGAAAACGCAATCCACGGCGGCGTGTAATCCGGCGCGGCGGTTTTCAAGGCGGCGCCTAAACCCACAATAGACGAAAGAACGAATGCGGCGGCCGCGATGATGAAAAAATAACGTTTGGCGCTGTCGATTGGCGTGTGCGGGAGCGACGGGCGCATCAGTCTTGTCCCGTGCGGCCGAATGCGAATCCGGGAAACGAGCGCGTCGGGTAAACGCCTGTCGAGTCGACATAGCGTAGATAGGCGACAAGTTCCTCGGCCTCGCCGTCTGCGAGTTCTTGGGGCGGCATGGCCCCCATTCCATAACGTAAAACGGCGATGATCGTTTCATCCCCTGCGCGCGTGACGGCGTTCGTCAAATCCGGCCCCATATGTCCGCCGAGGCCGTAGATCGCATGGCAGCTAATGCATTTGCTGTCCTGCCACACTTGTTGGCCCGCCAGGACTTTGTCGTTCATGCTTGTGGATTTAGGACCGCTGGAAGGGCCGGTGGACAGGAAAACTATCATTATGATCGCAAAATGAGCGGCGATCAAAACGACGATGCGGGACGGCGCGGTGCGCAGCAAGATGGTCTCCATTGCTGTAAAAGGCCGTCATCCGCCAGCGATGCGCCCCGGCGGGATTGGCCCGCCCCGAACTGTCGGCCGCAGGTTCACTCTTGCCGCCGACATGGCGACAAGCATTTGATTCAGATCAAATTAGGTTACACAGAATGGTGATGGCGGTCGGTTTATAAGGCCTTGGCGTCCGATGCTTTCGCCGGCGGACCCCAAGGCGTAAATTGATAGCCCGACGGAAACTGATGCCGCAGGACACGCTGGCGGGCATGAGCAATCGAGCCGAGACTTCGAAGGAAATGCAGTTGAGCACGGTTGGAACCGATCACGACGATGTGCTGCCAGTCCTGCATGACTGGCTGCAACGGGGCCGCGCGGCCGCCCTCGTAACGCTTGTAAACATAGAAGGCTCGGCGCCGCGCCCGCTCGGCGCCCAGATGGCGGTCGCCGCCGACGGCGCGTTCGCGGGCTATATCACCGGCGGCTGCGCCGAAGCCGCGGTCGCCGAAGAAGCGCGCAAGGCCATTCGCGAAGGTTCAAATCGCACCGTTCGTTACGGCGCAGGCTCGCCATTTGTGGACATCCGACTGCCATGCGGGTCGGGCATCGACGTTTACATAGATGCCGCGCCGGATGCGGACGCTGTTGGGCGGATCGTCGAAACCATCCGCGCCCGCCGTCCCGCGGCGATGCTGATCGATACGGAACGTCATAAAACTACGGCGATTGCGCCTGATGAAACGGAGCAGGAGCCGGCTTCGGCGTTCCTGCGGCTTTATGAACCGGCGACGCGTCTGTTGGCGATCGGCAAGGGTCCGGTGTTTACGGCGCTTGCGCAGCTCGCCAGCGCGGCGGGGTTCGAGGTCGCGGCCATGTCGCCCGAACAGGACCGCCTTGCGGCGCTTGAAAGCGTGTGCGCGCATCTGAAGCCGATGAAGCGGCCGGGCGAATCTTTTCCGGCGGAGCTCGATGCATGGACCGCGGCGGCGTTGCTATTCCACGAGCATGAGTGGGAGCCGCCCGCGCTTGAAATGCTTCTCGAGTCGGACTGCTTTTATATCGGCGCGTTGGGATCGAAACGCACCCACGCCGAGCGCTGCGCGCTGCTGGCCGAACGCGGCGTGACGCAGAAAGCGCTTTCCCGCATCAGGGGACCGATCGGTTTTGATATCGGGGCGAAATCGCCGGAGGAAATCGCAGTGGCGACGCTTGCTGAAGTCGTCGCCGCCCGCCGCGCGGCGCCGGCGCCGGAAGCGCAATAATGAAACGTCTCGCCGCCATTCTTCTCGCCGCCGGCGCGTCGCGGCGATTTGCAGACGGCGAGAAGCTGACAGCAGAACTGGCGAGCCGCCCTTTGACCGACTGGCTGTTTGCGACAGTCGAAAGCCTCGGCCTCGCACAGACGATTGTCGTGATGCGTCCGGATGCGAGCGATGAACTGCAAAAGCTTGCGCGGCTTCGCGGGGCGCGCGTCGTCGTCAATCAAAACGCCGGCGCCGGCGTCGGCGCGTCGATCGCGGTAGGCGTGGCGGCGCTGAAAGACGTCGAGGGCGCGTTTATCTGTCCGGCCGACATGCCGCTTCTGACCGCGCAAAATTTCAGCGAAACAGCGGCGGCGTTTTTTGAGGGAGGCGACGCCGATATCGCAGCGCCGCACTGCCAAGGCCGGCGCGGTCACCCGGTGCTGTTCGGCAAGCGTCATTTCCCGGCCTTGCGGAATCTTTCCGGCGACGTGGGCGCGCAGACCGTGATCGAACGGGCGCAGGGCGCGCTGCGCCTGATCGAAACCGACGACGAGGCGGTGCTGTTCGACGTCGACGCGCCATCCGGCCTCGTCGAGGCGGAAAAATTACTGGCGCTGCGCGCGCGCTTCGTCAGCCGGGGTCTGACCTCACGCCGCGCCACTTGATCGAGCACCCCATGCTCGGGATTTGATCGCGCGGACCTTCGCCGGTCTCGGCAATCTGCGTCATCGCCTCGACGAGTTCGGGCCGCGCATCCGCGACAAGCGCCGTTTTCGAGGCGTCGAGCCGGCCGCGATATTGAAGCTCGTCCTTTGCGTTAAATCCGAAGAAATCCGGCGTGCAGATTGCGCCATAGGCCTTGGCGACCTTCTGCGTACGGTCGATCACATAGGGAAACGCGAAGCCGTGTTCGGCCGCGAAACGCTTCATATTGTCGAAGGAATCTTCGGGGTATTCCGCCGTATCGTTGGCCATAATCGCGATCGCGCCGACGCCGATCTTTTGCAAACCCGCGACCTGATCGGCGAGGCGGTCGGCGATGGCGCGCGCATAGGGGCAGTGATTGCAGAGGAACATGACCAGCGTCGCCTTGTCCCCGCGCGCGTCGTCGAGCGACCATGTCCTGCCGTCGACGCCGTCGAGTGAAAACCCGGGCGCTTTCCAGCCGAAATCGCAAATCGGGGTCTCTTTGAGCGCCATGGAGCCTCCTTTGCGGCTGCAGCGGCAATATAGCACAGCTTGGCGGCGCGCATGGGGCGAGGCATGAGGTGACAGGCGCGCGTTAGGCGCGTAGACTTGAGATCAACGCCCGGAGGCGCGGGTGCGACTGGCGATTAACTGGACATTTGCGGCTTTTTGCGTGCTGCTTGCGGCGCCGGGAACGATTCTGGCGCAGCCCGAGGCGGGCGAGGACGCCGTCGCCCAATGTCAGGGCAAGCCGAATCTGACCGCTCCCGTTACGACGCTCGACCGGATCGACTACCTCGCCGGCTTCGATCCTGAAATCGTCACCGACGACGTCGTCATGGTCGATTTCGACGTGGCGGTCGAGAATATCGGCGGGGTCGACGCGCCTCGATCGAGGCTGCGCTACGACGCGGAGGTGCGCACCACCGCCGGCGCGCTCGTGGAGAAATCCAGCGACGTGCTGGATATTTACGGCCCGCCCGCCGGCGGCGTCGAACATGCGCTGATTTCCATCATGGTGAGCAAGCTCGCGGCGTGCCTGCAGCCCACCGGCGAAATCGCCGCCTCCGTCGTCATCCGCGTCAAGGCCGATGTCGATAACGAAGTCGACGAATGCGACGAGACCGACAACGCGGCCGAAACGACGTTCGATATCGGGACGGAGAAAGTCGTTTCTTGAGAGCCAGTTCTTAAAGCGTTAAACCGTAACCGTCATCCCGGATGCAAAGCGGCGATTTATCGCTGCTTTGCTGCCTGCCCTCGACCCGATCGAGGGATCCGGGATCGGCGGCGGCTTATACCAAGCTGCACTGACGACCTGAGGCTCCATTGAAAGGTCGACATTGAAACGGAAGGCTTTTCTTCAGCGCTTGAGAGTCGCGGTCAGCGGGAGCGTCGCATCAGGAATGATATTCCACTGATTCTCCCCGAGCAAACCGGCGCGGAACGGCGGGCGGGGGC
>JBHHVZ010000109.1:0-8923 GCA_046756245.1 Parvularculaceae bacterium
CACGCTGCGCCAATAAGGTTCATACCTTGCTGGAGTGCGACGGCATTGCGCTAAATCTCGTGCAAGCTGGTCATTACCAAGCCGTCCGCCTGTTATGATAACGAGCCGCTTCCGCATTTCAATTACTTTTTTTTAGTAAAGAAACGGTCAACGACCACGGCCCTTGGACGGGCGCCGAGATCGTTGCAAATTTCGACCGCGGCCTGCGGAAATACGGCCCGGGCGAGGACTGCGAGCGCGGCGGCATGGCTGTCGCCGGCCTCAACGATCATCGCCCCGTCTTTGGCCAGAAACGCCGGCGCCGCCTTGAAAATGGCCCGATAGGCGTCGAATCCGTCCGGACCGGCGAATAGCGCCGCGCCGGATTCGAATTCCCTGATCTCAACCCCCAAGGACTCCCGGTCTCCATCGCGGATATAGGGCGGATTGGCGACGATGAGATCGAACGGTCTGGAAAGCGCGTCCGCCCAGTCGCCCACATAAAACTGTGCGCGTTCGGCGAAACCGAGCGCAGCAGCATTGGCGCGGGCTTGGCGAACGGCGAATTCGCTTTTGTCGACGCCGATACCGGCGGCTCTCGGAAATTCATTCAACAGCGCACAAAGCAGGCAGCCCGATCCCGTGCCGAGATCGAGCATCTGCATGGCGCGCGCGCGCGGCCGGCGCTCGATGGCGGCTTCGATCAACGTTTCCGAATCGGGGCGCGGCGTCAAAACGCCGGGGCCGACGGCGAATGTCAGCCCGAAGAATTCCTTTTCGCCGACGATCTGAGCGACCGGCTCGCCGGTCATGCGCCGTGCGAGGAGCGCGTCGATCGCCGCGCGCTTATCTTTCGCGAGCCGGCGCTCGCCGGCGAGAATAAGCCCGGCGTCATCAAGACCGAGCGCATGTTTCGCCAGCACCCGCGCATCGAGATGCGGCGTGTCGGAGTTCGTCAGATGCGCTGCAGCGGCGCGGAGGTGACGGTCAAGGGTCGGCATCGAATTCAGGGACAAGGGATGAGGGATAAGAGATAAGGAAGTCGAAATCTGTCATTCCGGGACGGCCTCCTCATCCTGACCGCCGCCGCAAGGCGGCGTTGAAGGGAGGCCGGACCCGGAATCCAATCCTGAGCCTATCCCCGCGATCAACGTTGAGGCCGGCGCGAGCAGCGGCGTTCAGGAATGGATTCCGGGTTCGAGCTTCGCTCGCCCCGGAACGACATGATCCCATTTTCTCCAATCCCTAATCCCTCGTCCCTGATCCCTACTCACGCATCGGTCTGCATCGCCGCAAGCCGGTCGGCGCGGTCCTCGGTGATCAATTCGTCGATCAGTTCGTCGAGCGCCTCGCCGGCGATGATCTCATTGAGCTTGTAAAGCGTCAGATTGATGCGGTGGTCGGTGACCCGGCTTTGCGGAAAATTATAAGTGCGGATGCGCTCCGACCGGTCGCCCGAACCGACCATGCCTTTTCTCGCGGCGGCGCGTTCGGCGTCGGCGCGGGCGCGTTCGGCTTCATAAAGGCGCGCGCGGAGAATTTTCATCGCCTTGGCGCGGTTCTTGTGCTGGGACTTTTCATCCTGCTGGCTGACGACAATCCCGCTTGGCAAATGGGTGATCCGCACCGCCGAATCCGTCGTATTGACCGATTGCCCGCCGGGGCCGGAAGCGCGAAAGACGTCGATCCTGAGATCGTTTTCGTTGATTTCGATGTCGACTTCCTCGGGTTCGGGCAGCACCGCCACGGTGGCGGCGGAAGTGTGAACGCGGCCCTGCGCCTCGGTTTCGGGAACGCGCTGCACCCGGTGCACGCCGGCCTCGAATTTCATCCGCGCATAAACGCCGTCGCCGGAAATATTGGCCTGAATTTCCTTGTAGCCGCCCTTTTCCGCTTCCGAGGCCGAAAGCGCTTCAACCTTCCATCCCTTAATCGCCGCGTAACGCTGGTACATGCGAAAGAGGTCGCCCGCAAAAAGCGCCGCTTCCTCCCCGCCCGTGCCGGCGCGCACTTCAAGAATGACGCTCGAATCGTCGGCCTTGTCCTTTGGCAGCAGCATCAGCTGCAAATCATGTTCAAGGACCGGCGCGCTTTCTTTCAGCTCGCTCAATTCCTCTTCAGCGAGTGCGGCCATTTCCGCGTCGTCGCCCGTCGAAAGTTCTTCGAGCTCGGCGATCTGTTTGCGTGCGGAGGAAAGCGCCCGCGCTTTTTCGACAACCGGGCGCAATTCGCCATGCTCTTTGGACAGGCGCACGATTTCCGCCGCCTCCGTCGCCGTCGACATCGCCGTTTCGGTTTTCTCGAATTTCGCAATCAGCGCGTCGAGTTTTTCCTGCGGAATCACAGATCGGTCCTAATAAAAAGAGCGTACAGAACACGCCGCGCGAGTCGGGCCTCGCACGCAAGCAAATTCGCTCGCATTGCTATTCCGCCGCCACCGCTTTCTGTTTTTCTTCTTCCGCGTCGATTTCGGCGGCGCGCTTTTCGACGAGCTCGACGAGATGGTCGACAAGCTCGCTGTTGTCGATGCGGTGATCGACGTCGCCGCCGAGATAAACCATGCCGTGCTCCTTGCCGGCGCCGCCGCCGGTGAAGCCGATATCGGTTTCGCGCGCCTCGCCCGGCCCGTTGACGACGCAGCCGATCACCGAAAGCGTCATCGGCGTGGTGACATGAGCGAGGCGCTCTTCAAGGGTCTCGACCGTTTCAATGACGTTAAAGCCCTGGCGCGCGCAGGACGGGCAGGAGATCACATTGACGCCGCGATGACGCAGACCCAGCGATTTCAAAATGTCGAACCCGGCCTTGATTTCCTCGACCGGATCGGCCGACAGCGAAACGCGGATCGTGTCGCCAATCCCCGCCCATAAAAGATTGCCCATGCCGATGGCGGATTTCACCGACCCGATGCGCAGGCCCCCGGCTTCGGTCACGCCGAGATGCAGCGGGCAGTCGATCGCTTCGGCGAGCGCGTGATAAGCCGCAACGGTCAGAAAGACATCTGACGCCTTGCAGGAAATCTTGAACTCGTGAAAATCGTTGTCCTGAAGAATACGGGCGTGGTCGAGTGCGCTTTCGACCATCGCTTCCGGGCACGGCTCGCCGTATTTTTCGAGCAGGTCTTTTTCGAGCGAACCGGCGTTGACGCCGATCCGCATTGGGCAGCCATGATCCTTCGCGGCCCTGATCACCTCGCGCACGCGTTCTTCCGATCCGATATTGCCGGGATTGATCCTGAGGCATGCGGCGCCGGCCTCGGCCGCTTCGAGCGCGCGTTTGTAGTGGAAATGGATGTCGGCGACGATCGGGATCGGCGACGCCTCGACGATGGCCTTGAGCGCCCCCGTTGAGTCCTTGTCCGGACACGACACCCGCACGATGTCGGCCCCGGCCTCGGCGATTGCATTGACCTGGCGAATGGTCGCCTGCGCGTCCGAGGTCAGCGTATTCGTCATCGACTGCACCGCGATCGGCGCGTCGCCGCCCACCGGCACGTCGCCGACCATGATCTGACGGCATTTGCGGCGTTCGATATCGCGCCACGGACGAACGGACATGACTAGAAGCCCCTTGAATTGCTCGCGATCGCGGCCAAGATCACGCCCCCCGCCGGGAAGTCAAGCCCTTGCGGAAAGCCGCTTATAACGGCCGTTCGAAGCGGAACCGGTAGCGCTGATCATAGGCCGGGCGCGGCGCGCCGTCGACCGTGCGGGGCTGGAATCGCCAACGTTTGATCGCGTTAAGCGCGGCTTGCTCGAAACAGACGTTGGACGCGCGCACCGCGCGTTCGCCGGCCGTTCGACCGTCCGCCGTGATGGTGAAGGCGACATCGACCGTCTCGATGTCGCGGGCGCCGGCTTCGCAGCGGCGCGGATAAACCGGGTCGACCCGATTGAGAATCTGCGCCTCGACCACTTCGAGGGCGTCCGCAGCGGGCTTTATTGCAGCTGCTCCCGAATGCGCCGCAGCGCCGTCAGGGCCGGATTCGGGCGGTCGGGTGAGCTGAAACGCGCACCAGATGATGAACGCGATCACGGCGGCGACCGCCCAGAGCGACAAGTCGTGATTTTCACCGGCCGTCCGCGCCGCCGGCGCTTCGATTTTTTCGGTTTCGACCGGCGCGGGCGCCGCATAGCCGACATCCTCCTTGAAGCGCCTGATGACGATGACGGCGTCGGCGCCGAGAAACTCGGCATAGGCTTTGACGAAACCGATTGCATAAGGCCGCGCCGGCAGCCCAGCGGCGTTGCTGGCTTCGATGGCGTCGAGATGCCCGTGCTTGATATGCGTGCGATTGACGACTTCGTCGAGATCCAGCCCGGCGGCTTCCCTGAGCGCTCTCAGAAAGGCGCCGGCCGTCTCGAAATCGCCTGGGACGAGCTCAGGCCCTCGCCGCTTGGCGCGCTCGTCCGCCATATCGAGAATTTCAGCCGTACCGTCCTTCGTCGCCACGCAACCTGTCCCAACCTCGCCCGTCCCCAAGTCTTATCCTAAACCGTCGGGACGGAAAATTAACTTTCGCCGGTTGACCGATACAGTTGCGGCGCCGGCGTCAGTCGCCAAGCATCAAGGGCGCCAACCGGCCCCCGCCGGACGCCGCGCCCCTTAAATACATGCCCTATTGACCGTTAATCGACCGTAACGCCG
Source organism: Parvularculaceae bacterium (assembly GCA_046756245.1). GTDB lineage: Bacteria > Pseudomonadota > Alphaproteobacteria > Caulobacterales > Parvularculaceae. Next base: position 4,627 of record JBHHVZ010000109.1, read on the forward strand.
GCTTCGGCAAGAAATTCGCCTAATTCTTTACGCAGGCTCGGAACCGGCTGCGACAGCCGCGGCTTCAGCCACACAGCGAGCGCGCCCGCATCGACGCTGCGGACCATCCGGCGGAACGGGCCGACGGCGGTGGCGGGAATGGAAAACTGACGGACGCCCAGCCCGATCAGCGCCGCCGCTATCAGCTTGTCGGCGGCCTGTTCGCCGCAATAGGACAGCGGCTTGCCGGCCTCGCCCGCCTTGTCGACGATGAGCTTCAGAAAGCTCAGAAATCCGGGATTAAGCGGGTCGAAACGCCGCTGCAGCAGCAGCGATTCGCGATCGGCGGCGAAATAGAACTGAGCCAGATCGTTGCCGCCCACCGACAGGAAATCGACCTTCGGGGCGATCACCTCCAGCCGCCAGGCGGCCGCCGGCGTTTCAATCATCGCCCCGACCTTGATGGATTCGGGCAGGTCGTCGCCACGTTTCTTCCGCCTTTCAATCTCCCGGTCGAGCAGCGCGCGCGCTTCATCGAGTTCAGCGGCGACCGTCACCAGCGGGAACAGTACGTTCAATCGACGTCCGGCCGCCGCGCCGAGAAGCGCGCGCAACTGCGGCCGCAAGAGGCCCGGTCTGTCGACAGCGACCCGAAGTCCGCGCCAGCCCATGGCGGGATTGCCCTCCGCCCCGCGCTTCATATAGGCCGCGCTCTTGTCGCCGCCGAGATCGGCCGTGCGGAACACCACCGGCTTGTCGCCCGCCAAATCCAGGACTTCGCGGTAGAGGCGCTCCTGCGCGCTCACGCGCGGTAGCTGCTGGCCGATGAGAAACTGAAGCTCCGTTCGGAAAAGCCCCACCCCCTGGGCGCCGCTGGCGTCGAGGTGCGGCATGTCGAGCGCAATGCCGGCGTTCATGAAGACGGCGACCGGCGTCCCGTCTCTGGTGAGGGTCGGCAAGTCGCGTTCTTTCGCAAACGCTTCCTGGCGCTCGGACTGAAGCTCGCCCTTCTCGCGATAACTTTCTAGAATATCCGTACTCGGACGAATATGGACGTCGCCGCTCTGGCCGTCGATGACGACTTCATCGTCCTCTTCCAGACGCTCAAGCACGTCCGTCAGGCCGGACACCATTGGGATTTCGAGCGCGCGGGCGACGATCGTCACATGCGATGTCGCCGACGCCTCATCGAGCACGAGGCCCTTGATCTTCGAACGGTCGTACTCAAGCAGCTCGGCGGGGCCCATGACGCGCGCAAACAGAATAGCGTCGTCAGGAAGCTGCCGGGCCGCATCCGCGTCTTCGCCCGTCAGCAGACGCAACAGGCGATGCGACAGGTCGTCGAGATCGTGCAGCCTTTCGCGCAAATAAGGATCGCGCGCCTGCATCATCCGTGCGCGATTTTCGCCCTTAACCTGTTCGACCGCCGATTCCGCCGTCAGTCCCGAGAAAACCGCTGCGCGCAAACGGTCCTTCCAGCCGCGGTCATACGCAAACAGACGATAGGTTTCGAGAACTTCGCGCGACACGCCGCTAAGATTGGCGTTCGACGCAAGCATATTGTCGACGGAGGCGCGGAGATCGTCGAGACCATTTTCCAGCCGTTCGGCTTCGTTTGCGACATTCTCAGCGAACACGCGGTGCTTGGGCGTCGGGGCTTCATGAAAGGCGGCGTGTCCGATTGCAACGCCCGGCGCCGCCGGAAAGCCCTTCAGATGCTCCGGCCGATGGAGCATCTCGCCGACTTCCGCCGTTTCGCGCTTGCCCAGAAGTTCGCCGGAGGCGGCGACTTCGGCGAGCAGGAAGGCCACCGCCTGCGCGGCTTCGACCTCTTCGTCGGTGTAGCGGCGCGCCGCCTTGTTCTGCAGCACCAGAACGCCCAGCACCTTGCCCGAACGGATGAGAGGAACGCCGAGGAAAGAATGAAGCGGATCCTCGCCGGTTTCAGGCCGGTAGGCGAAGGCGGGATGCAGCGGCGCCTCTGCGGTCACCAGCGGCCGCTGTTTCGCCGCCACCGCGCCGACGAGCCCCTCGCCCCATTTGAGACGCGTCTGGTGCACCGCTTCCCGCTTCAGGCCTTCGGTCGAATAGAGTTCGAGCTCGTCATCCGTGCGGCGCAGATAGATCGAGCACACGTCGGCGACGATATGGCCGGCGATCGCCTTGGTCAGATGGTCGAGCCGCTCCTGCGCCGTCGCCTCCTGGGCGACGACGTCGTGCATGCGCCGCAACAGCACCGTAATGCCGTGCTCGCCATGCCCCCCATGGGGCGGCCTGGTCTTTTCTATGCTCATTTCGTCAGACCGTGTCGCTCGCCTTGTCGAGCCCATACGCCTGGTGAAGCGCGCGCACAGCGAGTTCCGTGTATTCCGAGTTGATCAATACGCTGACCTTTATCTCGGATGTTGAAATGTTCTGGATATTGATGCCGCGTTCGGCCAGCGTCCTGAACATGACGGACGCAACGCCCGCATGACTTTTCATGCCGACCCCGATGACCGAAATTTTTACGACGCTGTGATCTTTGTGAAGCTCCGAGTAGCCGATCGCTTCCTTGTGGGCGGCGAGGATTTCGCTGGCGCGATCAAGATCGGCTTCGTTCAACGTGAACGAAATGTTGGCTGCGCCAGGCGCCCGCGACGGGCTTTGCACGATCATGTCCACATTGATGTCGGCGTCGGCAAGCAGCGTAAAAATCTTCGCCGCCCGACCCGGTTCGTCGCGCACTGCGAGAAGGCTGATCTTCGCCTCATCATGAGCCGGCGTGACGGCGCTGACAATGTGCTGTTCCACGATTTCATCCTCGTCGCAGATTGTGGTGCCGGGCCCGGGCGCGTCGGGCGGATCGAAACTCGAAAGCACCCTGAGCCGGACCTTATAGGCCATGGCGAGTTCGACGGAACGGGTCTGGAGAACCTTTGCGCCGACCGACGCCATTTCAAGCATTTCCTCGTAGGAAATACGGTTAATGCGGCGGGCCTGCTTGGTGATCCGCGGGTCGGTCGTATAGACGCCGTCGACATCCGTGTAGATGTCGCAGCGCTCGGCCTTGACTGCGGCGGCAAGCGCTGCGGCCGTCGTATCCGAGCCGCCGCGCCCGAGCGTAGTGATTCGCCCGTTTTCGGTCACGCCCTGAAAACCCGAAACAATGGCGATTTCGCCGGTGTCAATCGCCGCCCCAAGCGGGTCTTCGGGAATATGCGTTATCCGCGCCCTGCCGTGCGCGCCGCCGGTTTTCACCGGAATCTGCCAGCCTTGCCAGGACCGCGCGCGGTACCCGAGATTCTGCATGATGAGCGCGAGTAGTCCCGACGTCACCTGCTCGCCGCTGGAGACAACCGCATCGTACTCCACGCAGCGCGCATCGAGGGCGGCGGCCGGCGGGCCGATTTCGGCGGTCTGGGCGGCGAGCGCGTTAGTCTGGCCGGCCATGGCGGAAACCACGACGATGACGCCATGGCCTTCATCCGCCTCCCGGCGCACGAAGCGCGCAACGTTGCGAATTCTGTTAATATCGGCGACGGACGTGCCGCCGAATTTCATCACGATGCGCGCCATCTTGCCTCTTCCTCGCTGGCGCGTATGTCTAAGGACGCGCCCTGCGTGAAGCAAGCGAGGATCTCGCCCCAATGACCGCCGAAAACAATGCCGCTGCAACCATCGATCCGGCCGAAATCGACAAATTCAGCGCCATGGCGGAGGAATGGTGGGATCCTTTCGGCAAGTTCAAGCCTCTTCACAAATTCAATCCGATCCGGCTCGCCTATATCCGCGACGCCGTCTGCGCGCATTTCGGCCGCGACCGCCGCGACAAGGAACCGTTGAAAGGTTTGCGCTTGCTCGACGTGGGATGCGGCGGCGGCCTTGTCGCCGAACCGATGCGCCGGCTCGGCGCGGCGGTCACCGCGATTGACGCCTCCGAGCGCAACATCAAGATCGCGCGCGCCCACGCGGCGACCATGAAGCTCGATATTGATTACCGGGCGACCTCGGTCGAGGCGCTGGCGGCGGCGGACGAAGCGCCGTTCGACATCGTTCTCAATCTCGAAGTCGTCGAGCATGTGGCCGACGTCGACCTGTTCCTCAAGACCGCGGCGGGGCTGGTGAAGTCTGACGGCGTCATGGTCGTCGCGACGATCAACCGTACGCTGAAGGCTTTCGCGCTGGCCAAGTTCGGCGCCGAATACGTGCTGCGCTGGCTGCCGCGCGGAACGCACGATCCGCGAAAATTCGTCAAGCCGGAAGAGGCGCGCCGCGCCCTCGAACACGCCGGCATGACGGTGACCGCGCTCGCCGGCGTCACCTATAACCCCGTCCT
>JBHHVZ010000110.1:0-8899 GCA_046756245.1 Parvularculaceae bacterium
CCTGAATCTCGTTGTCGAAATGGCCGATATTGCCGACGATCGCCATGTCCTTGAGAAGTCGCATATGGTCGAGAGTCAGGACGTCCTTGTTGCCGGTGGCGGTGACGACGACATCGGCGCGCGGCGCGCCCTCTTCCATGGAGACGACCTCGAAACCGTCCATCGCCGCCTGCAATGCGCAGATCGGGTCGATTTCGGTGATCATCACCCGCGCGCCTGCGCCTTTGAGTGACTGCGCCGATCCTTTGCCGACGTCGCCATAGCCGGCCACTAGCGCCACTTTGCCCGCAAGCATCACGTCCGTCGCCCGGCGGATGCCGTCGACGAGCGATTCCCGGCAGCCATATTTGTTGTCGAATTTCGACTTGGTGACGGAGTCGTTGACATTGATGGCGGGGAAGGGGAGCTGGCCGTTTTTCGCGCGCTGATAAAGCCGCAATACGCCCGTTGTCGTTTCCTCGGTGACGCCGTTTATGTTCGCCTTGACCTTCGAATACCAGCCAGGCTGCTTGTCGAGACGGCGTCTGATCGTATCGAATAAGGCGCGCTCTTCGTCATTGGACGGATTGTCGAGAATCGAGGGGTCTTCTTCCGCGTCCGCGCCCAGGAGAACGAGCAGCGTCGCGTCGCCGCCATCGTCGAGAATCATGTTGGCGGTTTCGCCGTCGGGCCATTCGAAAATCCGGTCGGCGAAATCCCAGTATTCTTCCAGGGTCTCGCCCTTGAAGGCGAAAACCGGCGCGCCGGCGGCGGCGATGGCGGCGGCGGCGTGATCCTGCGTCGAATAGATGTTGCAGGACGCCCAGCGCACTTCGGCCCCCAAGGCTTGAAGCGTTTCTATGAGCACCGCCGTCTGGATCGTCATATGCAGCGACCCGGCGATGCGCGCGCCCTTGAGCGGCTGGGCGGCGGCGAATTCCTCGCGCGTGGCCATCAGGCCGGGCATTTCGGTTTCGGCGATTTCGATCTCGCGGCGCCCCCATTCGGCGAGGGCGAGATCCTTGACAAAATAATCGTGATGGCTCGGCGCGTTCATGCGGCGGGGTCCTTGTTCTGCTGTGGCTCGAGCGGCTTATATCAGCGCCGGCGCGCGTCGCCAAGAGACATATAAAGATTTCTTTATATCTATGACTCCCGGTCTCCGCCCATGCGCTTTCGGCTCCGCCGGCCTTGGGGCCGCGGGAGGATGGCGAGAAAAGAGAGGCGGCGCGGGGCGGCCAACCCTTAACAGTGCAAGGAACGGGATAGCTCGCACCCCGCGCCCGGCGTTTGGTCTGGCGAACAGCTCTCAGCCTCCGCGTCTCCTTTTCTCCGGGGCGCTTTTTCCCCGCCGCCCGCCGGCTTCCGGCCGGAGGCGACGGAACGGCCCGGAGCGGACGGCGCGAAAGCCGGCCGATCCGGCGGACGGGGCGCTTCCGGTCGCAGCGCCTTACGCCCGCTCGCCGGTCCCATGCCGCTGAAACACGGTCGACAACGCCTCTCCGCGCATGGAACGCAACAAAGATAAGACCGCCCGGAAGGCGTTGGATAACTATCCCTCAAAATTTAATGTTTGAGATACGAACCCCGCATGAATGCTGGACTCGCGCCCGCGAAAATTCCCCTCATGCGTGTGCGGAGGGGTTTTGGGGGCCGCGCATTCAAGAGTCAGCCGTCGGCCGCAAAAATGGCATCGAGCCCCTCCCGATAGGTCGGATATTGAAGCGTCACGCCAAGTTTTTCCTTCATTCGGTCGTTTCGAACGCGCTTGTTGTCGGCGTAGAAACTGCGCGCCATGTCGGAAAGGTCGGCGTCCTCCAGCGGGACAAGCGGCGGCGGGGCGACGCCCAGCAATGTGCAGGCGTATTCGATAACGTCCTGCGGCGGCGTCGGTTCGTCGTCGGAAAGATTGAACAGCGCATCAGCGTGCGGGTTTTGAATGCTGGCTTTGAGCGCCGCGGCGATGTCGTCCACATGCATACGGTTGAAGACCTGGCCTTCTTTGATTATGCGCCTGGCGCGGCCGGCGCGCACCGCATCGAGCGCCGATCGGCCGGGACCGTAAATCCCCGGCAGGCGGAAAATAACGAGCGGCAGAGTGCGCTCGACCGCAAACCCGGTCCATTCGGCTTCCGCTTTGACGCGCCGGCGCGCCCGCGCGGAAATCGCCTTAAGGTCGGCGGTCTCGTCTATCCAGGCGCCGCCATGGTCGCCGTAAACGCCATTTGTGGAGAGATAGCCGATCCAGCCGATTTTATCGGCGCGGGCCGCAAGCGCATCGGAACATGCATGGAAGATCGGGCAGCCGTCATCATTGGGCGGCGCTGAAATAAGTGCGGCCGCGGCGTCGTCTAGCGCGTTCGCCGGAATCTGGCCAATGGTCCAAAGCACCGGCTCGGCGCCGTCCTCAGCGATCATGGCGGCCTTGCCGGCGCTCCGCGCCGTCGCCGCGATCAACCAGCCATCCGCCGCGAGCCTTCGCGCCAGCGCGCGCGCCGTATAGCCGTAACCGAAGCAAAAGAGACGATTGGGCATGAACGCGATTACCGAAATCCGGCGCGTGCGCGATATGGACACGGACCGCGACCGCCTTCAGATTTGTCTCCCATGTACAGACTCTTCGTTGCGCTTTCCATCCCCGAGGCGACCGTGGCCGCGCTTGAACGCCTTCAATCAGGCCTGGTCGGGGCGCGATGGCGGCCGCGGGAGAATTTCCATCTGACGCTGCGCTTTATCGGCGAGACAGACCGACACGGTTTCACGGAAGTGCGCTCGATGCTGGCGAAAATCACAACGCCCGGGTTTGACCTGACACTGAACGGGCTGGGATATTTCGGCGATCGCAAACCGCGCGCGCTCTGGGTCGGCGCGCCGGCGACGCCGCCGCTTTTACATCTGCAAGCGAAGGTCGAAACCGCCGTAAAACGGGCGGGTTTTCCTTGCGAGAGCCGAAAATTCACCCCTCATGTCACGCTCGCCTCACTCAAAGGCGCAAGCCGTGACGCCGCCGAACGCTTTTGTGCGGCCAACGGCCTGTTATCGGATACGGCTTTTCCGGTCGATGCGTTTCATCTCTACTCGTCGCGCCTCGGCGGGGCGGCGAGCCATTATACGATTGAAGAAAGCTATATGCTTTCGTCTTCCAGGTAATCGAGGAATCCTTCCGCGCCCGTTTCAATCAGATCGAGCACGGTTTCAAAACCCTGCGATCCGCCATAATAGGGGTCAGGCGTTTCGCGCATATCGGTGTCGGCGAAGTCGAGAAAGAGACGAATGTCGCACTCGCGATTGGGCGGCGCCATGGCCAGAAGCTCGGCCTGATTGCCCAGATCCATCGCCAGAAGATAGTCGAACTCGTAAAAATCCGAGAGCGCGACTTGGCGCGCACGCTGATGCGCGATTTCGTAACCGCGCCGGGCGGCGGCCTTGATCATGCGCGCGTCGGGCGGATCGCCCACATGCCAGCCGCCGGTGCCCGCACTTTCAATGTAAAGATCAAGTCCGCGCTTGCGCGCAGCGGCGCGCAATACGCCTTCGGCCGCTGGCGAGCGGCAGATATTTCCAAGACAGACAAACAGAATTCGCTTCATGACTTTAGGGTGCGGCGGCGGCGCGGGAAGATTTCCACCTTCAATTTCTCGGATGACGTCTTATCTAACCGTCTTGCTTGCCTTAGGATAGTGCCCGCGGAGGCCGGCGCGCCGTCGGCCCCGATTCTCGAAAGGAAATTGCATTCATGTCGCTGACTTTTTCTGCTGTCGCCCAGTCGACCATCGGGCAAATGTTCACTGCACTCGACGGCATTCTCGCAAAAGCCGCCGAACACGCCGAAGCTGACAAGATTGAGGAATCGGCTTTATTGGACGCGCGCCTCTATCCCGACATGTTTCCGATGTCGCGTCAGGTTCAGATCGCCTGCGACATCGCCGCGCGCGGTCTTTCCCGCCTCGCTGGCGTCGAACCGCCGAGTTTTCCCGACGAGGAGAAAACATTCGAAGAGCTTCGCGCCCGGATCAAAAAGACCAAAACCGTTATTGACGATCTACCCGCTGAGGCGATCGACGCCGATCCCGACAAGGACATCACCTTCCCGGTCGGGCCGGAGACCATGACATTGAAGCGGCAGGCGTTCTTGCTCAATTTCGTCCTACCCAACGTCTATTTCCACGTAACGACGACATATGACTTGTTGCGCCATTGCGGCGTTGCGCTCGGCAAGCGTGATTTCCTGGCCGTTTCGCCCTGACTGAAAGGAGGTCACGATGCGTCGCATCGTTGTTCTGACCGGCTCCGGCATATCCGCTGAATCCGGCGTGGCGACTTTTCGCGACAAGGACGGGGTCTGGTCGAAATACGATTACCGCGAGGTGGCGACGCCGGAAGGCTTCTCCGCAAATCCGGCGCTGGTGCACGAATTCTATAACCAGCGCCGGCGGCGGCTGCCGACGGTCGATCCCAATCCGGCGCATCGCGCGCTCGCCCTATTGGAGCGTAAAATAGAAACGGCGGGCGGAAGGTTCACGCTGGTCACCCAGAATGTCGACGATCTTCATGAACGGGCGGGATCGCGCAACCTCTACCACATGCATGGAGAGCTTCTAAAAGCGCTTTGCGCGCATTGCGGAGACAAGCGCAGACATGCAGGCGACCTTAGCGTTGAAACTGCATGCGTGGCGTGCGGACACACGGGCGGCATGCGCCCCGACGTCGTCTGGTTCGGCGAAATTCCGCGTCATATGGACGAAATTGTCGAAGCGCTTGATGCTGCCGACCTTTTCGTTTCCATTGGCACGTCGGGATCGGTCTATCCGGCAGCGGGCTTTGTCGGCACAGCGCGGCGAGCCGGCGCTGCGTGTACGGAGTTTAATTTGGAGCCGTCCGAAAACGCGTCTCTGTTTTCTGACAGCCGCTACGGCAAGGCCGGGGAGATCGTTCCGCAATGGGTTGACGAGGTTTTAGCCGCGTTCGCCTGAGAGCGCGCCGATCACCGGACATGCCGGAGCGTCGCCGCCCTCGCACTCTGCGAACGCGCGCGACAGCGTCGCTTCAAGCTTTTCGAGATCGGCGATTCTGGCGCGCACGCCTTCTAGAGCGCATTCCGAAAAGTGGGAACCGGTTTTCGGATATAATGCGCGACAAAACAAAAACCTAGAGCATGTTCTCCGACTCGCATTTCGGAGAACATGCTCTAAGTGTTTTTGCGTCAGCGACATCACTTCGCCGCAAGTTGGCGCGCCTTCGTCGAGCCCCGGAAGCGAGCGAATGTCGTCCAGCGAAAAGCCGAGCGCGCGCCCGCGCTTGATGAAGTTCAGCCGCAGCGCGGCGTCTTTGTCGTAGACCCGATGGCCGCCTTCCGTCCGGTCCGGTGCGGGCAGCAAGCCCGCGCGCTCATAATATCGGATCGTTTCAATGTTGACGCCGACGTGACGGCTGAGCCGACCAATTGTGAGCCTTTTTTCGCGCATTGGGCTTGAACCTGTAGTTACTACAGATTGTAGCCTAACAAGGAATAATTGACGGGCAACAGGAGCCGCAAACATGTCGGGTCGGAAAGTAACCGGAAGCGCTGCAACCGGCGGCGCGGCGGGGTTGAGCGCGATCGCTTCTTTTATTGGCCTGTGCTGCATCGGGCCGTGGACCGTCGCGCTGTTCGGCGTGCCAGGCGCTGTCGCCCTGGCGCGGTGGCAGCCCGTCCGTCCTTATCTGCTCGCGGCTGCGGCCGGCCTCCTTATCTGGGCGTTTTGGCGCGTTTACAGGCCGCTTCCGGCGAACGGAACCGCCTGCGACGCCAAACGCCGGTCGGTCTGGCTTCAGATCGCCCTGTGGGCGTCGGCGGCGCTCTTTCTGGTCGCCGTCTTTGCAGACCAGCTTCAGTGGATTCTCGTTGATCCGACGCCGGAGGGATTGAGATGACCCGACATTTGACGCGCATCGCCGCCGTATTTCTCGCGGTGACGATTTTCGCCGTCTCGAACGTGCACGCAAAAGATGTCGATTACGTCGTTCTTGGAGACGGTCTGCAAAAACTGAAAGACGACTTCAACGCCAAAGCCGGAACGGTGCGCCTGCTGTTTATCGTCGGACCGACCTGCGGAATCTGTCTGCGCGGCATGGCGGATCTGAACGACGCATTCATCGCGGACTATCAAAACGATCCGCGGCTCAACACCTTCGTCGTGCATGTGCCAACTTTGGGCGCCGAAGAAAAACACGTCGCGCCCGCCGCCAAATTGATGGCCGGCCCGCGCATATGGCATTTCTGGGACCCTGTAGGGACGACGGGCCGGCTTTATTCGCGCATATTCGATACGGAAACTTATATCTGGGATTTCTGGTTCATCTATGGCCCCGACGCGGTGTGGACGAATGAAACGCCGCCCGCGCCGGATTTCTGGCAGCATCAGCTTGGCGGTTTTCCACGCAACAAGAGATTGAACAAAAAAACGTTCGCCGCAGAGGCCGTAAAACACATTAAGGCGCTTTCGGTGGACGAGACACAAACGGCGCCGGGCGCGCCGCTGGAAAACCCCTACGCCGGCGGCGCCGTCATTCCGGTCGTCGGACAAGGTTACGGCCGCGCCGTCAGGCAATATATCGAGTCCCGCGGCGGCAAGGAGGCGATCAAAAACGTTCTGCGCCGTGAATACCGGGGACAACTAAAACTGGGCGACGATTCATACGATCTGACCGTCGTTGAAGAACGCCCGAACAGGATAGACAAACGTACAGACGACTTGAGCTATGTGCTCACATATGACGGCGAGGGGCAGGTTCTGCGCAGCGGCGGCCTGAAAGGAAAAGGCCTGTCGTTCGCAGCCGAAAATCACCTTATCCGCGCCTTCGATTTCGACGGCCCCATGGTCGACTGGAGCCAAAAGGGTCATAAATTCGAAATGCAGGGCATGGAAAAGGTCGGCGATATCCTGGCCTGGAATCTCGTTCAGGCCGGCGCCGAGGGATCGAAGTGGACGTACCTCGTCAATAGTCACGACGGGACAATCGTCCGCATGCGCGCCTTCGATTCGAAAGGCGAGCCGCTCGTCACGGTGCGCTATTCCGATTACCGCGACGTGCAGGGTGCGCTGCTGGCGCATCGGGTTGAGTATTATGATGCGAACGAAGAATTGCGCGCGGCGGAAAAATTCGACGACATTCGCGTAGGTTTTGAGAACGCCGAGCTTTGAATCAAATGACAATCGCGACGCCGCGAGCTTACTGAAAGACAGCCTTATGACGCATGCGTCAAAAGAAATAATACTCGAATCGACCATTACGTGTCCGGAATGCGGTCATCGGTCGACGGATGTGATGCCGGTTGACGCCTGTCAATTCTTTTACGATTGCAAGAATTGCGGCGCGGTTTTGAAGCCGAAGCCGGGCGATTGCTGCGTGTACTGCTCTTTTGGCGACGTTAAATGCCCGCCGATGCAAGCCGGGGCGGATTGCAGTATCGATTAACTTTCGAGGAGGAGAAAGCATGTCGGAAAATCGTGATTTGGCAAGTCGTCCCGTTCCATTCTTCGTCGGTTGGGGGCTGCCCATTGTCATTGCGGCGTCGACGAATTTTATCGCCATGCCGGTTCCGGTTCTGACGTTGATCTGGATAGGCGCATTTGTCTGGATGGGGCTCGGTTGCCTCATCAATGCGCGGCGCTGTCACCGCCGCCATTGTTATTATTCCGGCCCGGTTCTTTTGTTAGGCGCCGTCGCCGTCGCGCTTGTCGGCTTTCGCGTCGTCTCGCTCGGCCCGGACGGCTTCATGATCGCCGTATGGGGAACGTTCGGTCTCGTTGCGCTCACCTTCGTTCCCGAGTTGATCTGGGGAAAATACGTTTCGAACCGAACCTGACAAAGAACGCCAGCGCGCCGCTCGCTCATTCCTGTCCAGTCAGCACGCCGTAAAGCTCCGGCCTGCGGTCCCGGAAGAATCCCCAGCCGGCGCGGATTTCCGCAATCCGGTCGAGATCGACAGTCGCGGCGATGAATCCGGACTCGGTCCGGTCCATTTCCGCAAGCAGTTCGCCGCTTTCGTCGCAGATAAAAGACGAGCCGTAAAACGCTTGCCCGTCCTCGTCGCCGACGCGGTTGGCGGCGCCGACAGGCACGCCATTGGAAACGGCGTGGCCGATCATGGCGCGTCGCCATCGACTGCATGTATCGATGTCGGGATCTTTCGGTTCGGATCCGATAGCGGTTGGATAAAGCAACAACTCGGCGCCCTGAAGCATCATTGCGCGCGCAGCTTCCGGGAACCACTGATCCCAGCAAATGCCGACGCCGATGTTTCCGTGCCGCGTCGCCCAGGCCCGAAAACCGGTGTCGCCCGGCTTGAAATAGAACTTCTCCTCATAACCCGGCCCGTCGGGTATGTGGCTCTTGCGGTAAACGCCCAGAAGCGCGCCGTCGGCGTCGATTATGACAACAGAGTTGAAATATTCATGTCCGGCTTTTTCGAATATCGACAGCGGCAGCACGACGCCGAGCTCGCCGGCGACGGGCGCGAGGTTCACGACAACGGGATGTTCTTCATAAGGATAGGCGCGAGCGAAATTTTCGGTTTCCTCGCGCTTGCAGAAATACGGCCCCTGAAAGAGCTCAGGCGCGAGAATGACCTGTGCGCCGGCTTTCGCCGCGTCGCGGATCAGCCATTCGACGCGGGCGATATTGTCTTCCATGTCCGGGCCGAAGGCGTCCTGCAGCACGGCGAAACAGAGGGAGCGAGCCATAAGCGATCCTTTTAAGGCGTATCCCGATCAAATACAAAAACCTCAGCACGAATGTTGACCCATAGCCCGGATTTCTCAAACTATCGCGGGCGTCACGGAGGCGAGTATGACGACAGACCAGGAAAGACGCGAAGAGCGTATCGGCAATACGGTCAAGCGGCCCCCGGGTCCGGCCGAAGGCCGGCCCGAGGACA
>JBHHVZ010000111.1:0-8620 GCA_046756245.1 Parvularculaceae bacterium
CACCCGGAGCCCCGCCATGTCCATCGACTCAATTCGCGAGCAAATCCCCGACTACGCCAAAGACATCCGCCTCAATCTCGGAACGCTCGCCGGTGAGACGACGCTCACCGACCAGCAGAAATACGGCGCGTTTCTCGCCTCGGCGCTGGCCAGCCGCAATGCGACCGTCATCGCCGCCATCGCTGAGGAAGCGCGCGGCAAGCTTTCCCCTGAAGCCTTCGAGGCCGCCAAGGCCGCGGTCGCGATCATGGCGATGAACAACGTCTATTACCGCGCCACGCATCTGATGGCGGCGACGGAGTATCGAAGCATGCCGGCGCGCCTGCGCATGAACGTGATCGGCGATCCCGGCGTCGACAAAACCGACTTCGAGCTGTGGTCGCTGGCAGTCTCGGCGGTCAACGCCTGCAGCAAGTGTCTCGACGCACATGAAAAGGTGGTGAGGAAGGCCGGCCTAAGCGTCGAGCAGGTGCAGGCGGCGCTCAGGATCGCCGCCGTCGTGCACGCCGCCGCCGCCATCCTCGACGGGGCGGCGGCGCTCACGTTACGCACAGTCTGACAATCCGAATAGGCGAGCGCGTCAGCGCGCGTCTGCCAAGATTGGTTATGAGGCGCCCTTATTGAAAACGGAAACGCCGTCTTCTTTGCAAAGACGGCGTTTTAAAAACGTCGTGTAATCGATTTGCGACCCTTAGTTGCCCCCGAAAGGATCATTCTGAACGCCGCGGCGCTGAATATTTTCCACCAGACCAGAGGATTCACCTTCCAGAGCCTTCCACTCGCCCCATGTCATGCAAACCTTTTTGGGAAAGCGCGAACCCGTAACAATTTTACGTTTGCAGATCACGCGATCATTGTCGACCTCGGCCACTACATCCTGCTCTGCAGCATCGCCGCTCTCCGCCGAGCGCGCCGATTCTGCCGCGACGCTATTCTCGGCTGCAATTATTTGCGACTCATTTGTCGCGCAAGCGGCTGCTGCAAAACACAGCACCAACCCAAACGCTAGGCCACGATCAAACATTCTAATGTTCCCCTTTAGTGTGTAGAGGCTATCAATTAAGGCGCTTTTCATCAATCGAATTTGGGTAATAATGGTCGGAAAAATTTCACCCGCTTATCCGGCTTGAAATCTAAAACAACCTTTCCACACCGCATATACAGGAGCCTATGATGAACGCAACTCAAGACGCCGCCGCTGACGGCCTCAAGGCGTTGCAAGCCGGCGACGTCCAAAGGGCGTTTACCCTTCTGTCAGAAGCCGTCAGCGGCGGCGCCGGCGGTCGAAACGCGTATATGGCGCTGGCGATTGCAGCGCGCGAGACCAAGCGACCCGGCGAGAGTCTTGCTGCTATCGAGCGCGTATTGAAAATCGACCCGGGCAATCTCGAAGCATTGATTATCAAGGCGGATGCGCTCGCGGCTCAAGGCAATGAACGCAGAGCGGCTGCTTTTTATCTCGCCGCAGTAAACGCGGCGCAAAGTGTCGGGCGATTAAGCGGTCAACTTGCGATTGAAATCGAGCGTGCGAGAAAAGAGTGCGCGGCCGCCGCCATCCGCTACGAGGAATATTTGCGCGATCGCGTAAAACGGCTTGGGCTTTTCGACGGTTCCGGGCGGGCACGCGGAGAACAGGCTCTTGACGTTTTGTTCGGTCGCAAACAGATTTATTTCCAACAGCCGGAAAAGTTCTTTTTTCCGGAATTGCCTCAAGTCCAGTTTTACGATCCCTCGAATTTCGCTTGGACAGAGGACGTCATCGCCGCGACGGACGACATACTGGAAGAGCTGAACATAGCCCTGAAGGAAAGGGACAGATTCGAACCTTACGTGCCCGCAAACGCGAAAACGCCGCATCTTCACCGCCATGAAATGATGGGTAATGAAAATTGGGGCGCCTTGCATTTGATTAAAGACGGTGTCCGGATTGAAGAAAACATTAAATTTTGCCCTGCGACTCTTGCGGCGCTCGAAAACGCGCCGGCGCCCAATGTTCCGGGCAAATCTCCGATCACGCTCTTTTCGCGGTTAACGCCGGGAACGCATATTCCACCGCATACAGGATTGTTGAATACGCGGCTGATATGCCATCTGCCAGTCATAGCGCCGGAAGGCTGTACGATCCGCGTGGGCAATCAAGAGCGCGTCTGGCGCATGGGCGAGATGCTGATCTTTGACGATTCGATCGAACACGAGGCGCGCAACAACGGCGCCTCAGATCGCGTCGTCTTGCTGTTCGACATCTGGAGACCGGAACTCAGCGAAGAGGAGCGCGCCTTCGTGTCTACGGTTTTCGACGCTATAGAAGATTACGGCGTTTTTTAAACGAGAAGCGCCGCGCTTCTTTTTATGTTATTTTATTCGCTCGACCCGTATCGTACGCTTGCTGTTTTCCAGTCTGAGATCGTGAGCGCCGAGCCATTTGCGTTTGATTTCAACTTTCATACCGGCGGAATCGGTTGGAACGCGAAGCTTGTTCGTATCGGCGTTGAGCTGGCGCCAGACCTGCCCGTTGTCCAGAATGACCACATATTTGCCGCGACGATTGCGTGCAATGTCAACAACGGTCGCCTCAAGCGCTTTCGGCGTCTCGGGGCGCAATTCCTTCTTTTTCTCCGTAGGCAGATCTTCAAAACCGAAGCGATCCGCCTCGGAGAGAACCTGTTCTTCCGGGGCGGGTTTTGCGATCGGGGCGGCGGGTTTTGCAACAGCGGCGGCGGCGTAATCATCGCTTTTTGCGCTTTCCGTTTCCGCGGTTTCGATGAATCGATCAATCACTTCGTCAAGGCACGCCAGTCGATTCGCATCGTTAGAAATCGCCCGGCACTCCAGGATTTCAGGCGGCAGGCTTTGCGCGGCGACATCGCCGCCGAAGGTCAAGAAGATTGTCGTTAAGACTGCAATTCCTGATGAGACTGTATTGACCATGCCGTCGCATCCTTTTTGAAATTATTTTAATCGACGCCTTGTCGCCGGAAGCCGCTATCGACCGCCAAATTGAAACCGCCGCAGATTGGAATCTGCGGTGTCCATTTTAATCGAGAACAGGTTTTTACCAAAGCGCCGGTTCGAACCTCAAAGAAAGACGCCGCAGACTGGCGAGTCTGCGGCGTCTTCAGTGTTTTACGACCAATCTTTGCGAGGTCTGAACTACCTTCTCAGATTGAAGCCGATGAAGATGAAGCGGCCAGCCGCGTCATAGGTGCCGGGGATTGTGTTCCCGTTACACGCCGCCGGGCCGCAAGCCTGGGTAAGCTCCGGGTCGCGGCCAAAGACGTTCTGGACGCCCACCCGCATCTCGACGCCTTCCCGAGCGTGCCAACTCGCCGCAAGATCGAGATAATTCGCTGAATCGAGTTTATCGTCGATAATGTTGCCGGAGGGCGCGCCTTCAAGGTCCACCGAGCTGAAATAGCGGTGGGTGAAGGTGAGATCGACCTCCCAGGGCGACTGCCAGGTCAGCAGGGCGCGATGCCGGTATTCATTGTTCGGCGTGCTCGAGCACTGACCGCCGTACAATCCCTTACACTCGACCTCGCCTGAGCCCGGGAAGGACTCGAACGTGTTCTCGAACATAACGGACGCCGCGTAATTCAGGCTGAAAGAGCCCATGTCGCCCAGGCCGAACTCGGGAACGTCCCTTCTGTAGCTGGCGTTTATATCGAGGCCGCGAGTCTTGAAGTTAGCGATGTTCGTGTTCACGACCTGAATGCCCTCGAAATTCGAATTGTCGAGGAACAGCGAACCGAACCGGTCGCGGGTGATGAGATTACAGAATTGCGAATCGCCCGTCGCGATGCAGTTGTCGAGAATTTGCTGCGCCGGAATAGTGGAGATCGCGTCCTCGATCTCGATGTCGAAATAGTCGAGAGCAAGGGTCAGGCCCGGAACCTGGCTCGGCGTAATCACGATGCCTGCAGTGTAGGTATCGGCCTTTTCCGGATCCAGAAGCGGGTTGCCGCCGGTGACAAGATTGAGCTGTCCCGCCGGGTTGTCCGGAATACTGCCGAACTGCGCCGCAGAAACGCCGGTGAAGGCGCATTGTACGGCCGTCGCCGACGGCGGAACGCCGGGTGCGGACGCGCAGGGGTCGAAGAGACCGTTGTTGCGCGCCGAGGCGCTGAACAGGCCGGTGTTCTGGCCGGTGAACATTTCGATCACGTTCGGCGCGCGCACCGCCCGCTGGAACTGGCCGCGAAGACGAACGTCCGGCACCGGCCGCCAGGTGACGCCGACCGCAAAGGTGCTCGTCTCGAAGTTGTTGGTCGTGGCGGAGCTTGTGCTTTCCGCCTTGTAATCCGAAAAACGATAGGCGCCGTTGAGACCGAACTCTTCGAAGAATTCCTTCCCTTCGACGATCGGGATTTGCGTTTCCATAAAGATTTCCTTCACGGAAATCTCGCCGTCGATCGGCAAAGTAGCGCCGCCGGTGCCGGTCAGACCTCTGCCGCCCGGAATGCGCGAAATCGCATCCGGTATGCGATCGAGTTCGTCGCGACGCCATTCGACGCCGAGAAGGCCCTGTACGCCGGTCTCCGCCCAGGGGAACTTGAAGCCGTAATCGGCGAGATCGCCCGAGAACGTGCCGCCGACGACGAGCTGCTCGGTCGTGCCGTTGATGAGGCCCGTGCCTTGAATGAAATCGGTCTGATCTTTGGTCACGAGAGACGAGCCGTCCGGGTTACGCTGGAACACGTTCCAGGGCACGCAGGGCGAGCCTGAATCGCGGCACACCGGATTGCCGTTGGCGTCGGTCACTACAAACAGCGCCTCCTGCACATTGGCGAAGCTGAGATCGCCCTGCGAGATGCGGAGCAGCCGCGTCCGGGCGAAGGTGCCGTAAGTATCCCAGTTCCAGTTGTCGCCGAGAGTACCGCGGAAACCGGTCACCGCGCGCCAGGTGTTGGTTTCAATGAAGCTGTTGCGCGGATCGCCTTCGACGTTGCGGCGGCCGAAAGTGAGGCTAACGTCAGTATTGTCCGCATCCCCGCCATTCGCTGCAACAGCCGCAGGGCAACCCAGCAAATCGAAATGTGAATTGGCGCCCGATCCCAGGAACGGGTTGCCGCAGTTCACCTCGAACGGCCGGAAGAACGAGCCCGAAAAAGCAATCTGCGCGTCCGTCGTATTGTTGGTGAAGGACAGATCCATATAGGCTTCGATGTCGTCCGTGATCTCATAGCGGCTGAGCGCCGTAATGTTGAAGCGCTCGTTCGGGCGCTGGATGAAGTTATCCGGCGCGAAGTTGAAGGTCTGGTCCACGCCGCCGACGAAAGGCACCAGCGTGCCGTCGGCTTCCTGGAAGACGTCCGTCGCGCCGCCTGAGTTAAAGAAGCGACGGAAAGTCGAAGACCCGACGCAGCCGATATTGCCGACTGATTGCGAACCCGACCGCGTCGCGAAAGCGCAATGACTGAAGTCGCGCGCTTCCTGACGGATTTCATTCTGGTTTTGGTAGCTGAAGAACGCCGTCACATTGCCGCGGCCGTCCGGCGTGTTGGCGCCGACCGTAAGCGTCGTCAGCACGTCGCGGCCGTCCGTTACACCGCCTATCCCGTCGGGTCCGGTAAGGCCGCCGGCGTTTAGAACCGCGCTGGCGAACTCGTTGTTGTTGCCGTCCTGGAAGAAACCAACCTGGCCGTCGAACATGATGCCTTCGAAATCGCGGCGCAGGATGAAGTTCACGACGCCGGCCATGGCGTCCGAACCGTAGACCGCCGAGGCGCCGCCGGTGACGATATCGACCCGCTCGACAAGCTGGGCCGGGATGATGTCAAGGTTCGGCGAGGATGTCTGCGCCGAGCCGAACGGCAGTCTCTTGCCGTCAAGCAGAACGAGGGTCCGGATCGAACCGAGGTTGCGCAAATCCACTTGCGACGTGCCGGTCGCGCCATTGGCGACTTCACTGGTCTGGGCCGCAAAGGCCTGCGGCAGAATGTTGATGAAGTCCTCAATACGGGTTGTGCCGCGCGCATCGACTTCGGCAGCGTCAACCTGGAAAACCGGGCTCGACGAGCTGAGATTCGCCTGATTCAAACGAGAACCCGTAACGATGATCGTATCTTCCTGATCCTCATCGTCCTGGGCGAACGCCGGCGCGGCCATTGCTACCGCAGCGCCAGAAAGCATCGTCGTGCATAGAAACCGTCCGACGAGACGTGATTTGGTCATTTTTTATACCCTCCAGTTAAACGCAGTGCCGTTTGCAGCTTTGGCCCAAGAATTCCCGAACAACAGCGAAACTCTTCGCCCCTCAGATTGTTGAGCGCAACGCTCGCAGATAGTCAAACCTGCGATCAGATGTCACGTTATGGCCGAGACAAGAATTCCGTCAACACAAGACGGCGGGAGAGGCGTATTCTCAGCGTTACTGTGGCAATATCACAACAAAGACACTCAGTGAGCTGAGAACGCTTATTTTTGGCCGGTCCCGGCGTCCGGCGCCGCCGGCACGATGTCGGCGGCCACCGTCAGGCGGGAATTCCCGGCAGTAAACTCGACCGTGCCGTGCCACATATAGGAGGGGAAAATCACCATCACGCCAGGCTTGGGCTCGATGAAGCGTTCAGGCTCAAGGCTCGGCGCGGTTGCGACGCCCGGCTCCCCGAGCTTGAACCACCCCGCCTTCTCCGAGGCGGGATCTTTCTCCGCCGGACGCAAATGGCACGCCGAGGAAAGCCACCCTTCCGGATGGACGTGATTTACATGAAAACCCTTCGGCGGCAGCCTGATCGACCAAGTGCTGAAAATCCGGCTTCCACCGATATTTCGCGCCCGCAGCGGATCGTCACCCGGCGCGAGCGATTTGACATAGCGCTCGACCGGCCCGGCCGCCGCTTCCTTATAAGCGCGCAGCGCCGGATGGTCAGAGCCGTCTATGGAAGAAATCTGGCTTCCGTGCCGCACCGATTGATAAAAGGGATGGGTTTTGAATCGGTGCGCATAATCAAGACCCTCAATGAGGTCAGCGAGATACGCGTCAAGGTTGATCCATCCTTTGGGCGTATCCAACGGCGATGCTTGAACCAGTGCGTCATAGTCAAAAAACGCGTGATAGCGTTCGTCGCCAAGGAGCCGCCAAGCGGTCGCTTGCAGCGCAATAAAAAACTGGTTCATCGGATCTTTCGCCCGCAATCCTTCAGCAATCCGGACTGCTTCGGCAGCCTCGCCCACCGCCAGCAAGGCCGAGCAATAGGCGGCGCCGGCGCCGGTTTCGTCCGGCAGCGCTTTCGCGGCGCGTCGCCCATGGGCGACGGCCTGTTCAAACTTTTTATCCGCCAGAGCTGCATTGCACGCGGCGAATTCCAGCATAGGGTCGCCCGATAGACGCGCCGCTTCTTTTGTGATCGCATATTCCGTCGCTGCATCGCCGGTTTGTCCGAAAACCTGCGCGCGCGCGATGTGCAGGCCAGCTACCGAAGGGTTCGCTTCGATTGCTTTGTTCAGCACGGCGAGCGCTTTGTCGCGGTTTCCTGTTTGCATCCAGATGAGCTGCGCTAGCTCACGGTGCGCTTCATGATCCAGCGGTCGCAAGCGCAGCAATTGGAGGAACGCCGCCTGGGCTTCCTTAAATTCATGAATGCCCGAAAGCGCCCGCGCGTATACCAGCCAACTTTCCGGCGCGTTGAGGCCAAGTTCGAAGGCCCGCCTTAATATTCTTACAGCCTCCCGATTCTGACCTGCATCGCCAAGCGCGGCGGCGTAATTATGTAGCACCGCAATATTGTGCGGCGCAGCATCGACCATTGCTTTCAGCATGTCGACGGCTTCGGCGTGACGACCTTCCGCTTTCAACGCCTGCGCTTTTCTGGTCATTTCCGACAGTTGCGCCATCAAATCAAATTCCTTCAACTGATCACGCCCCGGCCGGCGCTCAACGCGCAGGCTGCATCTTTATCATCCTGCGTTCTACTACTTGCGCGTCTCTGACAGGAAAATAGATTTCCCAGCGCTTGGCGATGCTTGCAAGCGCCGCAGAAACGGCGCGTTAACCAGACGTTTGCCGCGGCTTATAGGCGACGACCTTGATCTCCGTAAGGCCTGCGTCGGGCCACAACCGGTCGATGTCGATCGCGGTCCAGGCGGGGTACGGTTCAGAGACATAGCGCTTCTTCGCCGCCATGAAGGCCCCGCCCTGGCCGCGCAAATCGGTGTGAAAGGTCGTCATTTCGACGACGTCCGACCAGTCGGCGCCGGCGGCTTCGAGGATCGCCGCAATCCGCGCGAATGCTCTGTCATACGCCGCTTCGAGCGATTCGAGCGTGATTTCCGCCGGCTCGCCGTTTTTTTTCGGCGGAACGCCGGCGACGACCCCGGCAAGGAAAATGTAGTCGCCGGCGCGCACGACGGGACTGTATTGAAATTCGTCGCGGGCGCGCTCCATGCCCTCGGGCGTAAAAGCCTCAACGCCGTCATTTGCTGCAGCGCTGGCGCAAACAGCGAGACTTGCAGTCAAGATACTGATGAACCTTTTCATCCTACGGCTCCTTGTCCTTGGATTATCAGCGCGCCCCGTTCCGGCATTGAAAGGCGCGCGGCCGGTTCTGTCAAAAACAGCGGGGCGGTGTTGCCTTGCACGCTGCGGTGGGGCAAGCAGAACCAAACAGACGGAAAGACGCCA
>JBHHVZ010000112.1:0-8587 GCA_046756245.1 Parvularculaceae bacterium
CCCCGCCGCGCGCCCCGGCGCAGGGGGGGGGGGGAGTGCGTGTCGCTAGTGATTGTTCTCCGACTCGCATTTCGGAGAACATGCTCTAGCGGCCGGAATCGTTTATGCATGCCCGCCAAGGCATGTTTTCGCGAAAAGGCCGCGCATGGAGCACGATGATACGCGTCGATCGCTGACCAGCCGCGTCGCGCGGGGGACCGCCTGGATCGCAAGCGCGCGGCTTGCGATGCGCGCGCTCGGCCTGGTCAACACGCTGGTCGTTGCGCGCCTGCTGGCGCCGGAGGATTTCGGCCTCGTTGCGGTCGCCATTTCCGCCATGCAGCTCCTGCAGGGCTTTTCCGACATCGGCGTCGCCCAGGCCGTGGTGCGGTTCGACGACGCCGGGCGCGACGACCTCGATACGCTGTTTACGCTTTCCGCCATCCGCGGACTGGCGATCGCGGGGCTGCTGGCGCTCACCGCGCCGCTCGCCGGCGCCTTTTACGGCGACCCGCGCATGACAAACATTTTTCTCGCCATCGCAGCGGCGCCGCTCGTTGCGGGATGCATCAATCCCCGGTTTTACGAGTTCGAGCGCCGACTCGATTTTTCGAAAGAGTTTGTCTTCAGCGTCGTCAACAAGTTCGTCGGCGTTGCTGCGTCGATTACGATCGCCGTCATATATCGCAGCTATTGGGCGATCGTGGCGGGCGTCGTCGCCGGCGCGCTGACGCAACTCGCAATTTCCTATCTCATGCGCCCGCACATTCCCCGCGTCACATTTGCGTCTGCGCGCAAGGTGTTCGGATTTACGGGCTGGCTTACAGGCGTAAGCTTCATGGCGGCGCTCAATAACAAGCTCGACGCCTTTATTCTGGCCCGGGTCATCGGCGTGCGGCTGACGGGCGCGTATTATCTTGGCCAGCAGCTCGCCCAGCTCTCGGCCGCCGAGCTCGCCTCGCCGCTTGCGCGCGCGATCTATCCGGGGCTTTCGGAGTTGAAGCGCGAGCCCGAACGCATGCGTCTGGCGTTTCTTCGCGGCGTTGCGGCGCTCGGCGCGATCGCCATGCCCGCCTCGCTCGGCTTCGCCTTTGTGGCGGAGGATTTCATAGAGTTGTTCCTGGGCGAGAAGTGGCGAGTAGCGGTTCCCGTCATTCAAATTCTGGCGCCTGTGCTCGGTTTACAAACCCTGTTTTTCGCCGTCCAGTCCTACGCGATGGCGGCTGGACTGACGCGGCTTGTTTTTTTCCGTGAGCTGATTTTCTTCTGCGTGCGCTTCCCCGTGTTTATCTGGGCGTCGATGACTTACGGCCTTTCAGGCGCCGTCTGGGCGGCCGCCGGGCTCGGACTGGTTCATATCGCGTTCGACGCCGCCCTTTACGCGCGCGTCAGCAGCGCCGCTCCGCTCGATCCTTTCTGGAGCGCGCGACGCTCGCTTATGGCCCTCGCGGCGATGGCGGCCTATTTTGCTTGGGCCCGGCCCGCCATGCCGGGGCTTGAAGACGTTGCGGTTGCATGGCGGCTTGTCGCCGATGTTGCGGCGGGGGCGGGCGTTTACGTCGTCGTTCACCTTCTGGCGTGGCGCGCGGCGGCCTGTCCGGATGGGATCGAACGCGTGGTTTTCGATTTCCTCAAGAAATTGGGAACGCGGACGCGACAGACGTGACTAGGCGGGCTGCATCAGCCGGTTTCTAAGCGGCGCGGCCTCGGCTATGACAGGCCCCGATTTCGTGAATACGCCTCGAGAATGGATCGAATATGGCCGACGCCCCGCCGAGCCAGGAAAGCCTCGCCGCCGCCGTGCAGAAGCTCCTGACCGAAGACCCGTTGTTTGCTCTTGGCGAGGCCGAGATCCGGGGCAACACCTACGGTGTCTTCGCCAATGCGCCCAAGAGCCTGGTCGGGCTGTTCATGTACGGCGCCGCTCATGGCGAAAAAGATTTCATGCTGTTCGAGGACGAACGCTTGAGCTTCGCCGAAACGTGGCGGCGCGCCTGCCGTTTCGCCCACGCCCTTAAAAACGAACTTGACGTCAGACAGGGCGACCGCGTCGCCATCGCCATGCGCAACTACCCGGAATGGTGCATTAGCTATATGGCGATTATTTCGCTGGGCGCCGTCGTCGTGCCGCTTAACGCCTGGTGGAAAACCGAAGAACTTTGCTATGGGCTCGAAGATTGCGAGGCGAAAATCGTCGTCGTCGATTATCGACGCCTCGAATATCTGAGACCGATCAAGGAACGGCTTGACCTGACGCTCATTCTCGCGCGCAGCGAGGCGAGCGACGGCGCCGACTATCTTTATGACGACTTGCTGCTGGCCGGCGCCGCCGTCGACTCGCCGCCTGAAGCCGACATCGAGCCGGACGACGACTTCTGCATCGTCTACACGTCAGGCTCCACCGGCAGCCCGAAGGGCGCGATTCTAACCCATCGGGGCTGCATCACCACCATCCTCTCGTGGGCGCTTTTGGCGTCCGCCGTCCGCGAAGTGCGCGGCGAGAATTATTTTGGCGACAATCCCGGCATCCTGCTCGGCATTCCGCTTTTTCACGTAACCGGCTCGCACAGCATATTCTTGCTGTCCTATGTGGTCGGCCGGCGCATGGCGATCATGTATCGCTGGGATCCTGAAGAAGCCGTCCGCCTTATCAACAAGGAAAAGCTCACCAATTTCGTGGGTGTGCCGAGCCAGTCCTATGAGCTGATGGAGGCGGCGGGCGACGACGAGCTTCCGAGCCTGATCGACATCGGCTCGGGCGGGGCCAAGCGTCCGCCCGAGCACGTGAAAATGCTGGCTGAAAAATTCAAGTCTGCGAACGCTTCGTCGGGCTACGGATTAACAGAGACGAATGCGTTGGGCTGCATTATCACGCAGGACGATTACCTCGAACATCCTGATTCAACCGGCCGCGTCGTACCGCCTGTCACCCAACTCAAAATCATGAAAGAAGACGGCGAGGAAGCGGCGCCTTGCGAAGTCGGCGAGATCTGGATACGGACCGCGGCCAATTTCCGCGGCTATCTCAATAATCCGGAGGAAACGGCGCGTACAATTACGTCTGACGGGTGGTTTAAGACCGGCGATCTCGGCAAAATAGACGAGGAAGGCTTTGTCACCATCGTCGATCGCATCAAGGATCTGATCATTCGCGGCGGCGAGAACATTTCCTGTATTGAGGTCGAAAACCGCGCCTACGAATTCTCCAAGGTCGCCGAAGCTTCGGCGTTTTCGGTTCCCGACAATGTGCTCGGCGAGCGGGTGGGGCTTGTCGTATTTCCGCGCAAAGGCGCGGAGATTGATCCGCACGAGCTGCGTGATTTCATGGCGAGAGAGCTCGCCGGCTTCAAGGTTCCCGAGCGCATCTGGATTTCGCCTGCGCCGCTGCCGCGCCTCGGCACGGCCAAGATCGACAAGATTACAGTAAAAACCATCGCGCTACAGCATCCCCCGGCGCTCGTCGTTTGAGGCGGAATGCAGCAGGACTGCGCAAAAATGTTGGTGCGGGCGCGCCGGCGCGCCATCATCCGAGACAGCGATCACGAGGAGCGACTGATGAGCGATCTTGAAACTTTTCGCGCCGAAACAAGGGCCTGGCTTGAGGAAAACTGCCCCGAGGAAATGCGCGGCCCCACGCGCGGCGAGGAAGACATTTGCTGGGGCGGCAAGCGGTGGAAATTCAGATCGGAGGCCCAAAAGGTCTGGCTTGAGCGCATGGCCGCGAAAGGCTGGACCGTTCCCGCCTGGCCGAAGGAATATGGCGGCGGCGGACTTTCCAAAGAAGAAGCAAAAGTCCTCAAGGAGGAGATGCGCGCGATCAATGCGCGCTCGCCCTTGGAAAGCTTCGGCATCTGGATGCTCGGCCCGGCGCTCCTAAAATACGGCGTGCACGAACAAAAGGAATATTTCCTGCCGCCGATCGCGCGCGGCGAAATTCGCTGGTGCCAGGGCTATTCCGAACCGAACGCTGGTTCGGACCTCGCTTCGCTTCAATGCAAATGCGAGGATAAGGGCGATCATTGGCTTGTGAACGGCCAGAAGATCTGGACGTCCTACGCCGATGAATCCGACTGGATTTTCGTCCTTGTACGCACCGATCCGAGTGCGACCAAGCATAACGGCATCAGCTTCATTCTCGTCGACATGGAAAGCGAAGGCGTGTCGACGAAACCGATCAAGCTGATCTCCGGCAAGTCGCCTTTCTGCGAGACCTTTTTCGACGAGGTCAAGGTTCCGAAGGAGCACGCGCCCGGCGTGAGCTCGGTCGTCGGCGAAATCAACCGCGGCTGGGACGTGGCGAAATATCTGCTCACTCATGAGCGCGAAATGATCTCGACCGGCGGCGGCGGGCTCTTCGGCGGGCGCGGCGTCGGCGAGATCGCCGCGCAGCAGCTCGGACTTGAAAACGGCCGGCTCGCCGATCCGATCCTGCGCGGGAAAATCGCCCAACTTGAGATTGACGGCTGGGCGTTTCTGCTGACGCTCGAACGCATGAAGGACGAAGCCAAGGCCGGGCAAGGCGTCGGCGCCAATTCGTCGATGCTCAAATATTACGGAACCGAGCTGAACAAGCGCCGGTTTGAACTATTGATGGACGCCGGCGGCTCCGACGCGCTGGAATGGGAGGGCGCGCGCTCCGACGACGGCAAGCTCGCGCGTAATTGGCTCAGGACAAAAGGCAACTCCATAGAGGGCGGCACGTCGGAAGTGCAGCTCAACATTATCGCCAAGCGTATTCTGGAGCTGCCGAGCGGGTGAGCGGTGAAATAGTGAATGGTGAAGTTAGCCGAATTCGAATTATGCAGGAAACCGAATATGCCTCTCCTACTTACCGAAGAACAGGAAATGCTGCGCGATGCAGCGCGCGGATTCCTTGACGAAAAAGCGCCCGTCGGCGCGCTCAGAAAACTGCGCGATACGAACGACGAATCCGGCTTTTCCCGCGATCTCTGGAAAGAAATGGCCGAGATGGGCTGGGCCGGTATCCTTGTCGATGAAGAATATGGCGGCGCCGATTTCGGTTTTGTCGGCGCCGGCGTGCTGGCCGAGGAAATGGGACGCACCTTGACGGCTTCGCCGTTTCTGTCGACCTCGATCCTGGCCGCTGCGGCGTTAAAGAAAATCGGCGCCGACGCCCACAAGCAGGAGCATCTGCCGAAAATCGCTGCGGGCGAAATGCTTTTCGCGCTCGCCGTTGATGAGGGGCGCAAACATGCGCCGGCGAAAACCGCGCTCAAGGCGGAAAAGTCCGGCAACGGGTTCAAGCTGTCCGGCTCGAAAACGTTCGTCGCCGACGGTCATGTGGCCGACAAGCTCATCGTCGCCGCGAGAACGGCCGGCGCGCCGGGCGAAGAAGCGGGCGTGACGCTCTTCCTTGTGGACGTTAACGCCAAAGGGATTGCACGCGAGCGCACGATCATGCTCGACAGCCGTAACGCAGCGCGCATAGACTTCGACAATGTGGAGATCACGGGTGAAGACCTGCTCGGCGCGGTCGACGGCGGCTATCAGGCGCTCGAAGGCGTTCTCAACGCGGGGCGGGCGGGGCTTGCTGCGGAAATGTCGGGCGCCGCGCAACAAGCGTTCGCCATGACGCTTGCTTACCTGAAAGAGCGCAAGCAGTTCGACGTCGCCGTTGGGACGTTCCAGGCGCTGCAACATCGCGCCGCGCAGCTTTACGCCGAGACCGAACTCATGAAATCCGCCATCCTCAAGGCGCTGCAGGATCTCGACGCTCATTACGGCATGGCCGGACCGGCGTGCGCGCTCGCCAAGGCCAAGGCTGTCGAGGTCGCAAAACTTGCAAGCCAGGAGGCCGTGCAGCTGCATGGCGGCATCGGCATGACGGACGAATACGACATCGGATTTTACATGAAGCGCATCCGGGTCGCGCAGGAAATGTTCGGCGACGCCGCCTTCCACGCCGACCGGCTGGCGAAGATGAGAAGGTATTAGGGAGCTCCGTTCCATGCAGATTGTAGAAACCGGTGACGTCAAAAAACATGTCGGCGAGGAAATCGGCGTATCCGACTGGCTGATGATCGATCAGGATCGCATCGACCGCTTCGCCGAGGTCAGCGAAGACCGCCAGTTCATTCACGTCGATCCGGAAGCAGCCAAGGCGAGCCCGTTCGGCACTACGATCGCGCACGGATTCCTGACGCTCTCGATGCTATCGCATCTTGCGCGCGGCACGGTTCTCGTGCTCGAAGGCGTGAAGATGGGCGTCAATTACGGCTTTCAAAAAGTGCGTTTCGTCAATCCTGTGAAATCCGGCAAGCGCATTCGCGGACGTTTCACGCTGATGGCGGCTGATGAAAAACTGCCCGGCCAGTGGCTTTTCAAATACGCCGTAAAGGTGGAGATCGAAGGTGAAGAAAAACCGGCCCTCATCGCCGAGTGGTTGACCATGCAGTTTGTATAAGAGCCGCCTGCGCCATCGCGCCGAGATCTAAGAACGTTTAGGGAGTTTGCATCATGACCATTCAATTTGACGGAAAGGTCGCCATTGTCACCGGCGCCGGCGCCGGGCTGGGACGGAGCCACGCGCTCGCGCTCGCCGCGCGCGGTGCGAAGGTTGTCGTCAACGATCTCGGCGGTGATCGCCGCGGCGAAGGCGGTTCGCTGTCGGCGGCTGAGAAAGTCGTACAGGAAATCGAGGCGGCCGGCGGCGAGGCGATCGCCGACGGCGCGAATGTGACGAAGCCGGAAGAAGTCGACGCCATGGTCAAGGCGACGATGGATAAATGGGGCCGCATCGACATTCTCGTAAACAACGCCGGCATATTGCGCGACAAGACCTTCGCCAAGATGACGCTCGACGATTTTCGCGCTGTCATTGACGTCCACCTCATCGGTTCGACGATCTGCACGCACGCCGTGTGGCCGATCATGCGCGAACGGCAATATGGCCGCGTCCTGTGCACCTCTTCGCCGTCGGGTCTCCACGGCATTTTCGGGCAGGCGAATTACGGTGCGGCGAAATCCGGCATGATCGGCTTCATGAACGCGCTCCATCTCGAAGGCGCGAAATACAATATCCGCATCAATCTTCTCTCGCCGTCGGCAAAGACGCGCATGACGGAGGACATCGGCATTCCCGACGTCGCGCTCGACCTGATGACGCCGGAAGCGATCACCGCCGGCGCGCTCTATCTCGTCAGTGAAGAGGCGCCGTCGCGCGCGATCCTCGCCTGCTCGGCGGGCGGTTATGCGCGCGCCTATGTCATCGAGACGGACGGAATCTATCTGCCGCCCGAAAATCAGACGCCGGAAGAAATCGCCGCGCATTGGGACGAAATCTCCTCGACGGAGAATGTGCATTATTTCGAATCAAGCGCCGGCTCCGGCCAGCGCTTTATTACGAAAGCCTTGCAGCATATGGGGCATGAAGGCCCTGTTCCCACCCGAGGGAGGAAGTCATGAGAGAAGCCGTCATCGTTTCGACTGCAAGGACGCCGATCGGCAAGGCCTATCGAGGCTCTTTCAACGCGACCCCGGCGCAGACGCTCGGGGCGCATGCGATCAGGCACGCCGCCGAACGCGCCAAACTCGACTTCGGAGATGTTGAGGACGTCATTATGGGCTGCGTGCTGCAGCAGGGCACGGGGTTCAAAAACGTCGCGCGCCAGGCGCTGCTGCGGGCGGGCTTTCCCGTCACCGTGCCGGGCATGTCGGTCGACCGGCAATGCTCGTCAGGCATGATGGCGATCGCGACGGCCGCCAAACAGATCATGGTCGACAATATGCAGGTCGCGATCGGCGGCGGCGTCGAGTCGATTTCCATGAACCAGACCGGCGACATGTTCGTGCGCCCTGATCCGTGGCTCGTCGAAAACCTGCCGGCGACCTACATGCAGATGATCGAAACCGCCGAGATCGTCGCCGAGCGCTACAAAATTTCGCGCGAAGCACAGGATGAATACGCCCTGCAGTCCCAACAGCGCACCCACGCCGCGCAAGAAGCCGGCAAATTCGATGATGAGATCGTGCCGCTGCCTTCGGTGATGAAATTCAAAAACAAGGAAACCGGCGACATCTCCAACGTCGAAACCAGGCTCGAAAAGGACGAGGGCAACCGGCCGGAAACGACGGCGGATGCGCTCGCGGGGCTCCCGCCCGTGTTCAAGGACGGTCTGGTGGTCAAGGAGGGACAAAATATTACGGCGGGCAACGCTTCGCAGCTTTCCGACGGCGCCTCGGCCGCCGTGGTGATGGAGCGACAAGAAGCCGAGCGCCGCGGGCTTGCCCCGCTCGGGATTTACCGGGGCATGGCGGTCGCCGGCACGAACCCCGATGAAATGGGAATCGGCCCCATTTTCGCCGTACCGAAATTACTGGAGAAGTTCAGTCTCAAAATGGATGACATCGGGCTATGGGAATTGAACGAAGCCTTCGCCGTGCAGGTCATTTACTGCCGCGACAAGCTCGGCATTCCCAACGACCTCCTGAACGTCAATGGCGGCGCCATCTCAATCGGCCACCCCTACGGCATGTCGGGCGCGCGCATGGTCGGCCACGCCCTCATCGAAGGAAAACGCCGCGGCGCCAAATATGTGGTCTCGACCATGTGCGTCGGCGGCGGCCAGGGCGCCGCGGGATTGTTCGA
>JBHHVZ010000113.1:0-8468 GCA_046756245.1 Parvularculaceae bacterium
TTTAGTTAAAATGCCTGCTTTTTTGTCCGTAGTCGAACCACTTCACCTGTTTCCGACTCGCCCATCCGCACGGTTCCGCGTTTCCGGAAATAGATCCATTGCGCGAGCGCGCGCACCGGCGGCGTAAAGAGCGTCGCATTGATAAGCGCGTTCGGGGGCGCGGCCGACCAGGCGCGCCGCATCCAGGTCTTCAAGGCGAAACGCGGATATTCCCGGGCCATGACGGCGCCCGGATCGGGTCCGCGGTCGTGGATGTAATCGGCGATCGCCTGTGCGGCGCGCCTGCCATATTGGAATGCGAACCGGATGCCGCCCGCCGTCAGCGGCGAAACGAGGCCCGCCGCATCGCCGGTCAACAGCACCCGCCGGCTTGAAAGCGGGCTCACCAGTCCGCCGCAGGGCACGATGCCGGAACGCCGTTGGCGCGCCTCAAGCTGCGACAGGCCGAACAGCGGATCGATGCGGGCGAGGAAGGCGTTGTAATCGGGCTTGTGCGAGGCGCCGAAAAGCGAGCGCGAAACGGCGAGTCCGGCCTGCGTCATGCCGGCGCCGGGCACGACCCAGCCGATATAGCCGGGCGCGAGCGCCGAATCGATAAAGCAGTGGAGGAAGTCGGGATCGACCGCCGGGGAGGGGTCGTATTCGGTCTCCATGCCGACCAGGAATTCACGATTGCGGCCGAGACCGAACGCTTCGGCGACTTTAGACCTGGCGCCGTCGGCGCCGAGCAGATAGCGCGCCGACAGGCCGAGCCCGTCGAGGCGCACAAGATCGTCGGCGAGCGTTGCGGTTTCAAAGCGCGCGCCGAACAGAAGATCGGCGCCGGCGCGGGCCGCCTCGCGCGCCAGCCAGCGCATCACGGCCGGCGTATCGGTGGCGAGGAAGTAATAGCCGGGCGCGGTGAGATCGGCGGACCGGCCGTTCGGCGCATAAAGCCGCACACCGGAAATCTTGCGGGTGAGCGCGGCCGGGATGTCGGTCTCGTCGACCGCTTCCTTTACGAGAAGGCCGGTCGTGCGTACGCGCGCGCCGGGCTCGGCCTTGGCGTCGAGAACGGCGACCTTGAGCCCGCGATGGGCGGCCGAGCGCGCCGCGACGAGGCCGGCGAAGCTGGCGCCGACAATGACGAGATCGTAAAGTCCTTCGGCCTGGCGGTTCATCAAACTGCTCCCTCGAAGGGGCACTATGGGGGCGGATTGCGGCGCCGTCACGGCCTGATTGCGGCGCAGGTTGCGCCTTCGATTTGCGAACGCCTGAAGACGCCCGCATAAAGGCGT
Organism: Parvularculaceae bacterium; assembly: GCA_046756245.1. GTDB lineage: Bacteria > Pseudomonadota > Alphaproteobacteria > Caulobacterales > Parvularculaceae. The sequence goes on from JBHHVZ010000113.1 coordinate 1,278, forward strand.
TCAAAAAGGCCGGGACGAAAATTGAAAATCGTGAGAGCCATGAGCCATATCGCCGCCTGCGCCGTGTTGGCGACGTCCGCCTGCGCGCCGATTGGCGACGAGAAAACCGCGCCGGCGCGCGTTGTCGCCGCGCTTCCCGTCGCCCACGCCAACAATGCGGTGGCTGCAGTTTCACGCGAAGAGAAGACGACTCTCTATTCCTTCAATGGCCTCAGAGCTGGAAAGACATGGCGCGACATTTCCAGGATGGCGTTCGCCTGCACGCTGCCGGACGGCGCCTGCCGGCGCATCGCCGACGTTCCGGTCGAGAGAGGACGGCTCGCCAGCGTCGCCGTCGCGCTTGACGGAAAGATTTTTGTGTTCGGCGGCTATACGGTCGCCGAAGACGGGACCGAAGTTTCAACGCCGGAAGTTTTTCAATTCAATCCTGATACAGAAAAATATTTAAGGCGCGCCGACATGCCGGTTCCTGTCGATGACGCCGTCGCGTTTCCTTACGCTAGCCGCTATGTCTATCTCGTTTCCGGCTGGCATGACGACGGCAATGTCTCGCTCGTGCAGGTTTATGACGCGATGGAAGACCGCTGGTTCCGCGCCAGCGATTATCCGGGCGCGCCGGTGTTCGGTCATGCCGGCGGCGCGGTCGGAAACAAATTCGTCGTCGCCGACGGGGTCGCCGTCATCGGTGAGAAAGACGGTCGCCGTCAGTTCGGCGCCGTCGACGAGGCTTGGCTCGGCGAAATCGACCCGGACGATCCGGCGGCGATTGCATGGCGGCGCCAGCCCCCGCATCCGGGCCGCCCGCTTTACCGCATGGCGGCGGCGGGTGATGCGGGGCATGGGCGGATTGTTTTCCTCGGCGGCGCGGATAATCCCTATAATTACAACGGGATGGGCTATGACGGCGTTCCGGCGACGCCGTCCGACCGCGTTTTCGCCTTTGACCTCGAAGCGGACACATGGCGTTCGCTCGGCCGGCGCGAATTGCCGACCATGGACCATCGCGGCCTTATCATCGCCGCCGACGGCGCTTATGTGACGGCGGGCGGGCTCGACGGCGATCGCACCGTGATGGCGTCCGTGATTTCGAAACCGGCGCCGAAGTGATATTTCCGCAGAGCGCAAGATTGTCTGTATTTGCAGAAAAGGAATCCGATGACCTACACGCTTTACGAATACGCCCCGACCCGGTCCGCACGCGTGCGCTGGACGCTGCTTGAACTCGACCAGCCGTTTGAAAGCATCGAAGGCCGCAGGCTGATCCGTTCGGACGAGCTCAAGAAAGTCTCGCCGCTGGGCAAACTGCCAGCGCTCATTACCGATGAGGGGCCGCTTTATGAATCGGCGGCGATCTGCACTTACTTGGCGGACAGGCATGCGGATAAGAACTTCATCCCGAAGCCTGGAACCTATCAGCGCGGCCTTCACGAACAGTGGACCTCGTTCAGCCTGTGCGAGGTCGAAGCGCATGTGTGGAGCTCCACACGCAACAGGCTCATTTACGAGGAAGAAAATCGCGTCCCCGCGATTATGGAGCAGAATGCGGCGGAGACGAAAAAAGGCCTGTCCGTGTTCGAAGACCGACTCGGCGACAGTCCCTATCTGTTAGGCGATGAATTTCAGGTGACCGATATCATCGCCGCTTATGCGGTCAATTGGGCCGGCATGTTCGGGCTGACGGAGGGATTCGATAATGTGAACGCCTGGCTTGACCGCCTGCGCGCGCGCCCGCACTGCACGCTGTCGAAAGGATGACGAAAGGCGAAACACCATGAGCCGGCCCGAAGCCGCCATTCTCGCCATCGGCGACGAGCTACTTTCCGGCCGCACGCGCGACGCCAACATCCATCATCTCGCCGGCTGGCTGACGGCGCGCGGCGTCGCGCTGGTTGAAGCGCGAATCGTTCCCGACCAGGAGGATGCGATCGTCGCCGCGCTCAATACGCTGCGCCAGAAATACGACTATGTCTTCACATCGGGCGGCATCGGGCCCACTCATGACGACATCACCGTCGCCGCCATCGCCGCCGCGTTCGACGTCGACGTCGTTGAAGACGCGGGGGCGATTGCGGAAATGGCGGAATGGTACGCTGCGCGCGGGGAAAAACTGACGCCGGCGCGCCGGCGCATGGCGCGCGTTCCAGACGGCGCGAAGCTCATGCGCAATTCGGTGTCGAGCGCGCCCGGCGTCCTCATCGGCAATGTCTTCGTCATGGCCGGCGTGCCGCGTATCTTCAGGGCCATGCTCGAAGCGGTCGGGAGCGAGATTAAAGGCGGGGCGATCATCCATTCCCGCGCCGTCACCGCCGGGGGACTGCCCGAATCCAGTCTCGCGGATCAGCTTCGCGACATACAGGCTTCGTATAAGGATGTTGCGCTCGGCAGCTATCCGATCGACGGCGACATAAAAGGCGTCACCGTAGTGGCGCGCTCGAATGATCCGTCATCGGCCGAAGCCGCCATCGCCGCCGTCGCCGCCGCTATCCGATCGCTTGGAGTGGAGCCGGTGTTCGAAGATCGAAAAAAGTGATACTGGCGATCGCCGCCGCTTTCCCCTGCACGGGTTGAGGCTATGCTGAGCGTCTTCGACATATTCAAGATCGGCGTCGGGCCGTCGAGTTCGCACACGGTCGGGCCGATGCGCATTGCGGCGCGGTTTCTGGAAGAAGCCGCCGAAGCCGGCGTGCTCGCGAAAGCCGCACGCATTATTGTCAGCCTGCATGGCTCTTTGGCGCTCACCGGCGCCGGGCACGGCTCCGACAAGGCGGTCATCCTCGGCCTTATCGGCGAAACGCCCGACGGCGTCGATCCGGATGCGGCCGAAGCGATGGTCGTGCGCGTTCGAGAAAACAAGCGCCTGCAACTTCGCGGCGGACCGGAGATCGATTTCGATCCGCAGGCCGACATCGAATTTCGCGGCGACATCATTCCCGAACTCCATCCCAATGAAATGCGCCTGCGAATCGTCGATGCAGGCGGCCGAACGCTGTTCGACCATGTTTATTATTCGGTGGGCGGCGGGTTCATTTCAAGCGCAAAGCAATTAACGACGCCGGCCGAAGACGATATGATCGCCCGCCCGCATCGCGGGCCTCACATATTCGGCTCGGCCGCGGATCTGCTGGCGCTGTGCCGTGCGCAGGGCAAGGCGATTCACGAAATCATTCTCGAAAATGAGGATGCGGAGCGTGCGCGCGTCGAAACCAAAGCCGGCCTCGACGAAATCTGGCGGGCGATGCGAGACTGCATTGCCCGCGGCCTGCGCGTGGAAGGGACGCTTCCCGGCGGGCTCAAAGTCAAGCGGCGCGCGCCCGAGCTTTACAAGAAGCTGCAGGAAACGCCGCTCGCCAATGAACGCGAGTTGCTCTTCGACTGGCTCAATGTCTACGCCATGGCGGTGAACGAAGAAAACGCCGCAGGCGGGCGCGTCGTCACGGCGCCGACCAACGGCGCCGCGGGGATAATTCCGTCAGTGCTTAAACATTATTGCGCGAACGAGGGGGAAGAGAATCCAGGCCATATACGGAACTTTCTTTTGACGGCGGCGGGCGTCGGCATGCTTTACAAACAACGAGCGTCGATTTCCGGCGCCGAGATGGGTTGCCAGGGCGAGGTCGGCGTCGCCTGTTCGATGGCTGCGGCCGGCCTCGCGGCGGTCTGGGGCGGAACGCCGGAACAGGTCGAGCGCGCCGCCGAGATCGGCATGGAGCACAATCTCGGGCTGACCTGCGATCCAGTGAACGGGCTCGTCCAGATTCCGTGCATAGAGCGTAACGCCATCGGCGCGGTGAAGGCGGTCAATGCGGCGCGGCTGGCGCTTCGCGCGGCGGATGCGCCGAAAGTGTCGCTCGACCAGGTGATCGAAACCATGCGCCAGACCGGGCTCGACATGTCCCGCAAATACAAGGAAACCAGCGAGGGCGGGCTGGCGGTCAACGTCGTTGAGTGTTAATCGCTGCGCCCCGGCCGGGCTCGAGTCGGCTTGGCCCGCCGCGCCGATCCGTGTAACAGAACGGCGCTCGCCGCGGACGTGGCGGAACCGGTAGACGCAACGGACTTAAAATCCGTTGGGCGAAAGCCCGTGTGGGTTCGAGTCCCACCGTCCGCACCAGCCTTCGCGACTTATCGAGCGAAGCGAGATGAGCGAGAAGGCTGTCGCACCGAAGCTTCGAAGAAGCGAAGGCGGACTTATCGCTGCTTCGGCCCGGCAAGCCGGCATGCAGGAAAAAGGCGCGTTGTTTTGAGGATACCGGTTATGGGTTCGTTCAAATCGCCGGCGCTCGGAGCCACGTTGCCCGCCGCGCATCCGTCATTGGATACAATCAACCTCTTGCGGCTCCGCCGTTCGACCCCGGCCGATTTTCTCGGCGAGCCCGGGCCGTCGCTTGAGGAGCTGCGCGCCATTCTCGAAATCGCCGCGCGGGTTCCCGATCACCGCCGGGTGGCGCCGTTCCGGTTCATTTTGTTCGAAGGCGAGGATCGCGCGAAGTTCGGGAAAGTTTTGGAAGCGGCGTTTCGCGAAAACGAACCCGAAGCGGAAGCCGGCCGGATCGGCTATGAACGCGACCGGTTGCTGCGCGCGCCGGCGGTTGTCGCGGTCGTCTCGTCGGTCAATTGCGAGCACCGGACACCGGAATGGGAGCAGATCCTGACCGCGGGCGCGGTCTGTCAGAACATGCTGATCGCTGCAAGCGCGCACGGTTTCGCCGCTCAGTGGATTACCGAATGGTATGCTTATGACCGAACGGTGCGTGACGCGCTCGGTCTCGGCCCGGATGAGCGCATCGCCGGGTTCATCTATATCGGTACGGCGCGCGAGGATCCGAAAGAGCGCGCGCGGCCTGATCTGGACGTCTTGATCACAAGACCGTAATCGATTTGAAATACGATAAGCACGCGCCAATTTCCGCCGCGCGCCGGCTGTACGCGGCGTAGCGAAGCGTGCAATCTAAGCGGTTCATCGAGGCGGAATTCGTTTCCGCTCCGCCAACAGAACGGGTTTGTCATGGCTGGCGAAGCGCGCGTCCGATATTCGACGGTGGCGATTTTCTTTCACTGGACGATCGCCATTCTTCTGATCGGACAGGTCGCCGGCGGCCTATTCATGGTCAATATTCCCGATGAGGAAGCGAGCCTCAAACTTCAGGTTTTCCAGCTTCACAAGTCATTCGGCGTAACGATCCTGCTGCTTTCGGCGTTGCGGCTTTTATGGCGACTCATAAACCCTGCGCCGCCGCTTCCCGAAACGATGGCCGGCTGGGAGAAGTTTGCAGCACGCGCGTCGCATGGGTTGTTCTATTTCATGCTGTTCGCCATTCCGCTGGTCGGCTGGGCGGTGGTTTCGGCGTCCCCGCTCAATCTTCCGACCGTGTTGTTCGGCGTCGTTCCGTGGCCGCATATGCCGTTTTTCGAAGGCGTAGCCGATCGCCAAGCGCTCGAAGACGCGCTTGCGGAAGTGCATGAATATCTCGCCTTCACTACGGTCGGGCTTTTGGTCCTCCATATTGCTGCAGCGTTGAAACATCATTTCCTCGATCGCGACGATGTGCTTGCGCGAATGTTGCCGCTTGTAAAACCGAAAGGGTAAGGCCCGTGTCTGGAATGCGAGTTGCCTTTTTCACCGTGACGGCGCTGGCCTTCACCGTTTGCAGCGAGGGCGCGGAGATCGGCGCTGAGACCGAATCTGCATCACAAAGCGATTTTTGGGTTGTCGACATGGACCAAAGCCGGCTCGGCTTCACCGCCGTGCAGGCTGGCGACTCGATTACCGGCGCGTTCGGAGATTTTTCCGCCGCCATTCGATTCGATCCCGATCATCTCGAAGGCGCGACGATTGACGTTTCCGTCGATATGAAATCGGCGCGGACCGGCGACCGGCAGCGCGACCTGGCGCTGCCGGGAAAAGAGTGGTTCTACGCGAAGCGGTATCCGGCCGCGCATTTTGTTTCGAGCGACGTGGCGCTCGTCGGCGACGACGCATACGAAGCCCGCGGGACGCTGACCATTCGCGACGTTTCGAAAGATGTCGTCTTGCCGTTCACGCTTGCGATGGAGGGCGACGAAGCCCGCGCCGAAGGCGCGCTCACCCTGATGCGCATCGATTACGGCGTCGGCCAGGGCGGCGAGTGGGACACCGAACAGTGGGTCGACTTCGAAGTGCGGGTCGATTTTGCGGTCACGGCCCATCGCGCGTCGTAGGCGCCGGGGCGGATTTGACAGAACGCGCGTGGAGCGCTTTATCCGACGGAATGCGGCAGCGGCGAAAGAGGATTGAGCCATGAAGCTTGCTTCGTTGAAAGGCGGGCGCGACGGTCGTCTGGTTATCGTTTCGCATGATCTGGCGCGCTTCGTGAAAGCGCCGGCTGAGATTGCGACGACGCTTCAGGATGCGCTCGACGACTGGGATCGCAACGCGCCGCTGCTCGGCGAAATATCCGGCAAGCTCAATGCAGGAGAGATTGAAGGCGCGCCTTTCGACGAGGCGGCTTGCGCCTCGCCGTTGCCGCGCGCCTATCAGTGGGCGGACGGCTCGGCCTATGTCAATCACGTCGAATTGGTGCGGAAAGCCCGCGGCGCGGAAATGCCGGAAAGCTTCTGGACCGACCCGCTGATGTATCAGGGCGGGTCGGATGCGTTTCTTGGCCCCCGCGATAATATTCTTATGCCGACGGACGAGGGATGGGGCGTCGACATGGAAGGTGAGATCGCCGTCATAACCGGCGACGTTCCGATGGCGGCGACGCCTGAGGAGGCGGTCGGCTGCATCAAACTGCTGATGCTTGTGAATGACGTATCCCTGCGCGGCCTCATCCCGGGCGAACTCGCCAAGGGCTTCGGATTTTTTCAGTCGAAGCCGTCTTCGGCCTTCAGTCCCTGCGCAGTGACGCCGGACGAACTCGGCGACGCCTGGAAGGACGCCAAACTGCATTTGCCGCTCCTGGTTCGCTTCAACGGAGAGGAATTCGGGCGCGCCGAAGCCGGCGTCGACATGACGTTCAACTTCGCCCAGTTGATTGCGCATGCAGCGAAGTCGCGTCCGCTCGGCGCCGGCGCGATCATCGGTTCGGGCACGGTGTCGAACAAGCTTGACGGCGGGCCGGGCAAGCCTGCGAAGGAAGGCGGCGCAGGCTACTCTTGCATCGCCGAAATCCGCATGATCGAAACGATCAATGACGGCGCGCCGAAAACGCC
>JBHHVZ010000114.1:0-8380 GCA_046756245.1 Parvularculaceae bacterium
CGCGAGCCCCCGGCGCACAGTCTCGACTTCGGGAAGTTCGGGCATAGAAGTTAGGGACTAGAGCGCATTCCGAAAAGTGGGAACCGGTTTTCGGATATAATGCGCGACAAAACAAAAACCTAGAGCATGTTCTCCGACTCGCATTTCGGAGAACATGCTCTAGGGATGAGAAGGTGGCTCCAGTTCTAATCCTAATCCCTAGTCCCTAATCCCTAGTCCCTATAGACACAACGCCCCCGCCGGATGACAGGGGCGTTGCTGCAAGCGCGGGTCGAGACGCCTAGCTCTTCTTGTCTTCTTTCTCTTCCTTGGCCTTGGCCTTGCCCTTCAGGGCGGCCCCGAGAATATCGCCGAGCGAGGCCCCGGCGTCGGCCGAGCCGAACTGTTCGACGGCTTCTTTTTCTTCGGCGATTTCGCGCGCCTTGATCGACAGGTTGAGACGGCGCGAATTGCGGTCCATGCCGGTGACGCGCGCGTCGATCTTGTCGCCTACGGCAAAGCGGTCGGGACGCTGTTCGGCGCGGTCTTTCGACAGGTCGGACTTGCGGATAAAGGCTTTCGGTCCGCCTTCGCCGCCAATCTGGACCTCGATGCCGCCGGTCTCGACCGCCGTCACCGAGCAGGTGACGTCGTCGCCGCGCTTGAGTTCGCCGATCGCCTCCATCGGGTCGGACCCGACCTGTTTGACGCCGAGCGAAATCCGCTCTTTTTCCGGATCGACGTCGAGGACCTTGGCCTGCACGGTCTGGCCTTTCTGATAGTCCTTGATCGCTTCTTCACCCGAACGGTTCCAGTCGAGATCGGAGAGATGAACCATGCCGTCCATTTCTTCGGTGAGGCCGACGAAAAGTCCGAACTCGGTGATGTTCTTGATCTCGCCTTCGATGATCGAGCCCACGGGGTGCTCTTCGGCGAAGCGCTGCCACGGATTGTCGAGGCACTGTTTGAGGCCGAGCGAAACACGGCGCTTGGTTTCGTCGACCTCGAGCACCATCACCTCGACCTCCTGCGAGGTCGAAACGATCTTGCCCGGATGGACGTTTTTCTTCACCCAGCTCATTTCTGAAACGTGGACGAGGCCTTCGATGCCGTCCTCGAGCTCCACAAACGCGCCGTAGTCGGTGATGTTCGTGACCTTGCCGGTGAACTTGGCGCCGACCGGATATTTCGCCGCCACGCCCTGCCACGGATCGGGCTGGAGCTGCTTGATGCCGAGCGAAATGCGGTGGGTTTCAGGATTGATCTTGATGATTTTCACCCGGACCGTGTCGTTTACGTTCAGCACTTCCGATGGGTGGTTGACGCGCGACCACGACATGTCGGTCACGTGCAGGAGGCCATCGACGCCCGGCGCCAGTTCGACGAAGGCGCCGTAATCGGTGATGTTCTTCACCACTCCTTCGCGTTCGTCGCCCTCGTTCAATTCGCGCACGACTTCCTGGCGATGTTCGGCGCGATCCTCCTCAAGCACCGAACGGCGGGAGACCACGATATTGCCGCGCCGCTTATCCATCTTGAGAATACGGAAGGGCTGGGGAATGTTCATCAGCGGGCCGGCGTCGCGCACCGGGCGGATATCGACCTGGCTGCCGGGCAGGAACGCCACGGCGCCCCCAAGATCGACGGTGAAGCCGCCCTTGACGCGATTGAAGATCACGCCCTCGACGCGGTCGCCGCTTTCGAACTGTTTCTCAAGACGCTCCCAGGCTTCTTCGCGGCGCGCCTTGTCGCGGCTGATGACGGCCTCGCCCTGGGCGTTTTCGATTCGTTCGATGTAAACGTCGACAGTGTCGCCGACGCCGAGCTCGGCCGGCTTGCCGGGCTGTGAGAATTCTTTCAGCGGGACGCGGCCTTCGGTTTTGAGGCCGACATCGATGACCGCCACGTCTTTTTCGATAGCGGTGATCACGCCTTTCACGACGGTTTCTTCGAATTCGTTGCGGCCGACGAGAGAGGCTTCAAGCATTTCCGCGAATTCGTCGCGGGACGGGTTCAGGGTTTCGGTTTCAGACACGGATGTTCAGTCCTTCGAGTTGTTCATGGGTTTGCTGTTGTCTTCCACCATCGCTCCTCCCGGCGAAAGCCGGGGCCAGGCTCAGTCAAAAATGGATCCCGGCTTTCGCCGGGAGGAGCGGGTGGGGTGTTTCGATGCGCCCGTCGGGTCGGATCTTTGGATTTGGGCGTTCAGCCCGAGTCCGTCCCGCAGCGCCGGAAAACGCCGTCGATAACGCGGCGCGCCGCCGCGAAGGCCGCTTCTATAGTCAAATCGGACGTGTCTAGCAACTCCGCATCGTCGGCCGCCTTCATCGGCGCGTCGGCGCGGGCCGCATCCCGGGCGTCGCGCTCCAGAAGGTCCTCATAAACCGCCTTTTCCTCAAGGCCGGGCTTGTCTGCGACAAGTTCGAGCCAGCGGCGATGGGCCCGGACTTCGGGGCTTGCTGTGACGAAGAATTTCACTTGCGCCTCGGGGCACACGACCGTGCCGATATCGCGCCCGTCAAGGACTGCGCCCTTACCTCCGGGCGGGTTTGCGGCGAAGCGGCGCTGGAAATCGAGCAGCGCCGCGCGCACCCGCGGCATCGCCGCCACCTTCGAAGCCGCTGCTCCGACCTCGCGGGTCCTGATATCAGCGTCTTTTACTGCGTCGAGAGAAAACCCATCCGCCGCCGCAGCCGCCGCGTCCTCGTCATCCGGGGCGGCGCCCCGATCAAGCAGCAACCAGGCGACGCCGCGATAGAGCATGCCGGTGTCGAGATGCGCGAAGCCGTACGCCTCGGCGATGAGGCGCGCGAGCGTCCCCTTGCCGGACGCGGCCGACCCATCGAGCGCGATGACGAAAGGCTTGGTCATGGGCGCTGCATGGCCTGCAACGCCGACCAATGCAAGAGGTGGCCGAAAGGAAGGATGGATTGATTCGCCAACTCGGATTATGCCCTGTCCGCACTACTGCGACCCCAGCGCCAAACGCAGGAGAGACGCAATGGCGATAGTCCGAGCCGAAGTTGATCGATCGAGATTTAATCCTGCGATCACGCTCCCTTATGAACTGCGAACCGATGATTTCGCACTTGCGATGCAGGACGTTTACGACTTTTTCCATGATGTAAACACTAATCTACTGCAAAAAGGTCTTAGCAGGTTCGACGACTTACTGCGCCCAGCCGCTATGTCCGGAATAATCTCGGACATGTTGACGGCGAGTCTCGCCCGTCATTCGCGTACGCTATGTGAAAACAAATACCATAATGGTCATCCCGACCTAATCATGCGCGGGCGATACCCAAATGATGCTGTTCAATCTGGCTCGGATGGCGTGGAAATCAAAAGCACAAGGAAATCCGGCGGAGCCGTTGATACGCATGGCGCCCGTGATCAATGGCTCTGTGTCTTCGTTTACCAAGTAGATTGCACGTCTGAACCAGCAGTCGAAAGGCGGGCCATGACGTTCACCGAAGTCTACATCGCCAATGTCACGGTTGCTGACTTCCGTAAGAATCAACGCGGCGAGCTTGGAACCCGCACAGCGACGCTTGATAGGAATGGCGTCAAAAAACTGCGTGAGGGATGGGTATATAAAATTTAGATTTTAAGCGCAGCCAAAGCAGGAATCGCCTTCGCAGCGATTTCCATGTAATGAGAATCGTTTTCGATGCCGACACTGTGGTATCCGACTGCTTCCGCCGCAGCGAGCGTTGATCCCGATCCGGCAAACGGATCAAGCACCAATCCGTCCCCGAGAGGTAAGATCGCACGCACAATTTGTCTAAGAAATGCCTGAGGTTTAAGAGAAGGATGCGGCGCAATCACCTTTTCTCGTCGAGGAGTTGGGCGAGACTGGATTACATCTCCAAATGGCTTTTCCGCAGAAACGCGCCTAAGTCCCCCGGTCTTCCAATTACGGAGATTGTCTTGCACTCGTCCTTCGAGCGGCTTTCGCACGAGCACCCATGGCTCCCACATTGAGCGCGGCATGACCGAAACATCGGAAAATTCCTCATGCGCATTCTTTGGCCTGTCGCCCCCTCGCATCGTCATTACCAGACGCATCACTGCTCCCCGCGATTCGAATCCTGACGCCGTCATTGCCGACGTTACGAGGTGAAACACCAGCGGGTTTGATGCAATCGCCATGTGCGCCCCGGGAACGAGAACCCGGAGCAATCCTCTTCCCCACCGCTCGAAGAAAACTGACAACTCTTCAAGCTCGGCAGGCTTCAATGTCGTGAATCGCGGGAGCGGAGAGCGCTGATGACCATCGAATGCTGGGGGGATTCGCCATACCCCTCCCCTTCCAACGCGGAGCTTATGTTGCTCTTTCGGGGTATATTCAACGATCCCGTATGGCGGGTCCGTCACAACACCTTGAATTGAATTATCGCTCCAGCGGGACAATACGTCCAAGCAATCTCCCTCATACAAACTTGCTCTCCCGTGGCTGATCGCCGGGGGAATTTCGTCGACAGACGCTATTTTTCTTAGTGCTGTCATTTTGACTCCGCCAGTTTGTACGTGCCGCGTCCGACACGGCTGAAAGTCTGAGGCGTGTTCAGCCGCAAGTAGGACCGGATGGAAGAAGCCGGAACGGCGCCCAGTTCTTTTGCTACGCCATTGCAAATCTCAGAAATGGTTGCTGCGTGCCCTTTGGTTTTCAGAAACGAGAGGATCGCATCTCTGACTTCGCCTGGCGGCCTTCGCTGCACCATACTTGTTCCTTTTTTGTTCTTGATGACACAATTCGAACGAGACGTCTAGACGTCTGTGGAAAATTTCCTTCCGCATTCCGGCTAATTCATACCGAGATCGGCGCGCAGTTGTTTCATTAAAGGAAGGAATCCGGGAAAGCTCGTTGCGATCATGGCGCCGTCGTCGATTTCCACCGGCTCCCGCGCGGCGAGCCCCATCACGAGAAAACTCATGGCGATACGGTGATCGAACTGCGTCTCGATGCGCGCGCCGCCTTTTGCAGGCGCGCCGTCGCCGATAACGCGCAGCCAGTCCGGGCCGCTTTCGACCGCGACGCCGGCCGCCTCGAGCCCCGCCTCGCAGGCCGTCAGCCGGTCGCTTTCCTTGACGCGCAGCTCACCGATCCCCTGCATCAGGGTCTCCCCGTCGGCGAAGGCGGCGGCGACGGACAGCGCCGGATATTCGTCGATCATTGAGGCGGCGCGTTCGGCCGGAACCGTCACGCCTTCAAGCGCCGAGTGGCGGGCGCGGATGTCGGCGACCGGTTCGCCGTTCTCGACGCGCTCGTTTTCAAAGGCGAGGTCCGCGCCCATCTCGAGCAGGGTCTTGTAAAGCCCGATGCGCAGCGAATTGATTAGCACGTTTTCGACGATAACGTCGGAGCCCGGCGTGATGAGCGCGGCGACAACCGGAAACGCCGCCGAAGACGGATCGCCAGGCACATTGATTTCCGCAGCCGTCAGGCGCTGACCGCCTTCGACCGCGATCGTGCGCACGCCGTCTTTATCCGCAATCTCTAGATTCGCCCCGAAGGCGGCGAGCATTCTCTCGGTGTGATCGCGGCAGAGAACCGGTTCGCGCACGATCGTCATTCCCGCAGCGCCGAGTCCGGCCAAAAGCAGCGCCGACTTCACCTGCGCCGATGGCGTCGGCAAGGCATAGTCAATGGCTCTTAAGGGCCCGCCAGCGTCGATCGCGACGGGCAGGCGCCCGTCCCTGCTTTGCGCTTTGAGCCCCATGGCGCGCAAAGGTTCGAGAACGCGGCCCATCGGCCGGGCGCGGAGGCTGGCGTCGCCTTCGAATCGAGCGCTGACGCCGGCGCCGGCGACCGCGCCCATCGCCAGCCGAACGCCGGTGCCGGAATTGCCGAAATAAAGCGGACGGTCGGGCGCGCGCCAGGCCCCGCCTTCAATCCCCCAGACAGGGCCGGCAGGGCCGCGGTTGCGCTCGACAGCCGCGCCGAGGGCCCGCATCGCGGCGGCGGTGCGCAGCACGTCTTCGCCTTCAAGCAGACCGCGAATGCGCGTCCGGCCCGACGCCGTCGCGCCCATCAGGACGGCGCGGTGAGATATCGACTTGTCGCCCGGCGCGCGGATGCGCCCTGATAGCGATCCGCCGGCGCGCGCACGCCATGGACCGGCGGAATTGATTGTCGCCGTGGTCATGATCGTTCGCCCCGCCGTGCAAAAATTCCGGGTCTGTCCGCGCAATCCTTTTGACAGGCGCTCCGCCCCGTGGCAACAGGCCCGAAAAAGATCGATTTTCAGTCAGGGAATTACCGCTGTGACCAAACCCGAGCTTGGCGTCAAACGCGACTGTCCGGAATGCGGAGCGCGATTCTACGATCTTAACAAGGAGCCCGCGCGCTGCCCTAAATGCGAACACGAATTCACGCCGGAGGCGCTTTTGAAACCGCGCCGCCCGCGGCCTCAGGACGAAGAGACGGAAACCCCTCAGGAATCCAAAAAGACGCCGGAAACGTCTCTTGAATCCGCCGACAAGGAAGCCAAACCCGCCAAAAGCGCCCGCAAGGCCGCTCTTGATGAAGATGACGATGATGATGACGACGACGATGAAGATGATCTCTCCGATATCGAGGATATCGAGGTCGACATCGACGACGACAATGACTCGCTGCTTGACGACGACGAGGATGATAGCGACGTATCGGGCATCGTTTCCTCGAAAGACGACGACTAACAGTCGCGTTTCGGAATTTCGCCTGTAGGAGGAAGACTTGCGCGCGGTTCGAACGCCCGCTAGGTTCCGCCTCCCGCCGCGCCCCCCAAAGCGCGCATCGAGGGATTTGGGGCTATAGCTCAGTTGGGAGAGCGCTTGAATGGCATTCAAGAGGTCGGCGGTTCGATTCCGCCTAGCTCCACCACCGATTCTCAAGAGTTTTCAATTATTTAGAGTTAGTCCGGCTCCGGAGCGTTTTAGAACAAACGCGAACGCGGGCCTGCCGTTGCCAGATATTGCCAAGGCTTTGTTCACGCCTTGATCTCTTTGCGGGAATTCAAGTGGTCGCCCGCCGTGATCGCCGGAACCGGAGCCGCCCGGCCCGGCAGTTCGATCACCGCCGCGCGTTTGGCTTCGTCCGTCACCTGCACGTAAAACTGGCGCGTGATGCGCGAGCCTTTGGCGTGCCCCATAAGGCCCTGCAGGACGCTTTCAGCGACGCCGCGTTCGGCCTGCCAAGTGGCATGAGCTTTTCGCAATGACTTTACCTGAATATGAACCGGTCGGCCGCGGCGTTTGATCTCGGCCGCGGCCACCGCATTCACCCCGGTCTTGCGAAATTCGCCGATTGGCTTGTCGGGATGGTCACCCGGAAAGACATAGGCGCCTTTCCTCGGCAAATTGCGGATCACCTCCAACAAGCCGTCGCTTAAGGGAATACGCCGTTCTGATTGCTGGGTCTTCGGCGTCCAGCCTTCTCTGGACTCGATGTCAACAAACCCGGCCTCTTCGTCGACGCACTCCCAGGTGAGATTAATCGCCTCGCCCTTCCGACATCCGGTCTCCGCCAGAAAGCGGATGAGCGGCTTCAAATAATCGGGCAAATGCGTGATGATCCGAACGACTTCTTCAGGGGTCGGAACAATCGTCTTCGCCGGCGCTTGCGGTACGCGTTCGCACTTGGGCGCCGTGAGCAAGTGACGTTGTTTCACCGCCCAATTGAAAACGAGATTGAGGATATTGAGTTCGCCGTTGACCGTGATCGGTTTCACGCCGTCTTCCAATCGCGCCGGATCGAGGATGGTGATCTTCTTTTGGCCGACCGCCTTGAGCACCACGAAATGATTCATGTTCCAGTGAAGGATGGCGGGCGCGGCGAGGTCCTTAAGACCCTCCATCTCGAGGCGAAGCGCGCGGGTGCCGAAGCCCAGCGTGTCCGCCATCTGCATCAGGTCGCGCAGAGTAGCGCCCTTGAGTGAGGCACTAAACTGCTGACGCAATCCGTTGAGGTCGACATTATGGCCATGATGGCGCGCGACCATTGCCACGCAGGCGAGCCCGCATTCGGCGGCTTCGGATTGAAGAATCGGTTTCAACCCACCTATTCGATCCCCAATGCCGCGCGCAACCCCAACCATTGCTGTAATGTTAGTTAGAATCCGGGAAATATATCGCCCGTACGCGATACTTGCCGGGCGGCAACATGAGTGCGACATCTTCATCCGGCCGAATGGCGACGGTATCCATTGGCACCGCCTCGTCAGGTTCGTCGATCGGACGCGCTTCAATGACCCGCCAGCCTGTTCGCGGCGCTAACGCAGGCGGCACGTCAATGGGTACATCACCCGTCTCAACCCGCCAACTTGGGCGACTGCGAATATAGCTTGGCTGCGGATGATCCACGAAAAGATCATAAGAGCCGGCAAGCGCCTCATCAGGCGGCGCGGAAAGGCGGACC
>JBHHVZ010000115.1:0-8374 GCA_046756245.1 Parvularculaceae bacterium
GGAAGGCGGCGAAACTGACGCCGAGATGATGCAGCAGCGCGTTTCCGGCGAACCCGAAAAACAGGAGGATTCCGACCGAATATAGCGCCGCCGAGAACGCGACCCGCAGGCGCTGGCGCGGCGCGTCGCGCTTCGTAAGCGAGGCGAAGATCGGCGTCGCCATGATCGGGTCGATGACGATGAAGAGCGTCACGAAGGCCGCGAGAAAGGCGGCGAACATTTCAATCATGCGCGCGCTCCGCCTCGTCGCCGGTCGCCGGATCGATATCGCGCCGCCTTATGACGCGCGCCGGCACGCCGACCGCCGTTGCGTTCGCCGGCACATCTTCAAGGACAACGGCGTTCGCGCCGATCCTTGCATAATCGCCGACTGTGATCGCGCCAAACAGCTTCGCGCCGGCGCCGACAAACACGTTTTTACCCAAAACCGGCGCGCCGACTTCATGCGTTTGCCCCAACGTGACCTGCTGCATGATCAAACAAGTCTCACCGATCAAGGCTTGAGGGTGAATGACAATCCCATTGGGATGCGGCAGCAGCAGTCCGCCGCCAATCCGGCACGACAGGCTTATGTCGCACTGGGTGACGGTCGACCAGAAGCGGTGACGCAATCTGATCATACGGCGCCGCGCCGCAGCCAGCGGCCCGGGCGCGCCTTCCAGGCGCTGATAGTCGCGGATCGTCTTGAGCAGCTTGCGGCCCGGGTCCCAGAATTTCCGGGGCCGTTCGCGCGACCAGTCAGAGGTTTCCGCAGTAAGGGCCTTCATGACGAACGCTAAGCACGGTTCGCCCTTCGCTGGAAGCGTCGCTGAGAGGGCTGCGTGCGCCCCGAAGGCGCGCCCCGCCAGGGTCAAGAAAAAGGGCGGCCCTTGGGCCGCCCTTGATACGCAACTGAATTGTCCGGCGCGGGCTTACACCATGCCGCCCATGCCGCCGCCAGGCATGCCGTGGCTGTGGCTTTCTTTCTTCGGCGCTTCCGCGACCATGGCTTCGGTCGTGATCAGAAGACCGGCGACGAAGGCCCCGTCCTGCGGCGCCGCCGCAGGAATTTTGAAGCCTTGTAGAATCTGCTAAGTTAACAAAATGAACAGAGAACTGGCGATCGAGACGCTGAAAAGGGTTCGCCCTCAACTTGCCAGGCGCGGAATTGCGCATGCGGCTATTTTTGGGTCCGTTGCGCGCGGCGACGCGGGCGCCCTTAGCGACATCGATGTCGTTGTGGCTCCGGCTCCCGGCGTTTTTCTCAACCTTTTCGATCTTGGCGGCGTTCAGTCGATCCTTGAAGAAGCGTTCGTCGGCGTCAATGTCGATGTGGTCATGGAGCCGATCAGGCGGCCTAGGCTTCGACACGCGATCGAGCGGGACCGGGCGCGTGCGTTCTGACCGAATTCGGCAAGCCTTCGCCGCATTCTGCACGCGATCGGCCTCATCGAAGCATGGGTCGACGAAGCGGGCGGAGTCGAGAAATCGGTTGCGCCGGACACGCAGGCGCGAAACGCAATTGAGCGCCAATTGCTGATCATCAGCGAAGCGGCGATCCGCCTCCACCGGCTCGATTCTGAAGCGGCGGGAAGGCTCGCCCCTGGCGTCGACTGGGCGGGCGTTCGCGGCATGGGGAATTTCATCCGGCACAAATATGACGATCTCGACTCCAAGGTCATCGCCGATGTTCTGCGCACGAAACTTGGCGAGCTTCAAGCCGCGTGCGTTGCGGCGATCGAAGAGCTTTCGCCCGATAATTGACGGATAAACCCTTTGCCGGAAGACCGTCCCGGACAGTGAAAAGCTGAATTTCAACAAGCTCGAGAAAAAGGGCGGCCCTTGGGCCGCCCTTGATACGCAACTGAATTGTCCGGCGCGGGCTTACATCATGCCGCCCATGCCGCCCATGCCGCCCATATCGGGCATGCCGCCACCGTGGCTGTGGCTATCCTTCTTCGGCGCCTCGGCGACCATGGCTTCTGTCGTGATCAGAAGGCCGGCGACGGAGGCCGCATCCTGCAACGCGGTGCGCACGACCTTGGCCGGGTCGACGATGCCCGCGGTGATGAGGTCGCCATATTCTTCCGTCTGCGCATTAAAGCCGAATTTGTAATCCGACTGCTCCAGAAGCTTGCCAACGACGATCGAGCCTTCGCCGCCTGCGTTGACGACGATCTGGCGGATCGGCGCCTGCAGCGCTCGATGGACGATCTTGACGCCCGCCGCCTGATCGGCGTTGGCGCCTTTGACGCCTTCGAGCACGCGCGAGGCGTAAAGAAGCGCCACGCCGCCGCCCGGAACGATGCCTTCCTCGACCGCCGCGCGGGTGGCGTTCAAGGCGTCGTCGACGCGGTCCTTCTTCTCTTTCACTTCGATTTCAGTGGCGCCGCCGACCTTGATCACCGCAACGCCGCCGGCGAGTTTCGCCAGACGTTCCTGCAGTTTTTCGCGATCATAGTCGGAGGTCGTGTCCTCGATCTGCTTGCGGATCTGCGCCGTGCGCCCTTCGATGTCGGCCTTGTCGCCCGCGCCGTCGACGATCGTCGTGTCGTCCTTGTTGATGAGCACTTTCTTGGCCGTGCCCAGCATGTCGAGGGTGACGTTTTCGAGTTTGATGCCGAGGTCTTCGGAAATGACCTGGCCGCCAGTCAGGACGGCGATGTCCTCGAGCATGGCCTTGCGGCGGTCGCCGAAGCCCGGCGCTTTCACCGCTGCGACCTTGAGGCCGCCGCGCAGCTTGTTGACGACGAGCGTCGCCAGCGCCTCGCCTTCGACGTCTTCGGCGATGATGAGGAGCGGCTTGCCGGACTGTACGACAGACTCGAGCAGCGGCAGCATCGACTGAAGACCCGACAGCTTCTTCTCGTGGAGAAGAATGTAAGGGTCTTCCAGCTCGGCGATCATTTTCTCCGCATTGGTGATGAAATAGGGCGAGAGATAGCCGCGGTCGAACTGCATGCCTTCGACGACCTCGAGCTCGGTCTCGAGCGATTTCGCCTCTTCGACCGTGATGACGCCTTCATTGCCGACCTTGTCCATCGCCTTGGCGATCATGTCGCCGATCTCGCGCTCGCCGTTGGCGGCGATGGAGCCGACCTGGGCGATTTCGTCCGAAGACGCGATCTTGGTGGAACGCGTCTTGATGTCTTCGACGACTTTGGCGACGGCGAGTTCGATGCCGCGCTTCAGATCCATCGGGTTCATGCCGGCCGCGACCGCTTTCGCGCCTTCGCGCACGATCGACTGGGCGAGCACGGTCGCCGTCGTCGTGCCGTCGCCGGCTTCGTCGTTGGTTTTGGACGCGACTTCGCGCACCATCTGCGCGCCCATGTTTTCGAACTTGTCTTCAAGCTCGATTTCCTTCGCAACGGTGACGCCGTCCTTCGTAGAGCGCGGCGCGCCGAAGGATTTTTCAATGACGACATTGCGGCCTTTCGGACCAAGCGTCACTTTCACGGCGTTGGCGAGGATGTCGACGCCGCGCAACATGCTCTCGCGCGCATCAGCGTCGAATTTGACTTCTTTGGCAGCCATGTGAGGTTCTCCTAAACTCTTCGCATGTGATTAGTCGATGACGCCGAGGATGTCGGATTCCTTCATGATAAGGAGGTCCTCGCCGTCGATTTTCACTTCGGAGCCCGACCACTTGCCGAAGAGAATCCGGTCGCCGGCTTTGACGTCGAGCGAGATAAGCTCGTTGTCGTCGCCGCGCGCGCCGGCGCCCACGGCGATGACTTCGCCTTGCTGGGGTTTTTCCTTCGCGGTGTCGGGAATGATGATGCCGCCTTTGGTGGTTTCCTCCTCGTCGATGCGGCGGACGAGGACACGGTCATGGAGAGGCCGGAAAGCCATGGACTTCGTCTCCCTTGAATGCGATTTGCATTTAAAAACAAACGGTTAGATTTAACTACACGGCGAACCGCCGTATTGCTAGCACTCGAATTCAGTGAGTGCTAGCGGCGATTTAGGCGCGCGCAGGCCCGCCGTCAAGGGCCGGCCGCGCGTCGCCTGCGGGCCGCCGGGTCCCGCCCGGTCGCCAATTTGCGCTGGTTTCGCAATAGTTCCGCCGTAATTACGTGTTTTTAACGCAGCACTCAGGGCCGACGGCGCCAAATTGCCCTCGCTTTTTAACGCGACGCAGCGTTTTTATGCGGACATTGGCGCTGATCGAGCAAAGGAGCATGCGCATGCGGAGATTCATACTTCTGGGAGCCGTAGCGGCGTTCGCTGTCGGCTGTACGACCAATCCCTATACCGGCGAGCAGCGGCCGAGCCGGACAGTCACCAGCGGCGCCGGCGGCGCGGCGGCCGGCGCGGCGGCCGGCGCCATCGTCGGCGCCATCGTCGGCGGCAACGCCGGCAAGGGCGCGGCGATCGGCGCGGCTTCGGGCGCGGCGATCGGCGTCGGCATCGGCGTCTATCAGGATCGCCAGCAGGCCAAGCTACGCGAACGCCTCGCAAACAGCGGCGTGTCGGTGACGCGGGCCGGCGACAACATCATCCTGAACATGCCGTCCAACATCACCTTCGCGGTCGATCAGTCGGACATCACGCCGGGCTTTTACGAAACCCTTAACTCGGTGTCGATCGTTCTCAATGAATTCGACAAGACCACGGTCAGCGTTTACGGCCACACGGATTCGACCGGGTCCGAGGCCTATAACCAGCAACTGTCGCAGCGCCGGGCGCTGTCGGTGGCCAACTATCTGGCCGCGCAGGGCGTTAATCCGGGCCGGTTGCAGGCGATCGGCTATGGCGAGAACCGTCCGGTCGCCGATAATTCGACTGAGGCGGGCCGCGCAGCCAACCGTCGCGTCGAAATCGTCATAGATCCCGTCGACAGCGCGTTTCAGTCCTAGAAATTCAGACCGGCGCCAGGATTAACTTTCCGGCGTCTGATTGAATTCACCCCGCCCGGCGACTCCTCCGGGCGGGGTTTTTGCATCTGCGGCCGGAAGAAACTGGGTTAATTCCTTGTCAACGGAGTTTTTCTATTGTTGCCGGTCTGCGATGCGCCGCACCAGCAATCCGAAGCGCCATCGCGTGAGGCGGGTATAAGACATGAATCTTAGGCAGCGTTGCTCCCGATACGGCGATCTGGTCCTGTTTACCGCCGGCGTGGCGGGTTCGCTGGTGCTCGTCGCCATCATTGTGGAAGACTTCAATCCGGGCATCGAGATCTGGCTTTCCGCCGCGTTGATCGTGTCGATCATTCTTCACGCCAAACTGGGTTTTGCATTAAGCCGCGCCCAGCGCGAAGTGGACATGTTGCGCAGCCTGATTACGCGCTATGAAACGGATCGGAAAACGAAGAACCGGTCATCGGCGCCGGTGTTGCGGTTCGCGCCGCTGCCGAGCCTTCCGCAAGACGCCGCCGCCATGCTTGAACGCGTGCGCGACGCCATCGAACAGGACCGCATCGATCTTTATCTTCAACCGATCGTCAGCCTCCCGCAGCGCAAGCAGCGATTCTTCGAGGCGTTTTCGCGCCTGCGCGACGCAGACGGCGCAGTCTTGAAGCCGACGGATTATCTGGACGCCGCCGAGCGCGCCAACCGCATCGGCATCATCGACAACATGATCCTGTTGCGCGCCATCCAGGCGATGCGTCAGCTCAGCGTCGACGACCGTCACTTTGCGGTGTTCTGCAACATTTCACCGGCGACGCTGTTCGATGAAGAGTTTTTCAATCTGTTCACCGACTACCTCGACGCCAATGCGGATCTCGCCGCGCAGCTCATTTTTGAGTTCACGTATCCGGCTGTCGAGATTATGCATCCGAAGGTGGAGACCAATCTCGCCGCCATCGCCGAGCGCGGCTTTGCATTCTCCGTCGACCATGTCAATGCGCTCGACCATGACTGGGCGCGGCTCAGGGCGAAGAATTTCCGCTTTGCAAAAGCGTCGAGCGGGCTTCTCTTAAACGCCAGCCGCGGCGACGCTAAATCGGCCGTGCGGGCCCAGGCGTTCAAGCAGCGCCTCAACGATTCCGGCGTCGACCTCATCGTCGAAAAGGTCGAATACGAAGCCGACATGCCGGAGATTCTCTCGCTCGGCATCGATTACGGTCAGGGCAACCTGTTCGGCCCGCCGCGTCCCGCCGGGTTTTACGTCGCCAGCGCGGCGCCGCTCGCAAAAGCTTCCTGAAAGACACGCCGGCGCCGCGCGCGCTTGACCGGCCGCCGCCGCGGCCTTATCGCCAAGCCCGTGTCAACGCTGCCCAAAATCAATCGGCTCGAATTGTTGAGCGCGCGTTACGACGCCCTGTTGTGCGACGCCTGGGGCGTCATTCACGACGGCGTCGAACTTTTTTCAGGCGCGGCGGAGGCGATGATTCGGTTCCGCGACGTTTCCGGACCGGTCATCATACTCACCAATGCGCCGCGTCCTTCGACAATCATTCCCGGTCAGCTCGACCGGCTCGGCCTTCCGCGCAGCGCCTATGACGACGTGGTGACGTCGGGCGACGCGACGCGGGCCGAAATCGAGCGCCGCGTTCCAGGACCGGCCTATCGTCTCGGACCCGACAAGGACGACCCGCTCTACCACGGCCTCGACATCGAATTCGCACCGCTTGGCGAAGCGCGCTTCATCGTCTGCACCGGGCTCGTCGACGACGACAGCGAAACGCCTGAAGACTATCGCGGCCTGCTCGAACAAGCGGCGGCGCGGCGCCTGCCGATGATCTGCGCCAATCCCGATACGGTGGTGCGCTGGGGCGGCCGGCTGGTTTATTGCGCCGGCGCGCTGGGCGAGATTTACGCCGCGCTCGGCGGGGAGGTGATTTACGGCGGCAAGCCGTATGCGCCGATCTATGATCTCGCCACGAAACGGATCGAAACGATTTCTGGCGCGAAGCCCGACCCCCGCCGGGTTCTCGCCATTGGCGACGGGCTCGCCACCGACATCGCCGGCGCCAATGCGCACGGCATTGACGCGGTGTTCGTCGCCGGCGCCGGCGGCGTGCACGACGGCGGCCTTGACGCCGAATTGATCCGCAAGAAGATGGATGCGGCCGGCGTAACGGCGATCGGGATTATGGAGGCGCTCAGATGGTGAAGGGCGCCGAAGGAAAATCCGCGCGGGGCGCGGTTGCGGCGATCGGCAATTTCGACGGCGTCCATCTCGGCCACAGGATGCTGCTGGCCGAAACGGCTGCGTTCGCGCGCGAACAAGGCGCGCCATTCGCCGCGGTCGTATTCGATCCGCATCCGCGCCGGTTTTTCCGTCCCGGCGATCCGCCGTTTCTCATCACCACGCCCGAGATACGCGACGCGCTTTTGCGCCAGGAAGGCGTCGAGGACATCATGACCCTTCGCTTTGATGCGGCGCTCGCCGGCCTGGCGCCGGAAGACTTCGTGCTGGGCGTGCTGGCGCGCGATTTTGGACTTTCCGGCGTCGTCGTCGGCGAGGACTTTCGTTTCGGCAAGGGCCGCGCCGGCGACGCGGATGCATTGTCGCGCTTTGGCAAAAAGGCCGGACTGGCGGTGCGTCTCGTTGCGCCGAAATGGGAAGAGGGGCATACGGAGAAAATCGGTTCGAGCGGCGTGCGCGCCGCCATCCGCGACGGCGATATGAAAGCGGCCGCGCGCGTGCTGGGCCGGCCATGGACCGTGCGCGGCCGCGTCGAAGAGGGCCAGAAGCTCGGCCGCACGCTCGGCTTCCCGACCGCCAATCTGACTGTGGGCCCGCTCATCGAACCGCGCCGCGGCGTCTATGCGGCGCGCGCAACCCTTCGCGGCAAGGCGTATGACGGCGTGGCGAATTTCGGCCGCCGGCCCACGGTCGGCGAGGGCGCGCCGCTTCTGGAAATTTATCTCTTCGACTTCGACGGGGAATTTTACGGCGAGATCATCGACATTGCGCTCATCGACTTCATCCGCGAAGAGCGGAAATTCGACACTCTCGACGCGCTCAAAGCGCAGATCGCCGCCGACTGCGAAACCGCGCGGGCGATGCTTTCCAAAGCTTAACGATACCGGCGGGATTCCGTTGCGCCGGCGTCCTTGTATTCTTCCCACTTAGCGCAGGGCCATCGCATATGAGAAATCTTCCCCGCTCATCCCGGCTTTCGTGTTTCGTTGCGGGGGAGGATGCAGGCCGCGCCGACAGCGCAACATCCCGGCGTCTCGCGGGGGTTCACGACTGCGTCAACCTCCTGAAAACGGCCTCAAATCGGTCACAATCGCTTCCGAAAATGCCAATATAGAGCGGAAAACGCCGAACGTTATTGGTGAAGGAGGCGCGTCATGATCCGACAGTCCGCGAACAAATTCCTGCTTGCGGCCGCCGCCGCCGCGTTGGCGCTCGGGGGCGTTCAGCCCGCCTTCGCCAAGGGCGGCCATCATGGGCGTCACGGCGGCCATCATGCTTACGGCCATCATGGCGGCCA
>JBHHVZ010000116.1:0-7850 GCA_046756245.1 Parvularculaceae bacterium
GCGACCCGAATTTTCTGCTCATTGCGCGATCGGATGCGCGCGCCGTCGAAGGGCTCGACAAATCAATCGACCGGATGAAAGCCTATGTCGACGCCGGGGCCGAGATGATCTTCCCCGAAGCGATGAATGACGAGAAGGAATTCGAGAAAGTGCGTGCGGCGCTCGATGTTCCGATCCTCGCCAATATGACCGAGTTCGGAAAGTCGCGGCTCTTGAACAAGACCGAACTTGAAAATCTCGGCTTCAACCTCGTCATCTACCCGGTGACGACCTTGCGCCTCGCCATGGGCGCCGCCGAGCGTGGGCTCGACGCCATTCTCCGCGACGGCGACCAGACCGGTGTTCTCGATTTGATGCAGCACAGGAAGGACCTCTACGATCTCCTGCGCTATGAAGACTACAACAAGTTTGACTCGTCGATCTTTAATTTCCAGGTCGGCGACACGCCGAAAGACTAACTCATGAATGCGCCAGACCGTTTCGCCCCATTGCCGGCGCCGCCCTATTATGCGGTGATTTTCGCTGCGCAACGCACGGATGGAGATAACGGCTACGCCGAAACGGCGGCGCGGATGGAAGAACTCGCCGCGACGATGCCGGGCTTTCTTGGAATTGAATCGGCGCGCGATAAAGACGGTTTCGGGATCACCGTTTCCTACTGGGGGAGCCAAGAGGCGATCCGGAACTGGAAGGCGAACGCCGAACACGCGCAAGCACAGCGCCGGGGAATAAAGGAGTGGTACGCCGGCTTCACCTTGCGCGTCGCGAGAATCGAGCGGGCCTACGGAAAACAAAAAACGAGGAGTGAATAAAATGGCGGATTCGGAGATTAAATACGGCCTGGCGGGCGTCGTCACTGACGACACTGCAATTTCCAAAGTCATGCCGGAGACGAATTCGCTGACCTATCGCGGTTACGCAGTGCAGGATCTGGCGACGAAATGCCGGTTTGAAGAAACCGCATATCTCATCTGGAACGGCGAACTGCCGGCGCAGGCGCAGCTTGACGATTTTACTAGGAAAGAAAAAGCTCAGCGCGGTCTGTCCGACGATCTTATCGGCGTCATGCGCAAATTTCCTGAAGGCGCGCATCCGATGGCGACGCTGAGAACCGCGGTGAGTTTTCTCGGTCTCGAAGATCATGAAATCGACGATCACGCCACCGACAGGCTTTATGAGCGGGCGGTGAGCCTTTACGCCAAAATTCCGCAGATCGTCGCGACGGATTTTCGGCTCAGAAACGGCAAGACGCCGATCGCGCCTGACAGTTCGCTCGGCTTCTCAGAAAACTTCTTTCACATGTGTTTCGGCGAAGTTCCGGCGCCGGAAGTCGTCAAATGCTTCGACATTTCGATGACGCTTTACGCCGAGCATTCCTTCAACGCCTCGACCTTCACGGCGCGCGTCATCGCGAGCTCCTTGTCGGGAATTTATTCGGCCGTCACCGGCGCCATCGGTTCCCTCAAGGGTCCGCTGCATGGCGGCGCCAACGAGGCTGTGATGGATATGTTGAAGGATGTGGGCTCGCCCGACAACGCCCGTGAGTGGATGCTGACGGCATTGAAAGAAAAGCGCAAAATCATGGGCTTTGGACACCGGGTCTATCGCTCGGGCGACAGCCGCGTGCCGACGATGACCGGCGCGTTCAAAAAGATGGTCGACATTATCGGCACGGAAGACGCGAAAATGTACTGGGAGATGTCGCGGATTCTGGACGAAACCATGGTTTCGGAGAAAGGTATTTATCCCAATCTCGATTTTCCGGCGGGCCCAGCTTATTATTTGATGGGTTTCGAAATTCCCATGTTTACGCCGATTTTTGTTATCAGCCGCATCACTGGGTGGACGGCCCATATTATGGAGCAGCTTGGCGACAACAAGCTCATTCGTCCGCTTTCAAACTACACCGGGCCGGCCCAGCGTGAGGTGATATCGATTGAACGGCGCTAGTCCGAATGACGGTGCCGTTTCTTGCAATGTGATAGAAAGCGACCGGTTAAACGGCGACGAAGATGCGCAAAGAGGACTGCTATGGGCAATCCAAGAGAACGCACGGAGGCTGAGCGGGATCGCGCCCTTACGGCCGTACGCGAACTGATCCTGTGGATCGGGGACGATCCGAAACGTGAGGGTCTTGTCGATACGCCGCAGCGGGTCATTGACGCCTTTCTCGAATATTTCCGCGGCTATGAGGAATGCCCGGAGGCTTATCTCCGGCGCACTTTCGAACAGGTCGGCGGTTATGACGAGATTGTGCTGTTGCGCGACATCCCGTTTCACTCCCATTGCGAGCATCACATAGCGCCGATTATCGGCAAAGCGCATGTTGCCTATTTGCCAAAGAATAAAGTCGTAGGAATTTCAAAGCTGGCGCGCGTCGTTCACGCGTTCGCCAAACGCCTGCAGGTGCAGGAGCGGTTGACCGCGGAGATCGCCGACTGCATTCAGGATGTGCTGGAGCCATTAGGAGTCGCCGTCATCATTGAAGCGACGCACGCCTGTATGACCTGTCGCGGCGTTGAGACGCCGGACGTCATCATGACCACAAGCCGGATGATGGGCGTTTTCCGCGACGACGAAAAAACACGCCAGGAAGTTTTGAAGCTGATGGGCATTCACTGAGAGTGTGCCGAATTTGAAGGAGCGCCTCATGAGTTATGAATGCATTTTAACTGAAGTCGAAGACGGCGTCGGGATCGTCACATTGAACCGTCCGGAAGCCCTGAATGCGTTTAACGGGACGCTCATGGACGAGCTGACTGATGCGCTCGGGAAATTCGAGGCCGACAACGATGTGGGATGCATCGTCATCACCGGCTCGGAGAAGGCGTTCGCCGCCGGCGCCGACATCAAGGAAATGGCGTCGAAGAACTATATGGACGTCTTCATGGAGGATTTCGTCACGGCGAACTGGGAAAGCGCGTCGCGCTGTCGCAAGCCTGTCATCGCCGCGGTTGCGGGTTACGCGCTGGGCGGCGGTTGCGAACTCGCGCTCATGTGCGATTTCATTATCGCCGCCGACAATGCGCGGTTCGGCCAGCCGGAAATCTCCATCGGCGCGATGCCAGGGGCTGGCGGCACCCAACGGCTGGCGCGCTTCATCGGCAAGTCGAAAGCGATGGAGATGTGTCTTACGGGCCGCATGATGGACGCGGAAGAGGCTGAACGCTGCGGTCTCGCAACGCGCATCGTGCCGAAAGCCGAGCTGCGTGAAGAAGCGATTCGCGTGGCCAAACAGATCGCGGCGCTATCGAGGCCTGTCGTCATGATGACAAAGGAATCGGTCAACCGCGCCTATGAAACGACATTGTCTGAAGGCGTGCGGTTTGAACGGCGCTTGTTCCATTCGGTGTTCGCGACCGAAGACCAGAAGGAAGGCATGGCCGCTTTCGTTGAAAAGCGCAAACCCAGCTTCAAGAATCGGTAAGTGGGGTCTTAGCGCTTGCGCATCGTATTGCGTACGCGGCCAAAATGTTCTATTTTTGTTCTCTTGCTGACGAGGCCTGACCTCCGGAAGGCCTCCGGCGGGAGAGCCCTATGAGGTACGCGCCGACCAACGGACTGGGGTGGTTGTTCATTGACTTCAACGCCTATTTCGCCAGCGTTGAACAGCATGACGACCCAGCGCTGCGCGGCCGGCCAGTGATCGTCGCGCCGCTCGCCTCCGAGCACACCATGGCGATCGCGGCGAGCTATGAGGCGCGGCCCTTCGGAATCAGGCGTGGGACATCGGTGCGCGAGGCCCGCGCGCTGTGTCCGGATCTCGCCGTTCGGCCGGCGAGGCATGACCGATATGTCGAGGTTCACCGTCTTCTGATGGCGGAAATCGCACGCCATCTGCCGATTGCGAAAGTCTGCTCCATCGACGAGGCGGCCTGCCGGCTGGCGCGCGCGGAAGGAACGCGCGAACCAGCGCTCGCGCTGGCGCGGGCGATGAAACGGGGCCTTGCAAAAAATGTCGGTCCGACTTTGCGCGCCTCGATTGGTCTCGCCCAGAGCATGCTTCTGGCCAAGCTCGCCGCCGAGTCTGAAAAACCGAACGGCCTCACGGTGCTCGCGCCCGGCGACCTGCCGCATCAACTTGAGCATATTCCGCTGACGGATATTCCCGGCGTCGGGCGCGGAGTTGCGGCGCGACTGGCGCGCGCCGGCGTTGATGACTTTCTCACGCTGTGGGCGCTTCAACCCAAACAGGCGCGCCGGATTTGGGGTTCGGTCATGGGAGAGCGGTTTTGGTACGGCTTGCACGGCTATGACGTGCACGAACCGCAAACGAAAAAATCGATGATCGGCCACAGCCGGGTGCTGGCGCGCCAGCATGAAGCGCCGGAGCGCGCCCGTCTCGTCGCGCGCGCGTTGGTGTTGAAAGCGGCAAGCCGGCTTCGCCATTACGGCATGCATGCAGGCGCGCTGTCGCTTGCAGTGCGGATGCGGCCGAACGGAGACTGGGACGGCGTACGGCGGTTCGCGTTTTCGCAAGACTCTTTCCGATTCCTGGAAGCGCTTGACAATATGTGGGTGGAATTTGTGATTGCGGCGAAACGGATGCATGCGCGGGCCCGCGCCGACGGTGAGGATGAACGCGCGCGCCCGCGCTGCGGCGCAGTGACGATCCATCTTCACAATCTCGCCGCAGCGGGGGATACGAGGCTTGCGCAAGGCGATCTTTTTTCGCTTCCGGATCGGCGCGAGGATGACGACCGTCGGGCGCGGTTGTGGCGAGCGATCGACCAGATCAACGCCGATCCCGACGCCAGGTTTCGCCGGCTCGGCGCTGCGCCTGGCCGCGGCCCGCCGACCGGCCGGCGCTATGTCGCGCTCGCCGGCC
Source organism: Parvularculaceae bacterium (assembly GCA_046756245.1). Lineage (GTDB taxonomy): Bacteria > Pseudomonadota > Alphaproteobacteria > Caulobacterales > Parvularculaceae. Next base: position 4,829 of record JBHHVZ010000116.1, read on the forward strand.
AGAACGGACTCGACCTCAACTATCTCGGCGCCAAGATCGCGTTTTCCCGCGTGCCTGACGCGGCGGAGTTTCTGTACTGATGGTCGTGCGCCGAACCTATTCAATCGTCAGTTTTTCCTTCGATTCTTTCGGCGGTTCGAACGGTTCGGGGCGTTCCCCCTCAGGCAGAGTTTCGACATAAACGGACTGGCTCGGGAAGGCGAAACCGGTCCCGGCGCTCTCGACGATCTCCTTGATCCGATAGGCGAGGGTTTCCTTTATGGTGAGCCACTCCACCCAGTTCGTCGTTTTGGTGAAGCAATAGAGCATGATGTCGATGGAGGAGTCGGAAAACTGATCAATGCGAACGAAAGTCGTCACTTCCGGCGGTTTTGCGAAATCATCGCTACCAAGAATATATTCTTCTATCTCGTTTCGAATCTTAGCGAGCTGGTCGACCGTCGTTCTGTATTCGACGCCGATAACCCAGTAAATGCGTCTATGCGTCATGCGCGAAAAATTCACGACTGAATTGTCGGAGAGTTGAGCGTTGGGCACATGCACGGGCGCCTTGTCAAACCGGCGCACCTTGGTCGAACGGAAGCTGACCTGTTCGACCGTGCCTTCGACGACGCCGTCGACCTTGATCCAGTCTCCCGAACCGAAGCGACGCTCGGCGATAATCAGCGCGCCGGCGATCAAATTCTTGAAGAGATCCTGCGCGCCGAGCGCGACGGCGACCGACAGCAAGCTCAAGCTCGCCAGGAAGGGCAATACAGGAACGCCCCACAGGTCAAGAATTGCGGCGGCGCCGATGATGACGAAAAGAATCTTCAAGATCTTCACCAGCCAGTCGATGAGCGTATCGCCGAACATCCGCTCCAGCGGCTTCAACAGGGCCGCAAACGGGCGCACCAACCCGTAAAACGCCCAGAACAGCGCGAAAATCAGGATCGACTGGGTAAGCTTCTGGATGAGAATCTCGCTGTCGCCGCCAAGTCCCAGCGCCTCGCCGGCGAAAAAGACGCCGGCTGCAATCGGCGCCAGCGCCAGCGGCTGTTCGATCGCGCCGACAAGCGCGTCGTCCCAGTCTGTTTTGCTGCGTTTTGCGAGGCGGCGAAGAAATCCGGCCAGCACATGGGCGATGAATTTGCGCAGGAGGTAAAAGACAAGGAGAATCGCCAGCGCGATAAGACCCTTGCCGACCGGCTGGCCGAGAAATCCGCTCTCCCACACATCAACGATCTGATCCCAGAAGGCTTGCAGGCTTTCCATGCGATTCTCCGATTTCTCCCCATCTTGCGGTCCGTCATAAAGCGATCGTCCGTGCAAGGGCAACCCGTACGCCCTTCGACCAGACGGAGTACTGCCAACAGCATGTCCGGATGAGTCCGGCCAATCCTATTCTCCCCACGCGCGCAGAAGGTTGTTGCGCAGATTAAGAAGGCTGTCACAGACAGGCGCGGGCGCGTCGGCGGCTCTGAGATCGGCGAGCGCCGTTTCCAATTCGAACAACATGGCGCGATGTTCGGCGGAGCGGATGCGGCTTGTCGCCCAACCGATGACCGCCAGACGCTCGCCGCGCGTGACCTCGTCGACCCGGTGCAGATAGGTCGAGGGGTAGAGCGCGACGCTTCCTGCCGGCAGCTTGATTGAGTCTTCGCTGGCCGGGCTGTCGATCACCAGCGCCCCGCCGTCATAGTCGTCGGGCTCGGACAGAAACAGGGTGAAGGACAGATCGGTGCGCGCGCCATCGATATAGGGCGCGTCCACATGGGCGCCGTAAGCCATGCCGGGGCCGTAGCAGCTGGCGATCATTCGCGCGAAGCCGGCCGGCTGGGCGGCCGCCTTGAAAACCTCGTTCGCCATGAGCGCGGCGCGGACCTTGGCGAGCGCCCCCTTAACGGCCGGCGCGGCGGCGCGGGACTGGAGGTTGTTCTTGGCGGCCCGCGCCCGGCCGGCGGCGGTGTTTGCGCCGTCCTCCCAAAGGGCGTCGTCGGCGAGCGCGTCGCGCACGGCGGCGACTTCCGGCGCGTCGAGCGCATTGGCGATTTGCAGCAGCATTGCGGGCCCCGTACATTTGAAATTAAGAAGCGATTGCAACTCGACTCGGCCTGACTATCATGCGCGCCTGCGGCAAGTGAAGAACCCAAAAACGGAGATTGCAATGGCGCGCCGCCTGAAACTGTTGACCGGCCTTTCGACCCTGGCGCTTTCCGGCGCCCTCGCGCTTTCCGCTTGCGGCGGCGAAGGCGAAGCAGAGGGTGCGGAGGGCGAAGGCGCGCGCGTTCTGGCCGCTTCGAGCGAAGGAGAAGGCGCTGAAGGCGAAGGCGGCGAAGGGGAAGGCGAGAGCGAAGGCGCCGCGAGCGCCGATCCGGTGACGGACGATGTGGAATATCTCAAGCGTCTCGGCCTTGTGCGCGGCCATCTCGTCGCTTTTATCGAGCTCACGCGCGCCGGCGCGCCGGACGCTGCAGCGACCCACGCCAAACATCCCCAGAGCGAACTTTACGCTGATCTCATTCCCGCTTTCGAAGCGCGCGGGAAGAAAGGTTTCGCCGACGCGCTCGACGCGCTCAATGACGCCGCCGCATCCGGCGCCGACGTGGAGGCGGCGTATGCGGCCGCGAAAGACGCCATCCGCGCAACGGCGCCGAAAACGTCGAACAGGAACGAACTGCTGGCGATCGCCGGGCTCGTGCGCACGGCGGCCGAAGAATTCGCAATCGGCGTCGGCGAGGATGGTGAAATTTCGAACGCGCATGAATATCAGGACGCCTACGGGTTCGTGACGGTTGCGGGTCAGTTCCTCGATTCGCTGTCGACCGAAGACAAGGCCGAAGCGGACGCGATCGCGTTCGCCAAAGAGCAGGTCGAAGGGTTGTCGGCGGCCTTTCCCGGCTGGCGGGCGGAGCGCACTGACGGCGAAACCTCGCTTCTGTTCGGGGCGGCGGCGCGCATCGAAATCGCCGCGCTCGGGTTGTCGTAAGAGGCGCTCTTTCACGGCGCGCGCCGCATTTTTCCAACCGTCACGCCATCCAGT
>JBHHVZ010000117.1:0-7841 GCA_046756245.1 Parvularculaceae bacterium
CTTCGCGTCTTTCCTGGTCTGTCGTCATACTCACCTCCGTGACGCCCGTGATAGTTTGAGAGGTCCGGGCTAGCGGGCGAGCCCTGATCATTCAATCCGGTTCGTCCGTTTGTCGCGTTTGCATAATAATGGAGATATAGGATGGCGATTCTCGATGTCTACTGGTCTTTCAGAAGCCCCTATTCCTATCTCGCCGCTGACCGCCTGATTATGATGGGCGCGGCGTATGCGATCGACTTGCGGTTTCGCCCGGTCCGGCCCCTGGCGCTGCGCGAATCGGATTTTTTTGAGCGCGGTCGCCCGCAATTTCTGCCTTATCTGCTCAAGGACGTGATGCGGGAAGCCGAACGGCTTTCCATTCCAATAGCAATGCCGCGCCCTGACCCGGTTGCTATGAACATGGAGACAGGCGTCGTTGACGCCGAACAGCCGCTGATGGATCGGCTGATGACGCTCGGCGTCGCAGCGGTGGAGACAGGGCGGGGACTTTTCTTCGCTCGAAGCGTTTCGAAGCGAATCTGGGGCGGCCGCGAAAACTGGCACGAGCCCGCAACGCTGGCCGAAGCGGCGGAGGAGGCCGGATTGGCCCTCGACGCTCTCGAAACCTGGGCCCGCGACAATCCCGGGCGCGTCGCGGAGGCGATCGCCGAAAACGAGGCCGAACAGCTCAAACACCATTGGGGCGTGCCGCTGATGGTCCTCGACGGCGAGCCGTTTTTCGGCCAGGACCGCCTGGACGCGCTGCGCTGGCGGCTGGATCAACTGGTTTCACGACAAAGCTAGCGCCATGGACGCCCGCGGCAGAATTAGGCTAGCCTTTCGCGAATCGGAGGCGGCGGAAGGCCGCGATTTCCGGGCGGGCGCTCTTAGAAGGGGACGGAAATGAAGCACCGAGTGGCGATACTGGCGATGATATTTTTGGCGGCGGCCTGTGCGACGGTATCGCCGCGCTCGCGGGTTCAGGGGAATCTTGAGGAGCTGGGCGTATCGCCCAACCGTGCGAAATGCCTCGCCGGCGAGCTTGACGATCGTCTCGACCGCAAGGACCTCGCCCATGTCGCCGAATTTCTCGACAATATGAACCGGGCGTCCTCGGCCGGCGAGACGCTGGACGCGCTTTTGACCATCGACAATCCGCGTGCGGCCGCCGCCGTCGCCAGCGCCGGAATCGCATGTGCGTTCGGCCGATGAATACGCGTGTTGTCGTATCGGCGCGCGTAATGCGCCGCCTTCTTATTCCCGTCGTCCTGGCGCTGGCGCCGGCATGCGCCCACAATGCGGAAAATCATACGCGCGTGGCCGCCGCTGCAATCGAAGACGACATTCCGCCCAGCCGTTTTCAGGACGGACTCATGCGACTCGGCGCGTCCGAAACGCGAAGCGCCTGCTTCGCCCATGTGCTGGCCGAACGCCTCCAGCGCGCCGGGCGGGCCGAGGCGGCGGGCGTCCTGGAAAACGCGAATTCCAGACAGGATATGCGCGCCGGAGTCATGTCGGCTACGCTGGAAGTCCGGCGGGCGTTCATCGCCGCCAATATGCGCTGTCCGCGGACCAGTTGATCGCCCGCCTGATGCAGATGAACGAATTTATGGTTGAAGGACGCGCAGACGCGCCATTTGCGAGCGTTCGCGCCGCGTTTGAAAAGAATTTCGACGACGGGCTGGAACTCGGCGCCGGCTTTGTCGTCTGCATTGACGGCGAGATCGTCATCAAGCTTTGCGGCGGGTTCGAAGACAAGGCCTGCAAGACCCCCTGGCGGGATGACACGATCGCCTGCGTCTATTCCAGCGGCAAAGCCGTGTTAACGCTGCTCGTAGCGCGGGCGGCAAGCGATGGAGCGCTTTCCTATGATGCGCCAGCGGCCGATTACTGGCCGGAATTCGGCGCGCAGGGAAAAGAACGCATTACGGTCGGCGAGCTGTTGTCCCACCAGGGCGGGTTGTGCGGCATTCCCGACGCCATGGCGCCGGAAGACTGGATTGACTGGCGCGTAATTACAAAGCGCCTTGAGACGATGGCGCCGTTATGGCCGCCCGGATCGGCGAACGGTTATCATCCCCAGACGTTCGGATTTCTCGCCGGCGAACTGTTGCGGCGGACGGTCGGGCGTTCGCCGGGCGAGATTATTCGCGCCGATTTCGCTGAAAAATTCGAACTGCCGATTTTCTGCGGCATGACGCCGGAAGAAACAACGCGCGCGGCCTATATGCGCAAACCCCCGCGTCCGCCCGATCTGGGTGAAATCAATCGTTATACGGAGCTTGCTTTCCTGAAGCCGTGGTCGGCCCCGGCGCGCGTGTCGCGGGAGGCGTGGGCGGCGGCGGAAATTCCGGCTTCGAACATGCACGCCAGCGCCCGCGCGCTCGCCGAAGTCGTGCAGCCGTTGGCGAATGGCGGGATGTTCAGGGGTGAAAAAATCCTCGCGGCAGCGGCGATTGACGCCGCACTCGGCGAGCGCATTCGCGGCGACGATCTGGTTTTGCCGTTTCATCTTGCATGGACGCCGGGCCTCATGAAGAACATCAACGGCCATTTCGGCCCAAGCACGCATGCATATGGTCACGCCGGCTTTGGCGGTTCTTGTGTCGTCATCGATCCGGAAAACCGGTTGACGGCGGCGTATGTGATGAACAAAATGTCGCCGCATCTCGCTGGCGATCCACGCGCCGTCAGGCTGCTCGATGCAGTCTATGACTGTCTTTAACGCTTAAAACGAGACCTTGACGTCAAAGCTGACGAATGGCGGTTGCGGATAGCCCGGCAAGACCTTGCGCATTTCGAGCGCTTCTTCAAGCCGGCGATGACGCAACGCCGTATCGGCGCGGGCCCGCCGGGTGACGGCCTGAATCTCGATGTTGCGTTCGCCGATGGAAAACGACGTGAGCGTCTTCGGGTGCGAGCGTGGCGCCTCGAACATCTCGGCGCCAGCCGGTCCGGCGGCCGTAAGACAAAGCGCGACGGCGCATGCAAATGCATGGTTTTTCATTGCAAGCCTCCACCCCTGATCACTCTCAGGTGAAGGGTCGCGATGAATCCTGACTAAAAGTTTAGGCGGTCCGGCGGGTTTTATCTCAATCTATGTCGTGAAGTTCTGTCAAAATTCTCTCAATTTATCAGAAATAACGGCGCTTGAGCCAATCGACGATCAGCGCAGCGGCTTCATCCGGCTTTTCCCATGTCATCCAATGTCCGCACCCGGAAAGAACGTGTTTGTCAAGATCAAAAACAAGCGATTCCATGCCCTCCGCGCCTTCAGGCGGCAAGAACAGGTCGAGCTCGGCGCCAATCCATAACGCCGGCGCGCGCACAGTCTCGTCGCGGCCTTCCATCAGCGCCCAGTTGCGATCGACATTGCGGTAGATATTGATCCCGCCGCGAAAGCCCGAGCGCCGATAAGCATCGACATAGACCTTCAAGTCTTCTTCCGTCAGCACGAGATCGCCGGTTTCCGGAGTCTGGCCGCGTTGGAAACGGCTCAGCAGATCGTAGACGCCGGGGATTAGCGCAGCCCAGCGCTCGCGCGGCGCCGGTTTTTGGAAAACCAGCCGGAAAAACCGCTCAATATCGGTCTCGAAAAGCTGCTCCGGCGCGTCTTCTTCCTGAAAGCGGATGAAATAATGCCGATCCGTGAAGCGCTTTTCGATTATCTTCAGCGGCGGAACCGGCGGGCGCGGGCGCAACGGCGTGCACAGGGAAATAACGCCGGCGACGCGTTCCGGCCTCAGTTGCGCCATCGCCCAGACGATCGCCCCGCCCCAGTCATGGCCGCAAAAGACCGCGCGCTCGATCTCCAGCGCATCAAGCAGCGCCGCGAGATCGCCCGTCAGCGTGCAGATGTCATAGAGATTTTTGAGGGGCGGCGCCGCTGAACGCCCGAATCCTTTAAGGTCGAGCGCAATCGCGCGGTAGCCGGCGGCGGCGAGCGCCGGAAAGACCGGTTTCCAGGAATAGGCGATCTCCGGCCAGCCATGAACGAGAATCACCGGCGGGCCCGAACCTTCTTCATAGACGGCGAGCAAGACGCCGCCAGCGTCGACAATCCGGGGAGACGCGAAATCGATCATTCGCTAAGAATGACGCCCGCCGCCGCGCCCGGCAAGGCGGTCTTGCAGCGGACCGCCGCAATGCCGCTTTTGCAACCCCGCCATTATGAGTTAAGCCCCGGCGTTTTGACTTACAGCCGCGCGGCGCCGGGCGCGATTGGCGCGCACGGCGTCGACGCTGAAAATGGCCAGCGCCGTCCAGATCGCGCCAAAGCAGATCGCGTGGGCGAGGGTGAAAGGCTCTCCGTAATAGAGTCCGAACAGGAACTGCATGGTCGGCGCCAGATATTGCATAAAGCCGATCGTCGTCAGCCGCAGCCGCCGTGCAGCGAGCGCAAACAATACAAGCGGCGTCACCGTCACCGGGCCGGCGAGGATTAGCAAAAGATCTGTGCCGAAGTTTATCGTTCCGAACGACCCAACGCCCGCCCCGGCGCGCCAGAACAGAAACGCCAGCGCAACCGGCGACAGCAAGCTGGTTTCGATAAAAAGGCCCGGCATGGCGCCGACCGGCGTTGTTTTGCGTACGTAGGAATAAGTCGTGAAGAGAATGGCGAGCGCGATTCCCGCCCAGGGAAAAGCGCCCGAGCCAACGGTCAAAACGCCGACGCCGAGTGCGGCGAGCCCGACAGCCGCAATCTGCGCGCGCCGCAGGCGTTCGCCTAATACAAAAACGCCGACGGCTACTTGCATCAATGGATTGATGTAATAGCCGAGGCTTGCTTCGAGCACGCGCTCGGCGCCGATCGCCCACACGTAAATCAGCCAGTTGCCTGAAATGACAATCGCCGACAGGGCGAGCATAGCCAGAATGCGTCGGTTGAAGAAGGCGACGCGGACTTCCGGCCATTGCCGGCGCAAAATGATGAGCATTGCGCCGAACGGCACGGACCAGAGAATGCGGTGCGCGACGATTTCTATCGGCGGCACATGTCCGACCGACTTCAAATAAGGCGGCAGGATCCCCCATAAAAAATAAGCGCCCAATCCACACAGAAGGCCAAGCTGCATCTCCGCGCGCGCATGCGCCGGGTCGACGGATTTTTCAGCCTTTAACGACATGACGCCCTATCTGTCTGAACGCGCCGTCTGCAGTCGACCCGTTTCTTGCGGGTTCTCGGCGCTTGCGCGCGTCAGGCGGCCTTGTCGATGAGTCCGCGATTTAGAAGAAGCTCGGCGATTTGCACCGCGTTAAGCGCCGCTCCTTTACGCAGATTGTCGGAAACGCACCAGAAGGCGAGACCGTTCTCAACCGTCGGATCGACGCGGATGCGACTGATGAATGTCGCAAAATCGCCGACGCATTCGACCGGCGTGACGTAACCGCCGTCCTCGCGCTTGTCGACGACGAGAATCCCCGGCGCCTCGCGGAGAATCTCGCGCGCTTCATCGTCCATAAGCGGTTTTTCGAATTCAACATTCACCGCCTCGCCGTGGCCGACGAAAACCGGCACGCGCACGCAGGCGGCCGTCAGCTTGATCCGCGGATCAAGAATTTTCTTCGTCTCCGACGTCATCTTCCATTCTTCTTTCGTAAAGCCGTCCTCCATGAAGGCGTCGATATGCGGAATGACGTTGAACGCGATCTGTTTAGTAAAGGCCGACGGCGTCGGCTCGTCATTGACGAAGATGCCTTTCGTCTGGTCGAACAGTTCGTCCATCGCTTCCTTGCCTGCGCCGGACGTCGACTGATAGGTCGACACCACGACGCGCGTTATCGTTGCGGCGTCGTGGAGCGGCTTGAGCGCGACGACAAGCTGCGCTGTCGAACAGTTCGGATTTGCGATAATGCGTTTTTTTGCGAATTCCCGGACGGCTTCCGGATTCACTTCCGGCACGACAAGCGGCACTTCCGGGTGCATCCTGAAGTGCGAGGAATTGTCGATGACGATCGCGCCGGCGGCCGATGCTTTCGGCGCCCATTCCTTGGCGATCGAACCGCCGGCTGCAAAAAGCGCGATGTCAGCTTTGGAAAAGTCAAATGTTTCGAGGTCGCGGCACTTCAGCGTCTTGTCGCCGAATGACACTTCGCGCCCGATCGAATGGCGTGAGGCGATAGCGAACGCCTCCCCGACCGGAAACAGACGCTCGGCGAGAATCGCCAGCATTTCCTGTCCCACATTGCCGGTCGCGCCGACGACGGCGACATTGACTGCCATAATCCGCTCCTTTGTTGCAGGTGCGAGAAACGATGTTATAGCGGCGCTGTCAAGGCGGCTGCGCTGGACGGACTATTAGAAAACCTGATGAGAATGCGGCTTTGCCGACGGCGTCTTTGCAACGGCGCTCGAGTTTACGCGGCCGCCGGCGCCGCCTACAACGGATGCGCCGCCGCAGGGAACTGGCTCGATTGCGAAACATGCGAATTCATCGGCCGCAGACTATTCCCGGCGACAAGTTCACATTCAGGACTGCGACGGCGGTGATTATTGCAAACATGGTGGGAACGGGTGTTTTCGCCAGCCTCGGGTTTCAACTGTTGGAATTCGAGTCCGGCTTTTTGCTGGCCGCCCTGTGGCTCGCCGGCGGCCTCGCCGCGTTCTGCGGCGCGATGAGTTACGCCGAGCTTGGCGCGGCGCTTCCCCGTTCCGGCGGCGAGTATAATTTCCTTTCCGAGATCTATCATCCCGCGGCCGGATTCGTATCGGGTTGGATATCCGCAACGATCGGCTTCGCCGCGCCGACCGCGCTTGCAGCTATAACCTTCGGCGCCTACGCCGCACCCGTGTTCGGCGCCGGCGCGCCGGAGTGGAGCGTTAAAGCGCTGGCCTGCGCGCTGGTCACCGTCCTGGCGGTCATCCACGCCAGCAACCGGAGGAATAGCGGCGGCGCGCAGATATTTTTCACCGTCGCAAAGATCGCCGTCATCATCGGCTTCTGTGCGGCGGCGTTTATCGTCGGCGGCCCCGGCGAGCCGGTCCGTTTTCTGCCGGCGGCCGAAGACGGCGCGATGATCGCCAGCGGCGCGTTCGCCGTCGCGCTGATCTATGTGAGCTACGCCTACACGGGATGGAACGCCGCAACCTATCTGAGCGGCGAAATTGAAAACCCGCAGCGCGAACTGCCCCGCATCCTGATGACCGGCACGCTTGTGGTCATGGCGCTCTATGTGGCGCTCAATATCGTATTCTTACGCGCTGCGCCGGCGGAAGCGCTGCGCGGGCAGATCGAGATCGGCTTCATCGCCGCTCAGCATCTGTTCGGGGAGGGCGCCGCGCGCGCCACAGGCGGCGTGCTGGCTTTGCTCTTGATCTCCACCGTCAGCGCCATGACCATGGCGGGGCCGCGGGTGCTTCACGCGATCGGAGAGGACTTCCCCGCCTTGTCGTTCCTTGCACGAACAAACGTTGCGGACGTCCCATCGATTGCGATTTACGTGCAAAGCGGGCTTGCGCTCGTCTTTATTCTGACGTCGAGCTTCCAGTTCATTTTGATCTTCGCCGGCTTTGCAGTCGCCCTGAACAGTTTTGTCGCCGTGCTCGGTCTTTTCGTTCTGCGTTGGCGCCGGCCGGAGCTCGCACGGCCTTATCGCGTGGTCGGTTTTCCAATTACGCCGCTCATTTATCTTACGCTGACCGGCTGGACGCTAACCTATGTGCTGATCAACAGACCGGCGGAAGGGGGCTTCGCGCTCGCCGTCATCGCCGCCGGATTTGTGTTTTATGGGCTGGCCAGAGAGCGCGGGGCGATTGATCCGGGCGCCTGACGCAGCGTCAATGGGTCCCTTACGGCCATGACGCGGCGGCGCTAGAGCGCATTCCGAAAAGTGGGAACCGGTTTTCGGATAAAATGCGCGAC